>DASTNW010000045.1:0-24484 GCA_035762685.1 Solirubrobacterales bacterium | reverse complement strand
GGACGTGTTGGAGAAGCTGGCTGCTTGCGGGGCTGGGTGGGGGAGGGCTGTCGGTGCCCCCTCCCCAGAGGCCGTTGCGCAGCTGGGTCCAGCTCTGGGGGCCTGGGCCGTAATTCTTGAGCCTCTGGGGAGGGGGCACCGACAGCCCTCTACGGAGCCGGCTCAGGCAGGCGGCTGATGTACGACAGCTCTAGAAAAAAGCAGGGCGAGCCATCCGTCTTTTGCGCTGAGAATTTCGGGCTTCGGCCATTTGATCTTGCGTGTTGATGGAGGGCCCGGTCGTGCCCCGCGGGAATGTCGCCGAAGGCGGCGATATGCAATCTGTCTTCTGCGCGCCATAGGCGCGCACAAACACCTGGAGCTGCACCCGAAGGGTGCGCGACTGAATTCCCGCGAGGCACGACCGGGCCCTCCCCTCACCAACCCAGGAAGGCATCCGACTCCCTTCCCAGAATCACTTGCCATGCAAGTAGTGATGGGGATCGACCCTGGTGCGGCCAATCTTGGGTTTGGGATCGTGCGGGTCGAGGGGAACCACATGGTGGCCCTCGACGGCGGCGTGGTCGAGACGACTGCCGATTTGCCGATGGAGCGGCGGTTGGAGCGGATTCATCGCACGCTGGCCGAGTTGATCTCCTGGCATGAGCCGCGGGCGATGGCGATCGAGTCGGTCTACTTCGGTAAGAACGTGCACTCGGCGATGGCCGTCGGCCAGGCCAGCGGGGTGGCGATGCTGGCCGCTGCCCAGCGCGGCGTCGCCTGCTTCGCCTACACGCCGCAGGCGATCAAGATGGCGGTTTGCGGCTCCGGCGGCGCCGGCAAGCGCCAGGTGCAGAGGATGGTCGGCACCCTGCTCGGCCTGCCCGAGCCACCGACTCCCGACCATGCCGCCGACGCCCTCGCGGTCGCGATCTGCCACGGCGGCGGTAGCGGCCACCGCCAGGCGGTGGCCGCGGCCGACGAGGTCGTCGCCGCCCCGGAAGGGGTGGCCGGATGATCGCCGCCGTGCGCGGTGAGGTGATGGTGCGGCGCGCCGACCACGTCGTCATCGACGCCGCCGGCGTCGGCTACCGGCTGACCGTCTCGGCGGAGACGCTGAAGGCGGTCCCGGCCGCTGGCAGCGACGCCTTCCTGCACGCGGAGCTGATCTCACGCGACGACTCGCTTGCCCTCTACGGCTTCTCCTCCGAGGAGGAGCGCGACCTCTTTCGCCAGCTGATCTCGGTCAGCGGCATCGGCCCGAAGGTGGCGGTCGCGGCCCTTTCCGGCGGCAGCCCCCGCGACCTGCTGCGGGCAATCGCCGCGGGCGACGCGAAACGCTTCCAGGCGGTGCCTGGGATCGGCAAGCGGACCTCGGAGCGGATCATCGTCGAGCTGCGCGAGAAGGTCGCCGGCGCGCTCGAGGAAGAGGTGGTCCTCGCCGCCGCGGAGGGCGGCGACGCCCGTTCGCTGGCTCGCGACGGCCTCGTCAACCTCGGCTACGCGCCGCTGGAGGCGGAGCAGCTGCTCGACGGCCTCGACGGCGCCGATCCGCAAGAGCTCGTCGCCGGCGCCCTGCGCAAGGCGGCGGCCGCCCGGAGCGGCGCGTGAGCGACTCGCCCGGTATCGGCGGCAACCGCATCCGCACGCCCGGCATCGACGGCGAGCCGGTCCCGGTCGACGCCGAGGTGCGGGTCCACGACGCCCGCGCGGAGGGCCCTGACGAGGATCTCGATCGGTCGCTGCGTCCTCCCACCCTGGACGACTTCGTCAACCAGGAGCAGGTGACCGGGCAGCTGGCGATCTTCATCGAGGCGGCTCGCGGTCGCGGTGAGCCGCTCGACCACGTCCTCCTGGCCGGTCCCCCCGGCCTCGGCAAGACCTCGCTGGCCCACATCGTCGCCGCGGAGATGGGGGTGCCGATGGTGCAGACGGCCGGCCCGGCGCTGGAGCGCAAGGCGGACGTCGCCTCCTTCCTGACCGCGCTGGAGCCCGGCAGCGTCTTCTTCGTCGACGAGATCCACCGCCTCGGCCGCGCCGTCGAGGAGACGCTCTACCCGGCGATGGAGGACGGCGAGCTGCCGGTAGTGCTGGGCCAGGGGGCCGGGGCGCGGACGGTGACGCTGCCATTGCCGCCCTTCACCCTGGTCGGCGCCACCACCCGCGCCGGCCTGTTGACGACGCCGCTGCGCGACCGCTTCGGCGTCTCGCACCGTCTCGAGCACTACAGCCCCGAGCACCTCGCCCAGATCATCGAGCGCTCGGCCGGCATCCTCGAGGTCGAGATCGACGCCGACGGCGCCCGCACGATCGCCTCGCGCTCCCGGGGCACGCCCCGGGTCGCAAACCGGCTGCTGAAGCGGGTCCGGGACTTCGCCCAGGTCAAGGGCAGCGGCGCGATCGGCGCCGAGGTGGCGATGGCCGCGCTGGAGATGCTGGAGGTCGACGCCGGCGGCCTCGACCGCAGCGACCGGGCCCTGCTCGACACCGTCGCCTCCAAGTTCGGCGGTGGGCCGGTCGGTCTCTCGACCCTGGCGATCGCGATCGGCGAGGAGCAGGACACGATCGAGGACGTGCTGGAGCCCTACCTCCTCCAGCAGGGCCTCCTGAAGCGGACTCCGCGCGGGCGGGTGCTGACCCAGCGCGCCTACGACCACCTCGGCCTGCCGGTGCCGGAAGGCGCCGCGAGCCTCTTCTAAGCGCGCGTCGCTAGCCTGTCGGATATGCCGTTTTTCATCTGCCCGAATTGCGGGCACAGGGAGGTGAGCGGCGAGCGGACCGCGGGGTTCAGCTCGCGCCCGAAGGGCTGCTCCAAATGCGGCTTCGGCTTTGTCTTCGAACTACTCGACGATTATTATCCGGCTCCTAATGCGGCCTTTTTCGTCTGTGACAAGCAGGAACGCGTGATCGACGCGGGCAAAGGCAGCTTCGAGTTGACCGGCCTCACCGACGAGGACGTGATCGGCCGTCCCGTGCGCGAGGTGCTCGGCCTCGACTGGATCGACCAGGGCGACGGCGACGAGAGCTCGGACACCAACGGCGACGGGGTCAGCGATCCGATCGAGACCTCGCTGGAGTGGGGGGTGCGCTCGCTCGGCAAGCGCGTCTCGGTCAACGCCGAGGGCGATCTGCCGGCGCAGGCCGTGGCCGACGTCTTCCCCGCCTACGACGACGACGGCGGGCTCCTGCTCGTGCTCACCCCGGAGGGGTAGAAGATGGGCTCTCGGCGCCGCTACCTCTTCGTCCTGCTCTTCGTCGTCGGCCTGGTTGCGGCCTCGGCGCTGGTCATCCTCAACACCTCGACGAAGCTCGGCCTCGACCTCAAGGGCGGCGTCGAGCTCGTCTACCAGGGCCAGCCGACCGGCCAGGTGAAGACGGTCACCGGCGAGGACATCGATCGCTCGATCAACATCATCCGCGAGCGGATCGACAAGCTCGGCGTCTCCGAGCCGGAAGTCTCGCGCCTCGGCACCGATCAGATCTCGGTCAGCCTGCCAGACGTCGACAACGCCCAGCGCGCGATCGACCAGGTCGGGACGACCGCCCAGCTCTACTTCTACGACTGGGAGACGAACCTGATCGGGCCGGAGAAGGCGATCGGCGGCCGCCCGGGGCAGGAACCGCCGGAAGGCCCGTTGGAAGCGTCGGAAAAACGCTGGGAAGACGCGGGGCGGGACGCCAGGAGCGTGCAGAACACGCAGATGATCGCCAACGGCGCCTACCCCGACGCCTACTCCGCCGCCCTGCTCGCCGCCGAACAGCCGCCGGTCGAGAACTGCGAAAACTGCTCGGTCTCGAAACCCCGCTACTACCTCTTCGAGCGCGACGGCAAACACGACATGATCGCCGGTCCCGAGCTGACGAAGGAAGACCTCTACATCAGCCCGACGGGTGAAAAACGCGCCCGCAACGGGATCGTCGTCGAAGTCCCGCCGGGAACGATCCTGGTCTCCGAATACCCCACCGACCAGGAAGGGACGGTCGATAGGACCGCGCGCCCCGGCTGGTACGCGCTGAAAGACGACCCCGCGCTTTCCGGCACCGACATCACCGATCCCAAGCAGGGATACGAAGAAACCACCGGCGCGCCCAACGTCAGCTTCGGCTTCACCGACAGCGGCCGCGAGGCGTTCAAGGAAGTCACCCGGGCGATTGCCCAGCGCGGCCAGGCCCAGGCCATCGGCCCGGCTACCGGCGAACAGGCAGCCGCGCTTTCCGGGCACTTCGCGGTCGTCCTCGACAACGAAATCAAAACCCGGCCGATCATCAACTTCTCGGAAAACCCGGAAGGGATCGACGGCCGCACCGGCGCCCAGATCTCAGGTGGCTTCGTCAGCACCCAGGAGGCGCAGGACCTGGCCACGGTGCTGCAGATCGGCGCCCTGCCGATCAACCTGAAGCTGATCAGCCAGACCCAGGTCTCCGCGACCCTCGGCTCGCAGGCGCTCGACGCCGGCATCAAGGCGGGGGTCATCGGCCTCGCTCTCGCGGTCCTCTTCCTCCTCCTCTACTACCGCTTCCTCGGCCTGATCGCCTCGATCGCCCTCGGTGCCTACGGCGTCATCTTCTTCGCCCTGATCAAGCTGATCCCGATCACGCTGACCCTCCCCGGGATCGCCGGCCTGGTCCTGACGATCGGCGTCGCGGCCGACTCCAACATCGTCATCTTCGAGCGAATAAAGGAGGAAGTGCGGGCAGGGCGCTCGATGTCGAGCGCGATCAGCGCTGGCTACAAACACGGCATCAGCACGATCGTCGACGCCAACGTGATCACGCTCCTGACCGCCTTCATCCTCTTCGTGCTGGCCACCTCCGGGGTCAAAGGCTTCGCCTTCACCCTCGGCGTCGGCACCATCGTCTCGCTGCTCACCGCGGTCGTCTTCACCCAGGCGCTGCTGGGCAGCATGAGCCGGTCGCGGCTGCTGCGTTCGCCGGCGGCCCTGGGCGCCGGTGGCACGGGCGTGCGCTGGCACTTCGACTTCATGGGGGCCAGCCGCTGGTTCTTCTCGATCTCCGGCGTGATCCTCCTGGTCGGCGCCCTCTCGCTGGCCACCAAGCAGCTCAACTTCGGCATCGACTTCGAGTCGGGCACGCGGATCAAGGTGGCGCTGGTCGAGCCGACCGACGAGGAAGGCGTCCGCGACACGCTCGACGCGGCCGGGATCGACGGCGAGGAGATCCAGCAGGTCTCCGACCCCGTCCTCGGCGAGAACGTCTTCCAGATCCAGGCGCGCCAGCTGCAGCCGGAAACGGTCAAAGAGGCCGAGCGAGCGCTCGGCGACGAGTACGGCGTCGCCGAGGACGGCTTCGACAGCACCAGCGTCGGCCCGACCTTCGGGCAGCAGGTGGCCAACAGCGCCCTGAAGGCGCTGATCTTCTCGCTGCTCGTGATCTGTGGATACGTGGCGCTGCGGTTCGACCCGAAGTTCGCGGTGCCGGTCCTGATCGCGATTTTCCACGACATCCTGATCACGGCCGGCGTTTACTCGTTGACGGGGAAAGAGGTGAGCAGCGGTACCGTCGCCGCCTTCCTGACCATCTTGGGCTACTCGATCTACGACACGATCATCGTCTTCGACCGGATCCGCGAGAACGTGCCGCGGATGCCGCGGGCGGCCTTCTCGCAGATCGTCAACCGCTCGATGAGCGAGGTGCTGACCCGGTCGCTGGCAACCAGCTTCACGACCTTGCTGGGCGTGATGTCGCTGCTGATCTTCGGCGGTGCCACCCTGCAGGACTTCGCCTTCGCGATGCTGGTCGGCATCGCCTCCGGTACCTACTCGTCGATCTTCATCGCCTCGCCGGTGCTGACGGCCTGGAAGGAACGTGAGCCCGGGTTCGTGCGCCGGCGCCAGCGCATCGCGGAGGTCGAGGGGTCGGTCCCCGCCTTCGCCGACGACATCGCGATGGCGAAGCTGAGCAGCGACGAGGAGAGCGAAGCCGAGATCGCCGCCGAGGCGGAGGGGCTCGAGGCCCAGCCGCAGGCGGGCGCGGTCGCCACGGTCGAGCGGGGGAGCGACGGCAACGGCGCCGACCCCGCCGGCCAGAGCGAGGAAGACGGCGCCTCGGCCGAGCGACGCCAGCGCAACGCCGAGCGACGCGCGCGCCGGCAGCGACGCCGCAAACACGGGAGGAACCGCTGATGGCCCTGCTCGTCTGGTTCACGACCGGTATCGCCCTCTGGCACTTCACGGTCTTCCTGCCCGACCGGTTCTGGCAGGGCATCGTCGGCGCCTTCCTCGGCTCGGTGCTGGGCTCGATCATCTTCGGGCTGATCGTGCAGGAGGCGAGCGGCCGCAGCCTCGGCGACACCGACCTCGGCACCGCCCTCGTCGCGGTCCCGGGCACGGCGATCGGTTTGGCGATCGTCTACGCCATCGGCGTCCGCAGCGAAGAGCGTCTCGACTAGCGTTTCCCCTGCATTTTCCGTTTGGGGGTGGGCCCGGAATCGGTCTGACCGGGTTCCTAGCCTGGTTACGTGCCGGAGACCCTGAAGGCGTTCGCCGCCGAGCCCTACTCCTACGCCGACGTCCGCGCCGTCGCCGACGGCCTCGAGCTCAGCGAGCCGGTCGCGGTGACGCTGGTCCGCCGCGGCTACCGGACCCCGGAGGCGGCCCGGGCCTTTCTCGCGGCTGACGAGTCGCACCCGCCCGCGGCCTTCGACTCGATGGAGGCGATCGTCGACCAGGTGCGCACGGCGATCGCCGCCGGCCAGCGGATAACGGTCCACGGGGACTTCGACGTCGACGGCGTCTGCGCGACCACGGTCATGGTCTCGGCGCTGCGCGCGCTGGGGGCCGAGTGCGACTGGTTGATCCCGGACCGCATGGGCGACGGCTATGGCCTCAGCGCCGGCAACGTGGAGCGGCTCGCCCAGCGCGGCACCTCGCTGCTGCTCACCGTCGATTGCGGCATCACGGCGGCCGCGGAGGTGCGCTTGGCGGCGGAGCTGGGGATCGCGACGATCGTCACCGATCACCACCAGCCCGGCGACGAGCTGCCCGACTGTCCGGTCCTGCATCCACGGCTGAGCAGCTACCCGTTCGAGCACCTCTGTGGGACCGCGGTCGCCTGGAAGCTGGCCTGCGCACTGCGGGGGGACGACGAGGCGGACCTCGACCTGGTCGCACTGGCAACGGTTGCCGACGTCGTGCCCCTGGTCGGCGAGAACCGCTCGCTCGTGAAGCGCGGGCTGGCGGAGATGCGGCGGGCTCGGCGGACCGGCCTGCGAGCGTTGATGGAGGCCTCGAAATGCGAGCCGACGCGACTCGACGAGGGCGACCTGGCGTTCCGGCTGGCGCCGCGGATAAACGCGGCGGGACGGCTGTACCGGGCCGACGCGGGGGTCGAGCTGCTGCTGACCGAGGACGAGGCGCGGGCCGAGCAGATCTCCGCCGAGCTGGGACGGGCGAACTCGGAGCGGCGGGCGCGGGAGCGGGAGGTGGACACGGCGGCCGAGGCCGCCCGCCGCGAGCTGCCGGACCACCTGCGCGAAGCGCCGGGGCTGGTCCTGGCCGGCGAGGACTGGCACCCGGGGGTGATCGGGATCGTCGCCTCGCGGCTGGTCGAGCGCCATCACCGCCCCGTGGTCGTCGTCGCCCTGGATGGCGAAGGCGGCGGGCGCGGCAGCGGTCGCAGCATCCCGGGGTTCGACCTGCACGCCGCATTGGCGGCGTGCTCTGAGCATCTGGTCAGCTTCGGCGGCCACCGCGCCGCCGCCGGCCTCTCGCTGCGGGCTGAAGACCTGGATGCGTTTCGCGAGGCTTTCGCGACGCACGCCGCCGCGGTCCTCGGCCCCGAGGACCTGTGTCGCACCGAGCGGATCGACGCCATGGTCGGCGGGACGGGTCTCGGCCTCGACCTGGCCGAGGAGCTGGGCCAGCTCGCTCCTTTCGGAATGGGCAATCCAGGCGTGCGGCTGATGGTCCCCTCGGCGCGGGTCAGCGACGTGCGCGCGATGGGCGAAGGCAAGCACGCCCGCTTCAGTCTCCACAGCGGCAGCCACCGCGCGCTCGGAGTCGCTTTCGGCCGCTCCAGCCTCGGCGTCGAGGAGGAGGACCCGGTCGACGCGGCGGTGCGGCTCGAGGTCAACCACTGGAACGGCTCGGTCGAGCCCCGCGTCGTCCTGCGCGAGCTCTACCCGCTGCAGGCGGGGGGCGACGCGGACGGCGAACCCGGCTCGGCCTCGCCTCTACACGCCTGTCGCTGTGAAGAGGGCGAGTGGTGGCAGCGCTTCGAGGAAGAGCTGGGGCGCGACCTCGACCCGCCGGCGGCAGGGGTCGGGGCGACTTCCTCTCGCATAGCGAGAACAAGTCGTCCCACCGAGCGAACCGTCGTGGACGGTCCCAGCTCCGCTATCGCCGCGATCGCGGAGCTGGTGTCCAGCGGCGCCGGCGTGCTCGCCGTCTGTGCCGACGCTTCACGCCGAGCGGAGCTCGCCGGCGGCGCCTCGGGACTGGCCCGTTTCAACGGCGGCGCCGGTCGGATCGCCTGCGCTCGCTGCGGCGAGGGGGCGTTGGAGGGCGTGGTCGCGCGGGGGGCAGGTGGCTTTGCCCTGGTCGACTACCCGACCCTGGAGCGGGCCTCCAGTCCAGTCGCGGCCCGCTTCGAGCACGTCGTCCTGGTTGACCCACCTCCATCCGCGCAGGCGGGCCAGCGCGCGAGCTCGCCCCGCGAGGGGCGGGAGGAGTCGGGGCCTGCACCGTCGCACCCCGGCTTTCTGCACTCGGTCTGGACCGACGCCGAGCGAGCGCTCTCGCTCGCGGTCCACGACGAGCAATTCGCTTCGCGGAAGGCCGTCGCCAGCGCTTTCCGAGGCTTGCGTGAGGCCGGCGAGGTGGGCGGCCCCGCGCTACGGGAGGCGCTCTGCGGCACCGGTTCGCACCCGCTTGGCCCTGAGGCGGCCGCGCGCTGCTTCCGGGTTCTCACCGAGCTGGGGCTGGTTGCAGGCGAGCCCGCCGGCGGCGCGGGCACCGCCGGGGTCGTATCCTCAGAGGGGACGGAGCTGGAGCGCTCAGTCGCGTTCCGCGCCTACAGAACGACCCACTCGGAGGCAGCGCAATATCTCGCAAGACCCCAGCAGCCCTAGAGCGACGCGAGCTCCTCGCCGACCTCTTCGCCGTGGTCGAGGAGTTCGATTCCTCGCCCAGCACCGGCACTAACGGCGCCGGCGGCACCGCCCTGGCGGTGGCGACGATCGACCGTGCCGCGGTCGAGCGCGCCTTCGACTTCGCCTGCGACCGCCACGCCGACCAGCTGCGCTATTCCGGCGACGAGTTCATCACCCACCCGGTCGGGGTCGCCCAGGTCTGCGCCGGGATGCGGCTGGACACCGAGACCCTCTGCGCGGCGCTCCTGCACGACACCGTCGAGGACACCAGCGCCAGCCTGGAGGAGATCCAGGAGGAGTTCGGCGAGGAGATCGCGCAGCTGGTCGACGGCGTGACCAAGCTGACCGGGATGAGCTTCGAGAGCCGCGACGAGCGGCAGGCGGAGAACTACCGCAAGATGATGGTGGCGATGGCCACCGACGTCAGGGTGATCCTGATCAAGCTGGCCGACCGTCTCCACAACATGCGCACGCTCGGCGCCCTGCCGAAGCAGAAACAGATGGCGAAGTCGCACGAGACGCTGGAGATCTACGCCCCGCTGGCGCACCGGCTCGGGATCCACGCGATCAAGTGGGAGCTGGAGGACCTCGCTTTCCAGACGCTGCACCCGCGCAAGTACGCCGAAATCAAACAGCTCGTCGCGCAGCAACGCGACGAGCGCGAGAGCTACGTCTCCGACGCCGGCGATTTCCTCGCCGAGGAGCTGGAGCAGGTCGGGATCGAGGCGCAGATCTCCGGCCGGGCCAAGCACTTCTACTCGATCTACACGAAGATGGCCAAGAAGGGCCGCGAGTTCAACGAGATCTTCGACCTGACGGCGATGCGGGTGATCGTCGGCTCGGTCAAGGACTGCTACGGCGCGATCGGGGTCATCCACTCGCTCTGGAAGCCGCTGCCCGGACGTTTCAAGGACTTCGTGGCGATGCCCAAGGCCAACATGTACCAGGCCCTGCACACGACCGTGATCGGGCCCGAGGGCAAACCACTGGAGATCCAGATCCGCACCGAGGAGATGCACAAGCTCGCCGAGTACGGGATCGCCGCCCACGTCGCCTACAAAGAGGGCGGCGGCGGCGACCCGAAGCGGGAGAAGATGACCTGGCTGCGGCAGCTGGTCGAGGCCGAGGGCGAACAGGACCCGGCTGAGTTCCTGGAGTCGCTCAAGGTCGACCTCTTCGAGGACGAGGTCTTCGTCTTCACCCCGAAGGGCGAGGTGAAGAACCTCTCGGCCGGCTCGACTCCGCTCGACTTCGCCTACGCCGTCCACACCGACGTCGGCCACCGCACCGTCGGCGCCAAGGTCAACGGCAACATCGTGCCGCTGCATTACCAGCTGAAGTCGGGCGACATCGTCGAGGTGTTGACCGCGAAGCAGAACCGTGGCCCCTCCCGCGACTGGCTGAAGCTGGTGCGGACGAGCCGCGCCCGCAACAAGATCCGCGCCTTCTTCAAAGAGGAACGCCGCGAGGACGCCGAGCGCAAGGGACGGGAAAGCCTCGACGAAGCGCTGCGCACGCGCGGCATCCCGATGCAGAAGGTCGCCGGCTCGGCCCTGCTCGCCGACGTCTTCCGCGAGATGGGCTACAAAAAAGGGACCGACTTCTACATCGCGCTCGGTCAGGGCAAGGTCTCGACCAAGACCGTCGCCAACAAGCTGATGCAGCGGCTGAAGGCGGGGGAGGCGGTCGAGGAGCGGCCGACGACGCTGCGCGACGGTCGCGAGGACCGTGCCCGGCGCACCAAGGACGCCTCCAACTACGGGATCAGGGTCAAGGGCGTCGACAGCGTCGCCGTGCGGCTGGCGAAGTGCTGCCGGCCGGTGCCGGGCGACGACATCGCCGGCTACGTCTCGCTGGGGCGTGGGATCACGATCCACCGCGCCGACTGCAAGAACCTGAAGGCGCTGAAAAGGGCGCCCGAGCGCTTCGTCGAGGTCGGCTGGGAGGGCGAAAACGAGGCCTCCTACCGGGTCGAGCTGCAGATCGACGCCTACGACCGCACCCGCCTGCTCGAGGACCTCTCGCGCACCTTCTCGGAGGCGGGCATCAACATCATCGGCGCCTCCTGCGCGACCAACCACCCGATGGTCAAGAACAAGTTCGTCGTCGAGGTGGGGGACACCGAGCAGCTCAAACAGTGCATCACCCGCCTCCGCAACGTCGAGTCTGTCTTCGACGCGTATCGCATAACCCCAACTCCCTAGGCGACGGCACGGTGTTGGGGTGAGAAGTTGCCTCTGACCGTCGCGATCACCGGCCCCACGGGTGAGATCGGGCTGCCGCTGCTGGCGGAGCTGGAGCGCGACCCGGCGGTCGCCGCCGTGCGGGGAATGGCGCGCCGGCCCTTCGATCCTGCGGCGGAAGGGTGGGGCAAGGTCGCCTACCGTCGCGGCGACGTCCTCGACCGCGGCTCGCTGGCGGCCCTGTTCGACGGCGCCGACGTCGCCGTCCACCTCGCCTTCGCGATCTTCGGCAATCGCGAGCAGACCCGGCGGGTCAACCTCGAGGGCAGCCGCAACGTCTTCGAGGCGGCGATCGCGGCCGGCGTCGAGCGGCTCGTCTACGCCTCCTCGGTCGCCGCCTACGGCTTTTACCCCGAGAACCCGCAGCCGCTGACCGAGGACGTCCCTGCCCGTGGCAGCGAGAGCTTCTACTACTCGGCCCAGAAGGCCGAGCTCGAGGCGGTGCTGGACGAGCTACTCGGTGGTGGTGAGGTCGATGCCTACGTCTTCCGGCCCTGCATCGTCGCCGGCCCGCAGGCGACGATGCTGATCGAGAAGGCGGTCGAGGGCGTGCGGCTCGGCGACCCGGCGCCGACCCTACGGCGGGGCCTGTCCCGGCTGCCGCTGCCAAAGCCGGTGCTGCCCGATCCCGGTGCGCCGCTCCAGCTCGTCCACCACGACGACGTCGCCCGGGCGCTGGCCGCGGCGATCGCCGGCAAGGGCGAGCCCGGCGCCTACAACCTGGCCGGAGAAGGGGAGATCGGCGTCGGCGACATCGCCCGCGCCCTCGGCTGGCGCACGCTGCCGGTCCCGGGACCGGTGGCCGGGCTGGGCGCGGCCCTCGCCGGGCGCCTCGCCTTCCTCTCGCCCCAGCTCGAGTGGGCGACGGCGCTGCGCACGCCGGTCTTGATGGACGCCGCCAAGGCCCGCCGCGAGCTCGGTTGGAGCCCCCGCTTCGACGCCGCGGAGACGCTGGTCCAGACCGCCGTCTCCGCCCGCGAAGCCGGTCTGCTCGACTGAGGCGCTTCAGGCGACGATCGTGAGGGCGCCGGGGTCGGCCCGCAGCACCACCGCGGTGCGCTCGCCGATGTAGTCGCCGTCGACCTGCAGCGGGAAGGGACGGATCAGTCCCTCTTTCGTTTCCGAGATCGATCGCACCGTGGCTTCGGTGACACCTTCGAAGTGCTCGACCTGGCGGTGGTCCGCCGCCGCGCGCGTGGCGCTGAGCAGTCGCGGGACCAGGGTCGGCATGTCGCGCTGGCGCGCCCGCTTCAGCACCCCCAGGGAGAGCGCGCCGCTGTCGAACGCCACTCCCTCGCAGACGCGGACCGGACGGCTGGCGAAGTAGGTGAGTGGATCGGAGTTCTGGATGATCGCGGTCACCCCCTCGGAGGTCTCGCCGCCGGTCTCGGCGCGGACGCGGACGGCGTTGTAGAGATACCTGCGGTAGAAGGTCGAGATCGCCGCCCAGCTGTAGTAGTAGGGCCCGGCGGTCGCCTTCAGCCGCGGGTGCGCGTCCACCCGCTCGACCACGGTCGCGTCGATTCCCACCCCGCAGGCGAAGACGAAGTGGCGGTCGTCGACTCGGCCGAGGTCGATCCGGCGCGGCTGCCAGTCGTCGACCATGGCCAGCAGGTGCTCGGTTGCGTCGACGACGTCGTTGGGGATGCCGAGGGTGCGGCAGACGACGTTGGTGGAGCCGCCGGGGAGCATCGAGACCGGCACGTCGGTGCCGGCGAGCCCGTTGGCCACCTCGTTCAGCGTCCCGTCGCCGCCGAAGGCGACGACGATGTCGTAGCCGTGGTCGCGCACCTCGCGGCCGATCTCGGTCGCGTGGTTCTGCGCCTCGGTCGAGACCGCCTCGACCTCGTAGCGGCCCTGCAATGCGTAGACGACGAGGTTGCGCAAGCGGTCCGAGACGGTCGTCGCGTAGGGGTTGACGATGATCAGCATCCGCTTCTTCGCGGGCTTCCTCGACTTCCGGGGGCGCACGCGTGCAGCGTATTGGCAGCGCCGCCCTGGCGGCCCCAGGCCCTCCTAGACGAGCGTCGCCTGCAGGGCGACGCCGATCAGGCCGCAGGCGAGGACGACGTAGAGCACGGTCAGCTTGCCGTGCCAGCGGTTGAGCGCGAGGAAGGCGCCGATCGCGAGGGCGGCGGTGTAGCCGTCGACGATGCTGGTCTCGACGATGTCGACCATCACGGCGGCGATCAGGCCGATCACCCCGGCGGCGACGCCGAGCAGGAAGGGCCGGATGCGCGGGTTCTCCGCCACCGCGACCAGGCCCCGGTGGAAGTAGATCGGGAAGAGGAAGGCGGGGAGGAAGATGCCGAGCGTCATCGCCAGGGCGCCCCCGAGGCCGTCGGCGAGGTAGCCGACGAAGGTCGAGAAGATGATCAGCGGCGCCGGCAGGATGCCGCTGATCGCCAGGCCGTCGACGAACTGGCTGTCGGTGAGCCAGTGGTGGTCGGCGACGGCGGCCTGCTGGAGGAAGGGGATCACGGTGAAGGCGCCGCCGAAGGTGAGCAGCCCGGCCTTGAGGCCCTCGAGGAAGACCTCGGCGGTGAGCGAGAGGGACACCGCGCCCGCCACGAGACCGATCGCCAGGATCGCCGGCGAGAGGGAGTGCGTCCGCGAGACCCAGCGGCCGGCATTGGTCCGTAGCTCGTAGACGAGGCCGGCGGCGAGCAGGACGAGGACGAAGGGAGCGGAGAGCAGCGCGGTCAGGGCGAAGGCGGCGACGGCGATCGCCGTCAGCCAGGCGTCGGTGACGAAGGTGCCGCTGAGCCGGACCACGGCGCGGAGGACGATCGCGCCGACCGCCGCGCTGAGCCCGTAGAAGAGCTCGTCGAGGTGCCCGGCCAGGTCGGCCTCGACGTAGAGCGCGGAGAGCCCGAGCATGAGCAGGAAGCCGGGCAGCATGAAGCCGAGACCGGCGAGGAAGCCACCGAGCTTGCCGCCCCGGACCCGCCCGAAGTAGACGCAGAGCTCGTGCGCCTCCGGGCCGGGAAGCACCTGGTAGACGGCCAGGGTCTTCTTGAAGGTCTCCTCCGAGATCCAGCCCTCCTGGTCGACGCACTCGTGCTTGACCATCGCGATCTGCGCCGCCGGGCCGCCCCAGGCCAGCGCGCCGAACTTGAGGAAGCGCAGGAAGATCGACCGGGGTGGTTCCAAGGCGGCCGCTTACACGATGGCTTCGTAGCGGACGACGGCGCCGTCGTCGAGTTCCCGCACCCGGCCTTCGTTGACGAGCAGGTCGGCGTGGCCGACCACCTCCGAGAGGGTGAGGAAGGCCTGGGTGACGGCGACGTTGCCCCAGATCGCCTGCGCCAGTTCGTAGCCGCTCCGCGGCTGTTCGGCGATCAGCCGGTGGATCCTCTCCTTGCGCCGGTCGTGCTTGGCCAGCCGGTCGTCGATCAAAGTGACGTGGTCGACGATCGGGTCGCCGTGACCCGGGAGGACGATCTCGGCCGGCATCTCCCGCGTCTCGCGCATCGACTCGATGTAGGTGACGAGCGCCTGCGTCCGCCGCGGGGTGCCGTCCAGCGGCCGGGCGATCAGCGGGTTGGAGGAGATGCGGGGAAGCAGGTGATCGGCGGCGATCAGGATCCTCCGCTCCTCGTCCCAGAAGACCGTGTCGGAGGGGCTGTGGCCCGGGCGGTGGAGGGCCTTCAGGACGCGATCGCGGAAGCGGAGCTCCTCGCCGTCGTCGAGCGGCCGCGTCACCGCCACGTGCGAGCCCCAGCCGCGAAAGCTGCGCGAGACGCCGCGCAGCGCCGTGGCCACTTCCTCGGGGATGCCGTTGCGCAGCATCAGCTCGACGGCGAAGCGGTCGTCGGCCTCGGCGTCCTCGTCGAAGTTGGCGAGCCGCTCGGCGGCGGCGCCGAGCGCCGCCACCTCGGCGCCGGAATGCTCGACGACGATCTCGACCAGGCCGAGGTGGTCGATGTGCTGGTGGGTGACGATCACCAGCTCGAGGTCGTCGATCGAGTGGCCGCGGGCGCCGAGCTGGGTCGTCAGCTCGTCCAGCGCCTTGCCCGAGTTGGGGCCGGTGTCGACCAGGGTCAGCGGCTCGTCCTCGATCAGGTAGCAGTTGACCCGCCCGACCGCGAACGGCGTCGGGATCTCGAGCCTGTGGACGCCGGCGAGCGCCGCCTGCTCCAGCGCTGCCTCGGGGGTGAGGGAGCTCACGCCCGGATCAGCGCCAGCACCTCGTCGCGCCGGCGTTCCATGTCCTCGCGGGAGACCAGCGACTCGAGGTTGAGGCGCAGCAGCGGCTCGGTGTTGGAGGGCCGCACGTTGAAGTGCCACTCGGGATGGTCGACCGAGATCCCGTCGAGGCGGGTGATCTCTCCGTCGGCATAGCGGTCCACGATCTCCTCCAGCTTCGCCTCCGGGTCGGCCACCTCGGAGTTGATCTCGCCGGAGATGAAGTACTTGGAGCGGAACTCCTCCATCAACTCGGCGAGGCCGCGGCCGTCGAGCGAGATCAGCTCCAGCATCAGCAGCGCCGGGATCGTTCCCGAGTCGGCGTTCCAGAAGTCGCGGAAGTAATAGTGCCCCGAGACCTCGCCGCCGAAGGCCGCCCCCGTTTCGCGCATCCGTGCCTTGAAGAAAGCGTGGCCGACCCGCGAGAGCTCCGAGCGCCCATCCGCGGCCGCGACGACGTCCGGCACCGCGCGGCTGGAGCGGGGGTCGTAGAGGACCGTCGCGCCGGGGTTCGCGCGCAGGACGGAACGAGCGAGCAGGGCGCAGATGAAGTCGCCGTCGCAGAACTCGCCGGTGGCGTCGATGAAGAAGCAGCGATCGGCGTCGCCGTCCCAGGCGATGCCGAGGTCGGCGCCGCTGGCCCGGACCCGCTCCATGATCATCCGCCGGTTCTCCTCCAGCAGCGGGTTCGGCTCGTGGTCGGGGAACTCGCCGTTCGGCTCGAAATACATCCGCTCCAGCTCGAGCGGCAGCTTTTCCAGGACCGGCCCGACCATCGGCCCCGCCATCCCGTTGCCGCCGTCGACGACGACCTTCATCGGCTTGACCTTGCCGGGGTCGACGAAGGAGAGGACGTGGTCGCGGAACTCGTCCCAGATGTCGACCTCCTCGAAGGAGCCGCCGCCGGGCGCGGGGCCGAGCCCGGCTTCGATCTCGGCCCGGACGTCGCCGATGCCGGCGTCGCCGGAGAGCGGCAACGCCCCCTCGCGGACCAGCTTGACCCCGGTGTAGGCCTTGGGGTTGTGCGAGGCGGTGACCATGGCGCCGCCGTCGAGCTGGCGCGAGCCGACCAGGTGGTAGAGCATCTCGGTCGCGACCATGCCGGCGTCGAGCACGGTCGCCCCCTCGAAGATCAGCCCGTCACGCAGCTCCGCCGCCATCGCCGGGGCGGTCAGCCGCATGTCGCGACCGAGGCCGACCCGCAGCTGACCCGGTGGCTTGCCGCGCAGCCGCGCCAGCACCCGCGCGAAGGCACGCCCGATCGCGTGCGCCGTGGTCTCGTCCATCTCGCTGCCGTAGAGGCCGCGGATGTCGTAGGCCTTGAAGATGCCCGGCGGCGCCAGCGGCGGCTGCTCGCTCAAAACGCCCCCTTCAACGCCTCGTAGCTCTGCTCGATCGTCTGCGGCATCACTTTGGTGTCGGCGATCACCGGCATGAAGTTGTTGTCGCCCGCCCAGCGCGGGACGACGTGCATGTGGATGTGGTGCTCGACCCCCGCGCCCGCGATCCGCCCCTGGTTGAAGCCGACGTTGTAGCCGTGCGGGCTGTAGACCTCCTCGAGGTGGCCCATCGCCTGCTGGGTCAGCGCCATCATCTCCGCCATGGCCGCGGCCGGGAGCTCCTGCAGGCTGCCGATGTGCTCGTAGGGCGCCACCATCAGGTGGCCGTTGGTGTAGGGGAAGAGGTTGAGGATGACGAAGCAGTGCTCGCCGCGGTGGACGATCAGGTTCGCCTCGTCGTCTCCCGCCGCCGGCTTGGCGCAGAAGATGCACTCCTCCTCGTTGTCCTTGGACGCGTCCTTCACGTAAGCGAGGCGCCAGGGCGCCCAGATGCGGAAATTTGCCACGGGCACCTCATCCTATGAGAGGCCGGCGCTCGCTCAGAGCCAGCGGCGGCGGCGGAAGTAGGCGACGAGGCCGATCAGGACCATCGCCATCACCCCGAGGACGACGATGAAGCCCTCCTCGTGCCCCTCGAACGGCACCCAGGTGTTCATCCCCATGATGCTCGCGATCAGCGTCAGCGGCAGGATCACGACGCTGATCGAGGTGAGGACGCGGAGGATGTCGTTGAGGCGGTGGGAGATCACCGACTCGTTGGTCTCCTCCAGCGCCTCGGCGACCTCCTTGTAGTTCTCGAGCATGTCCCAGATCCGCTCGTGCGCGTCGACGATGTCGTCGAAGTAGATCTCGAGGTCGAGGTCGGTGGCGAGATAGCGCTGTTTGACCCTCTCCAGGTCGCGCAGGACGGGCCGCTGCGGGCGGATCACCTTGCGGAAGTTGATGATCTCCTGCTTGACGTTGGAGATGTCGCGCACGACCTCGTCGGCGCGTTCCTCGAAGATGTCGTCCTCGAGCGCGTCGAGCTTGTTGCCGATCTTGCGCAGCATCGGGAAGCAGTAGTCGAAGCTGTCGTCGACCAGGCGGTAGAGCAGGTAGCCGGAGCCGCGCGAGAAGAGCTGCTCGCGCAGCTCCTCCTTGGCCCGGCAGCGCTCGAACAGGTACTCGACCGGCTGCAGCGGCTGGTTCGGGATCGTCACCACGTAGCCGGGGCCGACGAAGAGGTCGAGCTCGCCGGTGCAGAGCAGGCAGGCGGCGCGGTCGAAGATCGGGAAGTGGAGGACGATGAAGAGGTAGTCGTCGTAGACGTCGATCTTCGGTCGCTGGTTGCGCGAGAGGACGTCCTCGAGGTCGAGCGCGTGGAAGTCGAAGTGCTCCTCCAGCCAGGCCCGCTCCAGGGCGCCCGGGCGCTCGATGTTGACCCAGCGCAGGCCGGCCGAGTCGATCTGCTCGACGTTCGGCGTCTGGGGCTCAGGCGGGGCCGGCGACTCGACGAGCCCGCTGCGCCGCCCGGGCCGTCTCAGCCTTGGCTTCGGAAGGTTCGGCATCGCTCGGGCCCGTTTTCTCGTCGCGCAGCGTGGTCATCTCGCCATCTAGGTTAAACGCACCGCGTGCCTGGAATGGATCAGGCCACGCCTGGTACGCTTCTCCCAACATAAGCGCCACATCTAGAGGGGTGGAGGGACTGGCCCAGTGAAGCCCCGGCAACCACCTCGGACGACAAGTCCGAGGAGAGGTGCCAACTCCAGCAGGTCGCAGATGGACCTGGAAGATGTGGGGGACGTCCGATCGGACCTCTGCCCCACACGAGGCGGAGGTTTTTTCGTGAGAAAGAGGATCGGATGTCAATCGAGAGCCTGAAGTGCAAGGAGTGCGGCAGCGCCTACGAGCTGGACGCCAGCTACGTATGCGAAAACTGCTTCGGCCCGCTGGAGGTCGCCTACGACTACTCGTCGCTCGACGCGACCGAGGTCAAGCGGCAGATCCAGGCCGGCTCGCAGGGGATCTGGCGCTATGCCGACTTCCTCCCCTTCCAGGGCCGGCCCGCCGATCCGCTGGAGCCGGGCCTGACGCCGCTGCTGCGCGCCGACCGCCTGGCCGAGCGGCTCGGGACCGAGGCGGAGCTGTGGATCAAGAACGACGCCGCCAACCCGACCCACTCGTTCAAGGACCGGGTCGTCGCCGTCGCCGTCGCCAAGGCCAAGGAGCTCGGCTTCGAGACGGTCGCCTGCGCCTCGACCGGCAACCTCGCCAACGCCGTCGCCGCCCACGCCGCCGCCGCCGGCCTCGACTCCTACGTCTTCGTCCCCGCCAACCTCGAGGAGCAGAAGCTGCTCGCCACCGGCATATACGGGACGCACCTGGTCGGCGTTCGCGGCAACTACGACGACGTCAACCGCCTCTGCACCCAGCTCGCCGAGACGCGCCCGTGGGCGTTCGTCAACGTCAACCTGCGCCCCTACTACGCCGAGGGCTCGAAGACGCTCGCCTACGAGACGATCGAGCAGCTCGGCTGGGAGCTCCCGGACCGCGTCGTCAGTCCGATCGCCTCCGGCTCGCTCTTCACCAAGCTCGGCCGCGGTTTCCAGGAGTGGCTCGACCTCGGCCTGGTCGAGGGCGGGCAGCCGGTCTTCAACGGCGCCCAGGCACAGGGCTGCAGCCCTGTCGCGACCGCCTTCGCCGAAGGCTGGGACGTCTGCAAGCCGCAGAAGCCGGAGACGATCGCCAAGAGCCTGGCGATCGGCGACCCCGCCGACGGCCCCTACGCGGTGGAGCACGCGCGGCGCACGCGCGGCGGCATCGACTCGGTCAGCGACGCGGAGATCCGCGAGGGCATCCGCCTCCTGGCCGAGACCACCGGCATCTTCACCGAGACGGCCGGCGGCGTCACCGTCGGCGTCCTCAAGAAGCTGGTCGAACGCGGCGACATCGGCGGTGGCGAACGCGTCGTCGTCTACATCACCGGCGAGGGGCTGAAGACGCTCGACGCCGCTCGCGATACGTTCCAGATGCACGAGATCGACCCCGACCTCGAGAGCTTCGAGGCCGAGTTCCGCCAGGAGGCAACCGTCCGATGAGCGTCACCGTGAAGATCCCCACCCAGCTCCGCGCCGCGACCGGAGGCCAGGCCGAGGTCGAGGTCGAGGGCTCGACCGTCGGCGAGGTGCTCGACGCGGTCTTCGACGCCCATGGCGATCTGCGCGAGCGGATCACCCAGGACGGCGACCTGCGCCGCTTCGTCAACGTCTACGTGTCCGGCGAGGACATTCGCTTCCAGCAGGGGCTGGAGACGAACATCGACGACGGCGCCGAGGTGACGATCCTGCCGGCTGTTGCGGGTGGGTAGGGGTCATCCCGGCAGGGGTTTCGCTTAACTTTTTCGAGAGTCGCTGGATCGCTGGCGCCGTGGGCGAGCGCCGGCGAAAAAGTACAAGACGCTTCACCCCTGCCGGGATGACTCCTACACATCCGACCGTCGTCATTCTCTGCGGAGGGAGAGGCACGCGTCTGCGCGAGCGGACGGAGTCGGTGCCTAAGGCGCTGGTAGAGATCGGCGCAAAGCCGATCCTCTGGCATGTGATTCAGATCTATGCGGCGCAAGGGTTTGGGCGCTTCCTGCTCGCCACGGGGTATATGGGCGAGGCGGTGGCGGAGTTCGCCGCTGGGGAGAGCTGGCCGGAGGGGGTGGAGGTCGAGTGCGTCGATACCGGGCTCGATACGCCGACCGGCGGTCGCGTCGCGCGGCTTGGTGAGCGGCTGGTAGACGAGACTTTCTGCGTCACCTACGCCGATGGGGTGGCCGACGTCGATCTCGACAGCCTGCTCGGTTTCCACCGCTCTCACGGCGGTCTCGCGACCGTCACCGTCGTCCGCCCGCACCTGCAGTGGGGGGTGGCGGAGCTGGGGGAGGGGGACCGGGTCGAGGGCTTCGCGGAGAAGCCGCGCAGCGAGCACTGGATCAACGGCGGCTTCCTCGTCTTCGAGCCGGAGGCGCTCGCCTACCTGGATGGCGCCAGCGTGCTCGAGCGCCAGCCGCTGCAGCGGCTGGCGGGGGAGGGGGAGCTGCATGCCTTCCGGCACGAGGGCTTTTGGGACTGCATGGACACCTACAAGGACGCGGTCGAGCTCAACGACCTCTGGGCCGCCGGCGAGGCGCCCTGGCGGCTCTGGGACGCGGCCGCGGCGGAGGCGGGTTGAAGCGGGCGCTGGTCACCGGCGGCCACGGCTTCGTCGCTTCCCACCTGGCGCGGGCGCTGCTCGAGCGCGGCGACTCGGTCACCGTGCTCGACCTGGTGCCGCCGCCGCTTTCCGGGCTAGTGCTGCAGGGCGTGGCCCCGGAGGTCGAGTTGGTCGAGGCCGATCTCTGCGATACCGGCGCCGTCGACGCAGCGGTCGCCGCGGGTGAGTTCGAGGTCGTCTTCCACCTCGCGGCGCAGACCCTGGTCGGGCCGGCGATGGCCGACCCGGCGGCGACCTTCGCGGCCAACGTGCTCGGCACCTGGAACCTGCTGGAGGCGTGCCGCCGCGCCGAGGTGCCGGCGCTCGTCGTCGCCTCCTCCGACAAGGCCTACGGGCCCAGCGACGATCTGCCGTACCGGGAGACGATGCAGCTGCGCCCGGCTTCGCCCTACGAGGCGAGCAAGGCCGCGGCCGACGCGATCGCCCTCAGCTACCACCCCGCCTATGGCCTGCCCGTCGCCGTGACCCGCTTCGCCAACATCTACGGCGGTGGCGACCTCAACTTCTCCCGCTTGGTTCCCGAGGCGGTCACGGCGGTGCTCGACGGCCGACGGCCGCAGATCCGCTCTGACGGCAGCCCCGAGCGGGACTTCCTCTACGTCGACGACGCGGTCGCCGCCTACCTGGTGATTGAGCACGCGGTGGGTGCCGGCGGCCCCGCCGCCGGCGAGGCCTTTAACGCCGGCGGCGAGCGCCCCCACACGGTTGCCGAGGTGGTGGAGGCGATAGCCGAGCTCGGGGGAGGTGGGCTGGGGCCCGAATACGGCCCCGGCAACCCCGCGGGCGAGATCGACCGCCAGTTTGTCGACTCCAGGAAGTTGCGCGAGCTGACCGGGTGGGCGCCGCAGGTCGAGCTGAGCGAGGGCCTGGGCCGCACCGTCGAGTGGTATCGCCAGCACCCGGCTGCCCGGGCCTAAGTAAGAGTAATACCGGTGCTACTCTTACTTTTATGAGGATCACCAGCAAAGGGCAGGTGACGATTCCGAAGCCAATGCGGGACGCATTTGGCCTGCTCCCCGGAACCGAGGTCGAATTCATTTCCGACGAGGACGAGATTCGAGTTCGTAAGGCGAAAGGTGGTCGGCGACGAGGCGAGGAGGTCGTCAAGCACCTCCGCGAGGCGGGGAAGAACTACACGATGACCACCGAGGAAGTAATGAGGCTCACCCGGGGAGAGGACTGGGGCACCGGGCACTTAGAGGAGGGTGACGGCGACCCTCGTTGACTCCAACGTCCTGATCGACATCCTTGGGAATGGTTCGCCTTGGACTGCATGGTCCGACGAGGCACTGATAGAGGCACTGGAGCACGGTGCGGTGTTCGTCAATCAGGTGGTCTGTGCAGAGATTTCGATCGGCTTCCCGACCGTCGAGGAATGTGACTGGTCACTGGAAGTGCGTGGGATCGAGCGGATGCCAATGCCCTGGCCTGCCTCCTTCCTTGCGGGCAGGGCGTATGTCGAGTACAGGCGCCGAGGAGGGGCGAGGCGATCTCCCTTGCCCGACTTTTTCATCGGCGCCCATGCCGCGGTGGATGGACTACGCCTGCTCACTCGCGACCCCAGTCGCTACCGCACCTACTTCCCGACCGTCGAGCTGATCGCCCCCGAGTAGCCGCGGCGGTCTGGCTAGGCTCCGTGGCATGTGCGGGCGCTTCACGGTCACGGCCAAAGACACAAAGACGATCGCCGACCGCTTCCAGGTCGAGCTCGAGAAGGCGCTGGAGCGGGGCGGGGACGGTGAGGCGCCGCCACCGTCGAAGGAGCGGGCCAAGAAGATGTCGAAAGGGCTCAGCCGCTTCAACGTCGCCCCGACCCAGGAGGTCCTCACCGTGCGCTCCTCGCCGGTGCCCGAGGAGGCGGAGCAGGGCGAGCGCGAGGCGCGGCTGATGCGCTGGGGGCTGGTGCCGCGCTGGGCCAAGGACCTCAAGGTCGGCTACCGGATGATCAACGCCAAAGCCGAGAACCTGACCAGCAGCCGTGCCTACGGGCCGCTGGTCGGCAAGTTCCGACACCGCTGCCTGATCGTCGCCGACGGCTTCTACGAGTGGATGAAGGCGGAGGACCCGAAGCAGCCGCGGCAGCCGTGGCGCTTCACGGTCGACGGCGGCGAGCCCTTCGCCTTCGCCGGCCTCTGCACGCGCAAGGAGTGGGGGGACGAGGAGGACCGCGGCTTCGACGACGGCTGGCTCTACAGCTGCACGATCGTCACCACGACGCCGAACGAGGTGGTGGCGCCGGTCCACGACCGGATGCCGGCGATCCTGCCCGACGCCGAGGCCGAGGCGGCCTGGCTGCGCCCCGACCTCAGCGCCGAAGACGCGGTGGCGATGTGCGGGCCGCTGGACGCCCGCCGCATGGCGGGCGCTCCCGCCAACCCGAAGCTGAACAAGGTCGGTAAAGGGATAGAAGGGCCGGAGCTGCTGGTCGCGCCGTAGGCGCCGGCCTACTCGTCTTCGTCGATCGGCCCGGAGCGCTTCCCCTGGACGCCCGCGGTGCGAACGGTGGCGTTGCCTTCACCGGTGATCAGGGTGCAGGCGATCCTCGCCGCGGGCACGGCCGTCGTTTTCCAGACCGACGCGAACGGAAGCACCAGCTCCCTGGCAGGGCGGCCGGGAGGGAGGAACCATTCCCAGCGCTCCCTCCCGATCTCGTAGGTTGGCCACTCGACCTTGACCCCGCGCTCCGAGGAGAAGCCGTCTTCGAAGAGGTCGGAGAATTCGAGCACGGCGAGGCCGGTCCCCTGAGAGCTGAACTCGGCCAGCACGACCTCCGGCACCTCCTGGGCGAAGAGGTCTTCGCTGGAGCGCGGGTAGGAGGCCCGCGAACCGGGCGTCTGTGCCACTTCCGTCCGTCCCGGCGCCTGGATCGCGCAGCGGACGCGGCCGCTGCCGACGGGCGAGTCGGCGTCGATCCTCAACACGGCGGCGACGCGGAAGAGCGAGTAACCGCTGACGTTGACCCCGGTGTCGCGAATGCCGGCCTCGACCAGGCGCATCTGTCCGCCGCCCCCCGGCACCGCGACCGCGGCAGAGTCGGGCAGGGGAGTCCGCTGCACCCATTCCAGGTCAGCCGAGGCGCCGCTCGACTTGTCGGTCGCGAGCAGCGCGGCGAGGAGGCAGGCAAACAGGCCGATCGCGACCACGACCAGGGCGCCCCGCGGCATGCGGTTGTCCTGCGGGGCCTCGGTCACAGGCCGACAGTATTGGAATCCACACCGGGCACAGCGGTAACGCGCCCGGCAGGATTCGAACCTGCGACTTCCACCTCCGGAGGGTGGCGCTCTATCCAGCTGAGCTACGGGCGCGTTCTGCTTACGCAGTGCTTACGCGGTTTTCTTGCGAGTGGGAAGTCGCAAAAGCCGATATCGCAAGCCTTTGAATTTCAG
>DASTNW010000044.1:0-18012 GCA_035762685.1 Solirubrobacterales bacterium | reverse complement strand
GCCTCGATCAACAAAATCGAGACCGCGTTCGGCACCAACCTCAACGTCTCCACCGCGGGTGCGGTCGGGTGGATGCAGTTCATTCCCTCGAGCTGGGAGATGTACGGAGTCGACGCCAACGGCGACGGGCGCAAAGACCCGTACAACCCGGTCGATGCGATCTGCGCCGCCGCCAACTACCTCGAGCTCGCCGGCGGCAAAGAGAACCTCTACGACGCGATCTTCGCCTACAACCACGCCGACTGGTACGTGCAGGAGGTGCTGCTGTACGCCCGCGCCTACGGGAAACTCCCCTCCGACCTGATCGGTTCGCTGACCGGGCTGACCGAGGGGGCGCACTTCCCGGTCGCCGCCGACGCCCGCTACGCCGACGACATCTCGGCCCGGGCGGCGCTGAAGAGCTCGGCGCCCGGCGGCCGGGTCTCCGGCAACGCGGCGGAAGTCATCTCCTCCTCGCCGACCCGGCGCGGGATCAACATCTTCTCCCGCGAGGACGCACCGGTGGTCGCCGTCAACGACGGCATCGTCCGCAAACTCGGCCGCTCGCCGAAGCTCGGCAAGTTCGTCGTCCTCGAAGACACCTACGGCAACCGCTACACGTACGCCGCGCTGGGTGAGATCGTCCGCGAGCACCGCCTGGTGGTGATGCCGACGGGCAAAGAGCAGCGCCTCCCGGTCGAAAGCCAGGACCTGCGTCCACGCCTGCGGGCGCTGCCGGAGCGCGGCGCCGAGGCCACGCAGGAGCGGGAAGCCGCCGCCAGCGAGAGCGGCCGCCTCGCCGTCAACGACGGCTCGCTGCGGGTCGGCTCGAAGGTCATCGCCGGCACCGTCCTGGCCCGTGTCGGCGCCGGCGCCGAGGGCGTCGACTCCCACATCAACTTCTCGATCCGCCCGGCGGGCCGCGGCGCCCCGCGGATCGACCCGAAGCCGATCCTCGACGGCTGGAAGCTGCTGGAGGCGACGGCGATCTACCGGGCGAAGGGCAAGAGCCCCTTCGCCTCCCGCCTCAGCGGCGCCGGTGTCCTGCTGCTCTCCAAGGAGGCGCTGCAGAGGCGAGTGCTGGCCGACGAGGGCCTCTCGATCTACACCTGCGGCCGCGAAGACATCGCCACCGGCTTCACCGACCGTCGCGTCCTGGCGATGCTCGAGTACCTGCGCACCAAAGGTTACGAGCTGACGATCACCTCGCTGACCTGCGGCCACGGCTACCTGACGGCCTCCGGCAACGTCTCCGAGCACAGCACCGGCGACGCGGTCGACATCGCCGCGATCAACGGCGTGCCGGTGACGGGGAACCAGGGCCCGGGCTCGCTGACCGACGACCTGATCCACGAGGTTCTGCGGCTGCAGGGCACGATGCACCCCCACCAGGTGATCTCGCTCGAGGACCTGCCCGGCCCGACCAGCATCGCGCTCTCCGACCACTACGACCACGTCCACGTCGGCTACCAGCCGCTCGAAAGCGGCAACCCGCTCGAAGCCCAGTTCTCGGCCCTGCTCAAACCGGACCAGTGGCAGCGCTTGATCGACCGGATCGGGCAGATCGAAAATCCCGAGGTGCCGATCGGGCCGTCGGAGTTCTCGCTGCCGGACAAGAAGAAGTCCAGCGGCGGGACTGGCCCCGGCGACTGAGTCTTTGGGCGTGGGTGGGGAGGGATGGCGACCTCCTCCGGCGGAATTAGTCGCGCGCCCTATCGGACGCAGCTCCAGGAGATGGTGCCCGCCTATGGCGGGCAGATGACAGATTGCATATCGCCGCTTCGCGACATTCCGCCGGAGGAGGTCGCCATCCCTCCTTCGCAACGTCGATGACAGCTCCCCGCAGCGAGGACGACAGCAGCGCAGATCTTGAAGCTCTAAAAGGGGCGCCGCTTGAACTGCGGTCCCTTGTCAGCTAGCTGGTACTGGGCTGGCCGGGAGTCGGGACGGCGGGCAGCGGGGTCGGTCATGCGTCTGGGCGAATGTCGCCGAAGGCGGCGATATGCAATCTGAAATCTGCGCGCCATAGGCGCGCACCAACATCCGGAGCTGCGCCCGCAGGGCGCGCGACTCAATTCGCCCAGGCGCATGACCGACCCCGCTGCCTGAGGAACACAACGGACTCCCGGCCTGGAAGACTCCCGCCCCCTTGAGCAAGCTATTCGGATTCGTGCAGTTGGACTTCGCCGGCACCCTGCCGCTGGCCGACGGGCGCTACCTGGCGCGGGACGAGATCGAGGGGGAGAGCGTGCTCGTGGTGAAGACGCTGGGAACCCCTCCGCCCCCGCCCAGGCGGCGACGGAGGTCGCGCCAGGCGGAGCCCGGGGCCGAGCCCCCCTCGCTGCCGCTGACCCGGGTGACGGCGGTGCGCGCCGCCGTCCCGCTCGCCGACGAGGGGGAGGCCGCCCGCTGGCTGGACGAGGCGGTCGAGGCCGACGACACCACCGACACGCTGGTGGCCGACGGGGTGCGGCTCCTCAACCGAGCCCTGCACGCGCAGGCGGTCGCCTCCGCCGACCCGCACGGTCATGAGCTGACGCCGGAGCGGGCGGTCGCGGTGCGGATCGGCTACGGCAGCGGCGAGGAGGTCGCGGCAAGCGAGTTCGGCGCCGCCCGCGAGGTCGACGTCCGCGCCGGCGCCGCCTCGCGCCGCCGGCGCCGCCAGGAAGACCTGCGCCCGCAGGAACGGGTCGCCGCCGTGCTGGGGAGGCGGGAGGAGATCGACGTCTGCGAGCCGCTGCTGCTGCGCGCGCGCGCCGACCTCGACGCCGGCCGCGAGCGCGAGGCGGCGCTGCAGCTTCGGGTCGGCCTGGAGGCGCTGCTGGCCGAGCTCGCGGGCGCGCTCTCGGACGCCGACCACGACGAGGACATGGGAACGCTGAACGGCCGCCGCTCAGAGGCCGGCGAGGTGGCGAACGCAGCACTTGCCGGAGAGCTAGGGGCCGAGCAGGGGCGCCAGTTGCGGGAACTGCTGGAGACCTGCGAGCGGGTGCTGCGGCGCCGGCGCGTCCTCGGCGGCTGAGCGGAGGACCGAGGGCTCAGAGGGCGAGGCGGTGCGCGATCACGTCGTCGAGCAGGGACTCGGCGAGGTGGTCGGCTTCTTCGAGTGCGACGCCGTCGATCGAGGGCACGCCGATCACCGTCAGGCCGGCGGCCCGCGCTGCGGCGACCCCGGTCGGCGAGTCCTCCAGCGCGATCACTCCGGGGCCGGGCCCCACCCCGAGCCGGCGGCAGGCCTCGAGGTAGGGGTCGGGGGCCGGCTTCGGGGCGGCGACTTCGTGGGCGCTGAGGACGACGTCGAAAGCGTCCTCGAAGCCGGCCAGCTCGAGCGAGCGGGCGACGAAGACGAACGGCGAGTTGGAGACGAGACCAAGCGGCGTACCGCGGCGTCGCAGGGCGTGGAGCAGCTCGCGGGCGCCGACCATCGCCTCTACCCCGTGCTCGAGCTCGGCAACCACGAGCGCGTTCAGCTCCTCGATCAGCTCCGCCGCCCGCCCCGGCTCCCCCAGCCGCCTTTCCAGCACCGCGCCGGCGACCGCGGCCGAGGTCCCGACCAGCTCGCGCTTGTCGGCCGGTGTGAAGGCGGTGCCCCGGCGCTCGAAGAGGTCCTGCTCGGCCCTGGTCCAGACCGACTCCGTGTCCAGCAAAAGGCCGTCGTTGTCGAAGACGACGGCGTCCGGGGCGGCGGTCTCCATCGCCGCATCATCTCGGACATGCTCTAAGTTCGCGGCATGCCCTTTCACGTCGAGATCGACTCAGTGGTCAATCGTGCTCGCGTGTTCAACCTGGAGCAGGAGGAGCTGCGCCGGGACGTGCTCGAGCCGTGGGTGGCCGGGCTTCCGTTCAAGTTCGCGGGACAGGGATGGGAGCCACGCGAGAGCCGGCTGACGGTCCTCTCGAGCCCGACCCTCGGGCCGGATGCCGACGGCGACGAGGAAGACTGGGAGGAGGTGCTGCGCGCGGCGGAAGACGTCACCCGGTCGCTGCTCGAAGCGGCCGAGCAAGACGCCCCCGCGCAGCTGGCGGTCGTGGTCGAAGCGGACTCGGTCGAGGCGGCCCTGCAGGAGATGCGCTCCGGCCAGCCGCCGCGGCAGATCACCTGGCCGGCGGCGATCGAGCGCCTCGCCAGCCACGACCCGGACGTGAAGGCGGTGGTCCTCGTCGTCAAGCCGCGCGGGCTCGACTGGCCGACCCTCTGACTCCGTAGCGCCTCAGGCGAGGGCCGCCAGCACCGCACCGAGCTCGTCGACCACCTCGCCGTCCAGCTTCAGGGCGGCGTCGCGGTCGTACGGCGTCTCGCCCTTGGTGACGATCGCCAGCAGCCCGCCCCGCTCGAGCGTCAGCAGGGGCAGCCCGGCGACCGGGTGGACGGCCAGCGAGGAGCCGACGCAGATCATCAACTCGGCCCGTTCGGCCAGGCCCCTGGCCAGCACCATCGCGCCCTCCGGCAGCAGCTCGCCGAAGAGGACGACGTCGGGTTTGACCGCGCCGCCGCAACCCGAGCAGATCGCGACGCCCTCCGCGTCGAAGAGCGCGTCGACCTGCTCGAGCTCGAAGCTGGTTGCACAGCGGGTGCAGGAGGAGGTCTCGATCGAGCCGTGCACCTCGACGACGTTGCGGGAGCCGGCTGCACGGTGCAGGCGGTCGATGTTCTGGGTGATCACGCCCTCGACCAGCCCGCGCCGCTCCAGCTCCGCCAGCGCCGCGTGGGCCGGGTTCGGCCGTTTGTCGCCGAGCGACTGGAAGCGCGGCCGGTAATAGGACCAGAAGCGCGCCGGATCCCGCTCGAAGACGTCGATGTGAGCGACCTCCATCGGATCGACATTGGCCCACAGCCCCGTCTCCGGCGTGCGGAAGTCCGGAATCCCCGAAGGCACCGACACCCCCGCCCCCGTCAACACCACCGTGCACCCCGACCCGCGAATCAGTTCCGCCAGGGCCGACGGGCCGATAAGTCCACCCTGGGGGGACTTATCGGCCCGTCGGCTGGCTGTTCCGGCTATTTGCCGCTCCATTTGGGGGTGCGCTTGGCGAGGAAGGCGGCGATGCCCTCCTTGGCGTCGGCGCTGGCGAAGGCGCTGGCGAAGGCCCGCTTCTCGGCCTCGATGCCCTCGTCGATGTCCCCCTTGTCGGAGGCCGACTTGATCTGTTCGATCGCGAGCGGCGCCTGGGCGGCCAGCTTGCGGCCCCACATCAGCGCCGTCTCGAACAGCTCGTGGTCGGGGACGACGCGGTTGACGAGGCCGATTTCGAGCGCCTCCTCGGAGAGCACGGCGTCGCCGACGAGGTTCATCTCCAGCGCTTTGCCGGGGCCGACCAGCCGAGCCAGGCGCTGGGTGCCACCGAAGCCGGGGATGATCCCGAGCTTGATCTCGGGCTGGCCGAAGACGGCGGCCTCGGCGGCGATCCGCACGTCGCAGGCCATCGCCACCTCACAGCCGCCGCCGAAGGCGATCGAGTTGACGGCGGCGATCGTCGCCACCCGCGAGGTGCCGAACTCGCGCAGCAGCGCGTGGGCGGTGTGGACCAGCTCCTCGCTGCCCTCGTCCATCTGGGTGAAGGCCTTGATGTCGGCCCCGGCGGAGAAGACGACCGGGACCGAGGAGGCGATCACCATCGCCCCGACGCCGTCGGCGGCCTTGACCCGCTCCCAGACGGTGCCGAGGTCGCGAATCACGTCGGGGGAGACCGCGTTCATCGGCAGGTTGGCGAGCCAGGCGACGACGACGACGCCGCGGGTCTCCAGCTTCACCGTCTCCGCCTGCTCCCCCTCGTCGGGCTGCGGGTAGGGGTAGAAGCCCTGGCCCGACTCGAGCCCGAGCCGACCCTGCGCGACCAGGCGTCGCAGCGTGACCGGCGGCGTGAAGCGGTCGCCGTGCTTCTCCTCTAGCTGCTCGAGCTGTTCCAGGGCCTTTCCGAGCCCCTCGACGTCGGCCCGCCAGAACGGCGGCAGCAGGCCTTTGCGGGGGTCGAGACCGGCGCCGGTCATCATCCCGAGGTCGACGTCGCGGACCGAGCAGACGCCCTCCTCGACCAGCAGGCAGGCCTCGACCAGGGCACGGCCGGCGAACATCGCGACCAGCTCCTCGGTGTCCGGCGTGGCATCGCCGGGGACCGTCTGCTCGCCGTCCCTGAAGAAGCCCTCGCCACCGCTCTTGGCGCCGAGCTTGCCCTCGGCAACAAGCTGCTTCAGGCCTCCGTGCACGTAGAAGTCCTCGCCGTAGGAGGCGTTGAGGTGCTCGGCCGTGTGCAGGGTCGTGTCCAGCCCGAGCAGGTCGGTGAGGAAGAACGGGCCCATCGGCGCCCCCTTGGCGGCGACGATTGCCTCGTCGATCGCCTTCAGCGAGAGGCCGTGCTCCTCCTGGGCGCGCCAGATCTCCCCCATCGCGGCGATCAGGATTTTGTTGACGACGAAGCCGGGAACCTCGCCGCAGACGATCGGCTGCTTCTTGATCGCCTGGGCGAAGTTGTAGGCGGCGGTGGCGGTCTCCTGCGAGGTGTCTTCGCCGACGATCACCTCGACCAGCGGCATCACCGAGGCCGGGTAGAAGAAGTGGAAGCCGACGACCTTGTCGGCCCGCAGCGTCGCTTCGCCCATCTCGGTGATCGAGAGCGAGGAGGTGTTGGAGGCGATGATCGCGTGGCCGGGGGTGGCGGCGTCGATCTCGCGGAAGACCGCCTGCTTGATCTCCATCTTCTCCGGCACCGCCTCGATCACGAAGTCGACGTCGCCGAACTGCTCGTAGGTGGTGGTGCCGGCGATCAAGCCCATGACCTCGGCCAGGCGGGCGTCGGCCTGCTCCTGGGTCAGCTTCTCCTTCGCGACCAGGCGACCGAGTTTGCCCTCGGTGATCGAGCGCGCCTTCTCGACGGCGGCGTCGACGAATTTCTGGTCGATGTCCTTGACGACGACTGGGATGTCGGCGGTCGCGATCGCCTGCGCGATCTCGCCGCCCATCGTGCCGCCGCCGACGACGGCGGCCTTGGAAACGAACATTGCGTGAGTCCTCCGGAATATGGCTTGACAGGGCGGCGGTGCCGCGGTGCCGCAGGCTATCCGTTTCAACCCAGCGCCCCCTCGGACCGTTTGCCTTTTGTCGCCCTCTGGGCGACAAAAGGCAAACGGCGGGTTTAAGGCCGGAAGGCACGCTGCCGATAACGGGCTTTCATGCGCGGGGGGACTAAGTTCGCGACGCTGGTCGCACTGCTGGCGCTCGGGGCCGGTCTCGTGCTGGGGCCAACGGGGGCCAGTGGCCAGGTGCCCGAGGCGGAGCTGACGCCCGCCGGGCGGGCCGTCGCCCCTCCCTCCGCCCCACCCGCGGTCGAGGCGATGATCGAAGCGGCGAACCGGATCCGCCACCGGCCCTACCGCTGGGGCGGCGGCCACCGCAGCTGGAACTCGCATGGCTACGACTGCTCGGGCTCGGTCAGCTACGTGCTGCACGCCGCCGGCCTGCTCGAATCGCCGCTGGACTCGACCGGGTTCATGCGCTGGGGCGGCGGCGGGGCCGGCAGCTGGGTGCGCATCTACGCCAACCGCGAGCACGTCTTCGCGGTCATCGCCGGCCTCCGCTGGGACACGTCCTACAGCGAAGACGGCGACCGCAGCGGCCCCGGTTGGAGCGAGCAGATGCGGCCTACCGGCGGCTTTCGCCTGCGCCACCCACTCGGTCTGCTCGGCGCCGAACCTCTGTAGCCGTCCGCCACGCGGGACAAGGACCGGCGGGCAAAGACTGTACGCCGGTACAAAAGCGTTGGAAGCGCTTGCCCATTAGGCTCTTTTGGCTCTTAAATGAGGGAGTGAGACCGGTAATCGATCGCGCCTACGACCGGGCGCGGGCCAAGTGAGGACCAGCCAAGCGATGACTCGTATCCGCCAGCAGAACGTGACCGCCGCGCAGTGGAGCTCCAACGGGGAGGCCCTCGGCGCGCTCGACCTGACCCTTCCCGAGAACGAGGCCTTCGGCGCCAACGTCTTCTCCGTCGCGGTGCAGCGCGAACGCCTGCCCGACGACGTCTTCGAGAAGCTGCAGGCGACCCTGGCCCACGGCGAGGCGCTCGACCCGAGCCTGGCCGACGCCGTTGCCGAGGCGATGAAGGACTGGGCGCTGGAGAACGGCGCCACCCACTACACCCATATGTTCCAGCCGCTGACCGGCTCCACGGCGGAGAAGCACGACTCCTTCTTCGAGCCCGGCAAGGACGGCACCTCGCTCGCCGGCTTCTCCGGCAAGGAGCTGATCCAGGGCGAGCCCGACGCCTCCTCCTTCCCGACCGGCGGCGTCCGCGCCACCTTCGAGGCCCGCGGCTACACCGCCTGGGACCCGACCAGCCCCGCCTTCATCCTCGAGAACCCGAACGGGGCGCTGCTCTGCATCCCGACCGCGTTCGCGTCCTGGACCGGCGAGGCGCTCGACGGCAAGATCCCGCTGCTGCGCTCGATGGACGCCCTTTCGCGCTCGGCGATCAAGGCGCTGCGCCTGCTCGGCGACGAGGAGAGCCAGCGCGTCTTCACGACCGTCGGGCCCGAGCAGGAGTACTTCCTGATCGACGAGCAGTACTTCTTCGAGCGCCCCGACCTGATCGCCACCGGCCGCACCCTGTTCGGCGCCAAGCCGGCCAAGGGGCACGAGCTCGACGACCACTACTTCGGCTCGATCCCGGAGCGGGTGCTGGCCTGCATGATGGAGGCCGAACTGGAGATGCGGAAGCTCGGCATCCCGGTCAAGACCCGCCACAACGAGGTGGCGCCGGCGCAGTACGAGATCGCGCCGATCTACGAGAACTCGAACGTCGGCTCCGACCACCAGCAGCTCTTGATGCAGACGCTGGAGAACGTGGCCCGCCGCTACGGGCTCGTCTGCCTCCTGCACGAGAAGCCGTTCGCCGGCGTCAACGGCTCCGGCAAGCACAACAACTGGTCGATGGGGACCGACACCGGCAGCAACCTGCTCGACCCGGGCGACACGCCGGCGGACAACATCCACTTCCTGTTCTTCTGCGCGGCGGTGATCCAGGCGGTCAACAAGCACCAGGGCCTGCTGCGGGCCTCGGTCGCGAACATCGGCCAGGACCACCGGCTCGGGGCCAACGAGGCGCCGCCGGCGATCATCTCGATCTTCCTCGGCGGTGAGCTGGAAAAGACCTTCGAGGCGATCGCCGCCGGTGAGGGAGACCCGAACACGCCGGCCTCGTTCCTCGACCTCGGGGCCGAGGTGCTGCCCTCGCTGCCGATGCACGGCGGCGATCGCAACCGCACCTCGCCGTTCGCCTTCACCGGCAACAAATTCGAGTTCCGGGCGCTGGGGTCGAGCATGTCCCTGGCCTTCCCGAACACGGTGCTCAACACGATCGTCGCCGAGGCGATCGACGAGCTCGCCGGCACACTGGAGGAGAGGCTCTCCGGCGGCCAGGGCATGCCCGAGGCGGTGATGGCCGTCGTCGAGGAGTCCTACGTGGCGAACAAAGCGGTCTGCTTCGGCGGCGACAACTACTCCGAGGAGTGGCATGCCGAAGCCGAGCAGCGCGGGTTGAAGAACCTCCGGACCACCCCGGACGCGCTGCCGGAGGTGCTCGCCGACGACACGGTCGCCGCCTTCGAGAACTACAGCGTGCTCTCCAAGCGCGAGCTCGAGTCCCGCTACGAGGTGTGGGTCGAGCAATATGCGATCCGGGCCAACATCGAGGCCGAGGAGACTTTCTCGATCGCCCAGACGATGCTGCTGCCGGCCGCGCTGCGCCACCTGGCGCTGATCGAGAGTGCCGGCGTCTCCAGCCTCGAGGGCGAGGCGCGCGAGCTGGTCGACGAGCTGGTTGCCGCCCTGGGCGAGCTGAAAACGGCAAACGCCCCGAACGACCTCGAGGGCATGGACCTCGCCCTGCACGCCCGCGACAAACAGCTGGCGGCGATGGCGGCGGTGCGCGAGGCGGCCGACAAGCTGGAGAAGGTGGTCGCGGACGACCTCTGGCCTTTGCCTAAGTACGAGGAGATGCTCTTCATCAAGTAGGTGGGCGCCGGGGCAGTCCCGGTAGGGGTTTCGCTTAACTTTTTCGACATCGGATGCGGCCGTCCGAGATGCGAAGCGGCGAAAAAGTACAAGACGCTTCACCCCTACCGGGACTGCCCCAGCTCAGCTTGGAGGAGGAAGCCCTGGGCCGCCGTTCAGGGGGTTGAGGTCGGTCAGGAGCTCCAGTAGCTGGGGTTGGGACTCGGAGTCGTCGATCAGGACCGCGGTTCCGGGCCAGGCGTAGCGGAGGTAGCGGGCGTAGGCCTGGCGGGAGCTGACGTCGGGCTCGTAGATCCAGGAGCCGGTGTTCCAGTAGCGGACGCGGCTGGGGCGGCTGGAGCGCACGTCGGCAAGCGGCTGGTGGGTGTGGGCGAAGACGATCGTCTCGGCCTCACGGCCCCAGCCGAGGTTCTCGACCACCTGGGCGAACGCCTCTAGCGCGTGCTGGGAGGGGTCGCTGCGGGAGACGACGGTCGGCTCCGGGTAGATCGGCCGCGAGGAGGGCGGGCCGGCCAGCGGCTGCTCGCGGGCCTGGCGAGCCGCCTCGCCGCGGACGACCGCGTCGAAGTGCTCCTCGCTGGGCAAGTCGGCGACGGCGCCCTGACGGGGGCCACGGTCGCGCAGCTTCGCCGCCAGCCGCTCGGCGCCGCGGACGGGCGCTCCCAGCGCCGCGGCGAACCGGCCGGCCCGCTGCGCCGCCCGGAAGACGTTCTGCTGGGCGTGGGTGCCGTGCGGCATCTGCGCGGCGACGTAGAGCCACTCGGTCAGCAGCGTCGTCACCGACTCGTAGTCCTCGACGCAGCTCGGCTCCTCCGGTCCGCCGGCGGCGATCGCCCACAGCGTCCGCGTCAGCAGCCGGTCGCCGCGCGACCCGGTCAGGCGAGCGTGGGGGTCGAGGTAGTGGCCGTGGGTGCAGAGGACGCCGCCGAACTCGTAGGTCGGGTAGGCGATCTCGACCTCGACGCCGGGCAGCTTGCGCTCGAGGAATTCGCGGAAGAAGCCGGGCCCGGGCGGGAACCCGGGGCGGTGGCCGCTCGCCAGCTCGGTCTCGAGCCGGTCCTCCTCGTCGCGGTGGACGAGGTGGTGGTCGTGGTTGCCGGCGAGGAAGACGAGCCGCTTGCCGGCCATCTCCTCGGCGATCAGGCGCAGCAGCCCGCCGGCCGCCTCGACGCACTCGGCAACCGAGCCGAAGAGGAAGTCGAAGAGGTCGCCGAGGAAGATCAGCTCGTCGATCTCCTCCAGTGCCGGCGCCAGCCGTTCGAGGAAGAACTCCTCCGCAAGCAGGTCGCGCCCGGTCCAGGCGCCGAAGTGGGTGTCGGAAACGACCAGAGCGCGCATCTGCGCGCCGAGTCTAGGCGGCGCGCTCGCGGACCTTCATCCGCAGCCCGCCCTTGGGTGAGAGCGTCGGCATCTGGCGGATCGTCATCGTGCGGCCGGGCAGGGCGTCGAGGCGCAGGCGCTGCAGCAGCAGCGTCGCCACCAATTTCACCTCGGTCTGCCCGAAGCGCTTGCCGATGCAGATGCGGGAGCCGCCGCCGAAGGGGACGTAGGCCCCACGCGGCAGCGCCGCCTTGCGCTCGCGGGTGAAGCGGTCGGGGACGAAGGCCTCCGGGTCGGGGAAGACCTCGGGGATCCGGTGGCTGGCCCAGGAGCAGTAGTTCACGTAGGCCCCCTTGGGCACCGTGTAACCGCCGAACTCGAACTCGCGGACGGCGCGGCGGGGGCCGATCCAGGCCGGCGGGTAGAGCCGCAGGACCTCGTCGAAGACCATGTCGAGGTAGGGCAGCTCGCCTTCGAGCTGGTCGACCGTCGGCGCCTTGCCGCCCAGCACCCGGTCCTGCTCCTCCCAGAGGCGCTCGAGGACGTCGGGGTGGTGCGCCAGCTCGTGCATCATGAAGGTCAGGGTCGAGGTCGAGGTGTCGTGGCCGGCGAACATCAGGGTCATCACCTGGTCGCGGACCTCGCGGTCGGTGAACGCCTCGCCGCCGTCGCCGCGGGCGCCGATCAGGAGGCTGAGGATGTCCATCCGCTCGGGGTCGGGATTGGCGCGCGCCGTCGCGATCTCACCGAAGACGATCTCGTCGAGGACCGCGCGCGAGGCAACCAGCTTGCGCCAGGGCGAGCCCGGGCCGCGCAGCAGGCGCAGCGGGTAGTCGATCCCGTAGAAGCCGAGCGCCCGCTCGAAGTGCTCGGCCGCGGCGGCGCCCCTGCCGGCCTGGTCGGGGTCGAGGCCGAGCAGGGCCCGCATCGCGATCCGCATCGCCAGGTTGCGCATCCAGTCGTAGACGTCGATCGTCTCCCCGGGCGCGAGGTGGGCGATCGCGGCGTCCGCCTCCACCGTCATCGCCGCGACCGTGGCGTCGAGCTGGCGGCGGTGGAAGGCCGGCAGCATGATCGCCCGAGCGCGGTCGTGGTAGTCGTCGTCGATCGTCAGCAGGCCGTCGCCGAGCAGCGGGATCAGGTCGCCGAAGCTCGACTCGCGCCAGTGGAAGTTCTCCGGGTGGGCGACGGTGACGAAGTGGTTGGCTTCGGGGCCGAGCATGAAGACGACCCTGCTGTGCAGGAGGCGGAGACTGAAGATCGGGCCGTGCTCTTCGTAGGCGGAGAGCAGGATCGGCAGCGGGTCGTGGGCGATCTGATGGGTGCGCGAGAGGCTGAAGTCACCCTCCCCGGGCGGGAACTTCCCGCGTCCCCGCCACTCGGCCAGGACATCGCTGGCGATCCGGCGGACCGGGTTGTCCGACATCTCCGGCGGCCTGGTCACGGGCGCTGCGGTATCGACGGTCGCCATGCGGCGGATCATAACTGGCTGCCTGGCCAGTCTCTCGTGAGTGGCGTTCGTCCTTTATTGCCCCCTGGGCTAATAAAGGACCAACGCCACTCAGTTGGCGGCGCTGGCGGCGAGCTGGCCGCAGGCGGCGGCGATGTCGCGGCCGCGGGTGAGGCGGACGGTGGCGGTGAGCCGGTGCTCGGCGAGGACGGCGCGGAAGCGCTCGATCCGCTCCGGGGAAGAACCGTCGTAGGCCCCGGTTGGGTTGTAGGGGATCAGGTTGACCTTGTAGACGCGGGGATCGAGCAGGGCGGCGAGTTCGCGAGCGTGCTCGGGCAGGTCGTTGACCCCGTCGAGCATCACGTACTCGACGAAGACCTTGCGCCGGCGCTTGGCGCGGTAACGGTCGCAGGCGGCCAGCACCTCGGCCAGCGGGTAGCGGTCGTTGACCGGCATCAGCTGCGAGCGCAGGCCGTCGTTGGGGGCGTGCAGGGAGAGGGCGAGGGCGACCGGCAGCTCGCACTCGGCGAGGCGGTCGATGCCAGGCACCCACCCGACAGTGGAGATCGCCGTGCGGCGGTGGCTGACGCCGAGGTCGGGGAGGCGCTCGCAGGCCGCCAGCACGGCGTCGATGTTCATCGTCGGCTCCCCCATCCCCATGAAGACGACGTGGTCGATCGCTTCGAGGCGGCGGAAGTGCAGCGCCTGGTCGAGGACCTCGTCGGCGCTGAGGTTGCGGCCGAACTTCATCTGCCCGGTGGCGCAGAAGCTGCAGGTCAGCGGGCAGCCCGACTGCGAGGAGAGACAGACCGAGCGGCGGCCGTCCCGGTAGCGCATCAGCACCGCCTCGATCGGCCGCCCGTCGGCGGTGTGGAAGAGCGACTTGACGGTGCCGTCGTCGGACTTCGCCTCGGCCTGCAGGGAGAGGGTCGAGACGGGCACCGCGGCGGCGAGGCGCTCGCGCAGCGCCGCCGGCAGGTTGGTCATCTCGTCGTAGGAGCGGGCTCCGCGCGCGACCCACTCCCACACCTGCGCGGCGCGGTAGGCGGGCTCGCCGGCGTCGGCGAGGGTGCGATCGAGCAGGGCGCGGTCCACCCCGCGAGTGTAGGGACGGCTACCCGGCGATCGCGTCGGCCAGCAGGTCGACCTGGGCCGGGTCGCTGGAGGAGGGGCAGAAGATCAACTCACCGCAGCCGGCCTCGGCGAACCCCGAGACGTACCGGCGCACGGTCTCGGCGTCCTTGGCGGTGCTCTCGACTATGTAGGCGACGATGCCCTCGCCGAGCCAAGCGTAGTAGTCGCCCAGGCTGGCTTCGGCGTCCGCCTCCGGGCTATCGCCGAGGGCGAAGTAGGCGAGGCCCATCAACCGCGGCTCGCCCTCGCGGCCGGCCTCCGACCACGCCGCCCTCGCTTTCGCCGCCATCGGCGCGTACTGCTCGGGCGGCGAACCGGCTGCCATCCAGCCCTCGCCGAAGCGGGCGGCGCGGGCGAACGAGGCGTCGGCGCCGCCGCCGAGGACCAGCCGCGGCGCGCCCGCCAGCGACGGCCCGACCTCCTCGCCGGCCCAGATCTCCTGCATCCGCTCCAGCATCGCGTCGAGCTGCTTGCCGCGGCCCTTGGTCTCGAGGCCGCTGACCTCGTAGTCGTCCTCGCGCCCGCCGAGGCCGATGCCGAGGGTGAAGCGGCCGCCCGAGAGGGCGTTGAGGCTGAGGGCCTGCTTGGCGAGCAGGGCCGCGTTGGGGCGCAGCGGCCCGAGCAGGACGGACGTGCAGAGCCCGATCCGCTCCGTCACCGCCGCCGCCGCCGCGAGCGCGGCCAGCGGTTCGTAGTTGTCGTAGGCGATCCGGTCGATCGTGCCGAGGCTGGAAAAATCCCGCGCCTCCGCCCGCCGCGCCCACTCCACCAGCTGCTCGCCGGTGGCGCCGGGCACTGCGTTCGGCAAGCTGATCGCGACGTCCATGGCGCTCCCTTCCTTCGAGATGGATTCGAAACTAGCGGCGCAGCCGGCTGCGGATGAACGCCGGCCAAACGCGCGGGTGACGGAGAACGTTGAGGATCAGCGGCGTCGAGTCGAAGTAGGAGACCCGCTCGCGGGCGAGGCCATCGTCGCCGAGGGCGATGTGGTCGACGGCCGACCAGGAGACGAGGACGCCGGCGGCGCTGCCGGAGAGGGTGAACTCGATCAGGACACCGTCGTCGGTCGCGCCCCAGTGGTGCACCTCCGCGGTCAGGTCGGGAGTCAGGGCAAGCACGTCGGCGAAGGCGCGCTTGCCCTCGACCAGGGTGTGCGTGGTCGGGGTCATCGGCGCTACCAGGCGGACGTCGGGGGCCAGCAGCGTGTCCAGCCCATCGACCGACGGCGCCCGCCAGTAGACGCGAAAGCGCTCGACGAAGTCGGCGGCGTCGCTCACCGCGGCAGCTCCTCTTCGAGCCGGGCCAGGGCCTCACGGGCGTAGTCGAAGACGCGGCGGTCGCCGCTGAGCCGGTAGCGGGCATTGGCCCCCATCACCACCGCGTAGAGCTCGAAGGCGAAGCGCTCGGGTCGCTCGACGCCGGCGATCCGGGCCTGGCGCTCGAGCTCGGCCAACCAGGCGTCGAGGGCGCCGGCGACCGCGTCGCGGACGGGGCCGGGGCGGTCGTCGTACTCGGCCGAGGTCGCCCCCCAGAAGCAGCCGCCGGAGTAGAGGTCGAGGTGGTCGAGGTAACGCTCCCCCATCGCCCGCAGCCGTGGGGCCCCGTCGGGGGCCTCCCTTGCCGGCTCGATCACCGCCGCGCGGAAGCGCTCGGCGGCGGCCTCGATCGTCGCCAACTGCAGCTCCTGCTTGGAGCCGAAGTGGGCGAAGAGGCCGCTCTTGCTCATCCGCAGCTCGGCGGCGAGGCGGCCGATCGAGAGCCCCTCCAGGCCCTCGGCCGAAGCGAGGTCGACGGCGCGGTCGAGGATCGCGGCCCGGGTCTGGGCCCCCTTGGTGACGGTCCCGGTCACGGCCCTAGGCTACTGAATAGCACGAACGTTCGTGCAAATCGCTTAGGATGCCGGCCACAGGGCAGGAACCCACAGAGGAGGAGCCAGATGAGCAGTCAGGTGAAGAACATCGACGAGATGGAGGCGATCTACCTCGGCGCCTTCAAGCGCGCCCGCGCCGAGCTGGGGGTCGAGTCGTTCGGCATGCAGATCATCGACATGCCGCCCAACTTCGAGAACTACCCCGAGCACGACCACACGCACGACAACCAGGAGGAGGTCTTCCTCGTCATGCGCGGCGGCGGCGAGATCGAGATCGAGGGCGAGCGCTTCCCGCTCGACGACTCGCACGTCGCCCGGGTCGCCCCGGAGACGAAGCGCAAGGTCTGGCCGGGGCCGGACGGGATCCGCCTCGTCATCCTCGGCGGCGTGCCGGGCCAGCTCTACGAGGCCCCGGACATCAGCAAGCTGGGCGAACCCGACCCGATGGCGAAGAGCGAAGGCCGCGTGGAAGTCCCATAGGCTGGCCGATGTGCTTCGCGGCCTCCCGTCCCTAGCAGCCGCCCTGCTGGCGCTGCTGGCGCTTGCCGCCCCGGCGACGGCGGCCAGCGCCAGCAGCCGCAGCGCGGACGAGCCCGTCGTCGTCATCGTCGGCGACGTCTCCGTCCCCCGCGGCGAGACCGTCGACGGCGTCTACGTCGCCAGCGGCGATGCCAGGATCGCCGGCGAGGTCAACGGCGACGTCGTCGTCTTCAACGGCGACGTCCTCGTCGCCGGCAGGATCGACGGCAGCCTCTTCACCGCCGACGGCAAGGCACGGCTGCTGCCCAGCGCCGATGTAACCGGCGACGTCGAATACGGCGACGAGCACCCGCAGGTCGCCCTCGACGCCCGCGTCCACGGCGAGATCACCAAGCAGGACTTCCCCGATCTTGGCGGCCTGATCCCATGGATCGGGGGCTTCCTGATCTGGCTCGCGGTCGGCCTCTCCGCCTGGGTGCTCGGCGCCCTGCTGCTGCTGATCGCCCCGCGCGCCGCCGACGCCCTCGAGGCACGCTCGCGCGAGAAGGTCGGGCCGCTGATCGCGATCGGCATCGCGATCCTGATCGTGCTGCCGCTGGCGGCTTTCCTTGCCAGCATTACCGTCCTCGGCCTGCCGCTGGCGTTCGGCATCGTCCTCGCCCTGCTGCCGCTCGGCGCCGTCGCCTACGTCGTCTCCGCCTACGCGGTCGGACGCCGGTTGGTGCCGCAGCCGCGGCACCGGATGCTGTCCTTCCTCGCCGGCATCGCGCTCCTGCGGTTGCTCGCGTTCGTGCCGATCCTGGGCTGGCTGGTCGGGCTCGCCGCGGTGATCTTCGGCCTCGGCCTGATCGGGACCGCTATCGGCGCGGCGCGGGAGCCGGGCGATCCGGCCGCTGCTCAAAGCCCGGGCAGCTGAGCACCGGCAGCCGCGGGTAGCGCGGATAGGCCGGGTCTTCGCGCGAGCGTTCGCAGAGCGAGAAGACCGAACCGCGGCTGTTGGGGACCAGCCGCTGGTGCCTGCAGTCGTCGCAGAGACCGTGGGGCGGCCGGGCGCTCACGCCGTGTAGCCGCGGGCGCGACCGCCGAGCGCCAGGGCCCCGAGCGCGGGCCGCAGCAGCCAGTCCGGTCCGGCCAGGCGGAAGACGTCGCGGTACTCGCTCAGCAGCACGCCGAAGGCGAGTGGGCCCGGCATCCCGTTGCCGCCGACCCGCCCTTCGCGGTGGAGCCGGTCGATCGCCCGGAACCACTGCTCGGTGCGGCCGCCGGGGGAGGTCCGCCAGATGACCCGGGCCGGCTCCGCGCCGGGATTCCACATCTGGTGCACGGCCCCACGAGGGACGTCGATCTCCTCGCCCGCCGCCAGCAGGCGCTCCTCGCCCCCGACCTTGACCTGGAGCGACCCCGCCAGCACCTCGAAGTGCTCGTCCTGGGCGGGGTGGAAATGCTTCGGCGGCCGTTTCGCGCCGGCCCCGTAGGTCGCCTCGACCTCCAGCGCCTCGGGGCCGGAGGAGCGAATCGCGACCGACTCGGTCGGGGTGATCTTCAGCACGTCCGCCATCCCGTCTGATGGTAGGGAAGGGCTCCCCCGCCGCGTCAGCGCTCGGCCCGGCGCCGGCCGGCGGCCAGCACGCGGCGGGTGGCGAGCACGTGCATGCGGGTGCCGATCACCAGGGCCCTGTAGACGGCGCCCCTGAGGCCGGGGAACTCGGCCCGGGTCTCGGCCCGCACCCGGGTCTGCGCCGGCCCGAGCTCGTCGAGCCGGAAGACCAGCG
>DASTNW010000043.1:0-24930 GCA_035762685.1 Solirubrobacterales bacterium | reverse complement strand
GGGCCGCGGTGGCAAAAAAGTACAAGACGCTTCACCCCTACCGGCATCGCCCGCCAGCCGTAGCGAGATATGTAGATCTTCTGCCGGCAACCGCTCGATCCGCAGGCTCATAGAATCCCGGCGATGATCGATCGGGAGCAGGTACTTCATGTCGCTCGGCTGGCCCGGCTGAGGCTGAGCGAGGGGGAAGTCGAGACGATGGTGGGGGAGCTTTCGGGGATTCTCGAGCACGTGGATCGGATCGGGAAGCTCGATCTCGACGGGGTCGAGCCCACGTCCCATGTGGTGGCGCTGGAGAACGTGCTGAGGGCGGACGAGCCGCGGCCGAGCTTGCCGCGTGAGGTCGCGCTGGCGCCGGCGCCGGAGCCGTACGAGGGCGCGTTCAGGGCGCCGTCGCCGCAGGCCGACGCCTGATGTCCGAGCTGCTGGAGTTGAGCGTCGCCGAGGCGGCGGCGAAGATCGCGTCGGGAGAGATCTCGACCGAGGAGTACTTCGAGGCCTGGCGGGGCGCCGCCGCCGGAGACGAGCTGAACGCGTACCTGTGGCAGGTGGAGGACGGCAACGGCTACGAGGTCGAGGAAGGGCCCTTGAAGGGGATTCCCGTCGCCGTCAAGGACATCTTCTGCACCGAGGGCTCGCCGACCACGGCCGGCTCGCGGATTCTCGAGGGGTACCGGCCGCCGTACACGGCGACCGCCGTGCGCCGCCTCGACGCAGCGGGCGCGCGGGTGCTGGGCAAGACCAACATGGACGAGTTCGCGATGGGGTCCTCGAACGAGAACTCGGCCTACGGGCCGGTGCTCAACCCGTGGGACCGCGGCCGCGTCCCCGGCGGCTCCTCCGGCGGCTCGGCCGCCGTGGTTGCCGGCGGTCTCGCGCCCTGCGCGATCGGCACCGACACCGGCGGCTCGATCCGCCAGCCGGCTTCGCTGTGCGGCATCGTCGGCCTCAAGCCGACCTACGGGGCGATCTCGCGCTACGGGATGATCGCCTTCGCCTCCTCGCTCGACCAGTGCGGCCCGCTGACCCGCGACGTCACCGACGCCGCCCTGTTGCTGGCGGCCCTGCAGGGGTGCGATCCCTGCGACTCGACCTCGGTCGGGATCGAGGGCGGCATCGTCGCCCCGAGTCGGGAAGACCTGAAGGGGCTGCGCTTCGGCGTCCCCGGCGAGTTGGCCCGCGACAGTTTCGAGGCCGGTGTGCGCGAGGTCTTCGAGGCGACCCTGAAGCGGATCGAGGACCTCGGCGGCGAGATCGCCGAGGTGGCGCTGCCGAGCGCCGAGCACGGCATCTCCGCCTACTACGTGATCGCCCCCGCCGAGGCCTCCTCGAACCTGGCCCGCTACGACGGCGTCCGCTACGGGATGCGTGCGGAGGACGCGGCCGACCTGCTGGAGATGTACGAGACGACGCGGGCGGAGGGGTTCGGCACCGAGGTCAAGCGGCGGATCATGCTCGGCACCTACGCGCTCTCCTCTGGCTACTACGAGGCCTACTACGGGCAGGCGCAGAAGGTCCGAACGCGGATCGCCGAGGACTTCGACGCGGCCTTCGCTGGCGTCGACTTCGTCGTCACCCCGACCTCGCCTTCGGTTGCCTTCGGCCTCGGCGAGAAGACCGACGACCCGCTCGCGATGTACCTCAACGACTTCTTCACGGTGCCGATGAGCCTGGCCGGGATCCCGGCCATCTCGGTCCCCGCCGGCCTGGCCGAGCCCGACGGAGGTGGGCCGAGGCTGCCGGTCGGCTTCCAGATCGCCGCCCCCGCGTTCGGCGAGCAGAAGCTGCTGGAGGCGGCCTACGCGCTCGAGCAGGCGGTCGGCTTCGATGCGCGTCCGGGGGGTGGGGATGGCTGAGCTGGAGGCGGTGATCGGGCTGGAGATCCACGTCCAGCTCGCAACCAAGACGAAGATGTTCTGCGGCTGCGCGCTCTCCTTCGGCGACGAGCCCAACATCCACACCTGCCCGGTCTGTCTCGCGCACCCGGGGGTGCTCCCGGTGCCGAACGAGCAGGCGATCCGCTACGCCCTGCTGATCGCCGCGGCGCTGGAGTGCGAGGTGGCGCCGCGCTCGATCTTCCACCGCAAGAACTACTTCTATCCGGACAACCCGAAGGCGTACCAGATCAGCCAGTACGACATTCCCCTTGCCAGCAACGGCAAGCTCGGCGATGTCCGCATCCACCGCGCCCACCTCGAGGAGGACGCCGCGAAGATGGTCCACGTCGGCGAGTCCGGGCGGATCCACGGCTCCGGGGCCTCGCTGGTCGATTTCAACCGCGGCGGCACGCCGCTGGTCGAGATCGTCACCGAGCCCGACTTGCGCGACGCCGCCGAAGCGGCCCAGTGGGCGCGGCTGCTGCGCGAGACCGTGCGCCAGCTCGGCGTCTCCGACGTCAACATGGAGGAGGGCAGCCTGCGCGTCGACGCAAACGTCTCCATCCGCCCGGTGGGGTCGACGGAGCTGGGGACCAAGACCGAGCTGAAGAACATGAACAGCTTCCGCTTCCTCCAGCGCGGGGTGGAAGCGGAGCTGGAGCGCCAGCGCCGGCTGGTCGAGGCGGGGGGGACCGTCGAACAGGAGACCCTGCACTTCGACCCGGCCAGCGGCAGCCTCACCTCGCTGCGCTCGAAGGAGGAAGCGCACGACTATCGCTACTTCCCGGAGCCGGACCTGGTGCCGCTGGCCCCGACCGAGGGAATGCTGCAGGAGGCCCGCGAGGCGCTGCCGGAACTGCCGGCGGCGCGGATCGAGCGCTATGTGGGGATGGGCCTGGCCGAGGACGTGGCGATGACCCTGGCGACCCACCCCGAGACGGCCGACTTCTTCGAGCGCGCCGACGCCGTCGCCGGGACGGTCGAGCCGCGCGTCCTCGCGAACTGGGTGACGGGTGAGCTGGCGGCGGCCCTGCGCCAGGCCAACGAGGAAGGGAGCGCGACCGACTCGAAGCTGACCCCGGAGGCGCTGGCCTCCCTGGTGGCGATGGTCGGCGAGAAGAAGATCTCCCACGGCAGCGGCAAGACCGTCCTCGCCGCGCTCGTCGCCGAGGGCGGCGACCCGGAGGCGATCGTCGCCCGCGAGGGCCTCGCCCAGATGGCGGCCGACGACGGCGAGCTGGAGGCGATCGTCGCGGCCGCGATCGGGGCCAACCCCGAGGCCGCCGAGCAGATCCGCGCCGGCAACGAAAAGGCGATCGGCGCCATCGTCGGCCAGGTCATGCGCGAGACCAAGGGCCGCGCCGACGGCGGCGAGGTCAACCGCCTGATCCGCGAGCAACTCGGGGCCTGAGTAGCCGCCAGGGGGCGAAAACGGGCGCCTTTGCATCTTGAGGCTGCGTGTTGATCACGGAAGCGGTTGTTCTCGTCGCCTTCGCGGGTGTGATGCGAGCGCTTGTCGCGCTCGCATCGAAGCTCGCGGATCGCTAGAGGGCGCCGCACAAATAAAACAACCCCGGGCATGAGGCGCCCGGGGTTGTCTGTGCCAACCACAGAATTGCCCGAAACCTTAGCGCTGCATCCGGTCCAGCGTCGGCTAAAGGGAAAATGGCCCTGTATCAAGGGGATACTCGTGCCTTCTGGCACTTTGTAACAACGTGTTACAAGCTTGCTAGGGTCGGGGCATGGCCTGGAACGTCGTCATTGCCGGAGGTGGGTTTGGGGGCGCGGCGGCGGCGCGGGAATTGGAGCGGGTGATGCCGCGGCAGTCGGCGCGGCTGGCCCTGGTCAACGAGACCAACTTCATGCTCTACACGCCGTTTCTGCCGGAGGCCGCGGCGGGGACGCTGGAGCCGCGGCACGTGGTGACGCCGCTGCGCGACATCCTCAAGCGCACTTATCTGCGGCTGGGCTCGATCGTCGGGCACGACCCGGAGGCGAAGACGGTTCGGTTGCGGGCCAAATACGGCGAGGTCGAGACGCTGCCGTACGACCAGTTGCTGCTGGCGCTGGGCTCGGTCTCGCGGACGCTGCCGGTGCCGGGCCTGGCGGAGCACGCGATCGGGTTCAAGGGGCTTGCCGACGCGATCTGGCTCCGCAACCACGTGGTCGAGACGCTGGAGGAAGCCAACGCGACCGAGGATCCCGCCCGCCGCGACAAGCTCCTCACCTACGTCTTCGTCGGGGGTGGCTACGCCGGTCTGGAGGCGCTGGCCGAGCTGCAGGACTTTGCCGCCGACGCGATGGAGAGCTACCCGCGCGCCCGCCTGCACGGCATGCGCTGGGTCTTGGTCGAGGCGAGCGACCGGGTCTTGCCGGAGATCGACATCGAGCTCGCCGACTACGCGCTGCGCGAGCTGCGGGGGCGCGGGATCGATATCCGCCTGGGGACGACGCTGGAGCAGGTCGAGGCCGATTCCGCCCGCCTCTCCAGTGGCGAGACTCTGCCGACCTGCACCGTCGTCTGGACCGCCGGCGTCGCTCCTCAGCCGGTCCTCCGCGACCTCGAGCTGCCGCTCGACGAGCGCGGCCGAGTCCCCGTCGACGAGTACCTGAAGGTCGAGGGGATGGACTCCGTCTGGGCGATCGGCGACTGCGCCTCTGCCCCCGACCCGCGCGGCGGCACCTGCCCGCCGACGGCGCAGCACGCGGTTCGGCAGGGGCCCGTGGTTGCCCGCAACATCGCCGCCGAGCTCGGCGTCGGGGCGCCGGAGGCGTTCGAGTACCGCAGCGAAGCCTCGTTCGTCAACCTCGGCCGCTACAAGGCGGTGGGCCGGATCGGCGACCGCACCTTCCGTGGCTTCCCCGCCTGGTGGCTGGCCCGGACCTACCACATGAGCCAGATCCCGGGCACCGCCCGCAAGGTCCGCGCGGTCCTCGACTGGACCGCCGGCCTGCCGTTCAGGCGCGACATCTCCGAGGTCGGCTCGATCGGCCACCCGAAGCGTTTGGGCTAGCTCGAACCGGTCCCGGATTCAGCGATGTAGACGATTCTGTCGTGGCGCGCTTCGTCGGGTGGGTCGAAGAGGGCGATTGCACCGGGTCGGTCGCGCTGTCCCAGGGCGGCGAGCAGTGTCAACCCAGCCCCGTCCATGGCGCCCTGCACCTGCTCCATCGTGTAATGGCGCTGCCGGTGGAGATGGGTCGCGACCCCAGGTCCGGAGATCCGCCCTTCGTAGGTGCCACCTGGCTCAACCCGATCGGCGAGTCCGGTCCAACTCCACCTCTCCGAGGTCGTTGACGGGTGCGTTCTGGCGGTATAAGTGGACTGGAACAGACCCTGACTGCCCGCATCGAAGACGACACGACCGTCGGGGGCTAGATTGGCGCGCATCCCGGCCAATGCCCGTTCGAGGTCGCCGTCCTCGAGCAGGTAGCTGAGCACTTCGTTCAGCGCCCAGACCAGATCGAACTCACCGAAGACCGGCAGCTCACGTGCGTCTGCCACCTCGAGCCGCACTTCGGCAAATTTGGCTTGAGCCTGTCCTAGCATCGCGGGACTGAGGTCGCATCCCACTACCTGCCAGCCGCGTTGCAGCATCGGCTCGAAAGCACGCCCCGTCCCACAGCCCACGTCGAGCAGCCGTCCCTTCCGCAGGCCCCGTCTGTCGAGCTCGGGCAGGAGGGCGTCGAACCACTCCTCGTAGTCGTTGCGGTCGGTGAATTCGTCGTAGATCGAGGCGAATGCCTCGTACGCTGAAAGGGCGGGATCCACATTGCGAGCGTAGTGGAGGAGGTGAGAAGAATGAAGATCGAGGTGACGAAAGTGACGGCGCCTATTTCTTCAGTCCAAAAGTCGGGATGAGCGACTGCATTCGCGGGTCGGCCTCCATGGAAGCCGACCCGCTTCCCGGCATACCTCAACGCACGCCGGGGTGCCGCACCGCGGCCGGGTCCGGCAGGTACAGGTCGGTGCCGCAGCGCGGGCAGACCTGTACGTAGAGCTTCAGGTCCTTGTGGCAGGTCGGGCACTGCCGTTCCGGTTCGTTCTTCTCGACTCGGTAAAGGACCACGGCGATCAGGCCGATCAGCGGGACGACGGCGCCGATCACGAACCAGATCCAGAAGGAGCTGCCCTTGCCCCTGGCGATGAGGCCGGTGGCGAGGCCGAAGAAGAAGGCGATGACCAGGTACTCCACCCGGTCATTCTTGCGCAGCCAGCGCCGCCTGGATCGGAGCCGGGTCCCAGCGGCCGATCGCGTCGATGACGCGGCCGTCCCGGAGCCTGAAGCGGCCGATGCCGTCCCAGTTGACCTGGCGGCCGCCGACCGTGGCCTGCATCGCGTACTCGACGAAGACGATGTCCCCGCGGGCCGCCCAGTTCTTCATCTCCAACGAGATGTCCGGCAGCAGAGACTTGATGCCACGGACGTACTCGGGCTCCTCGTCGCCGCGGATCGGGTGCTCCATGCCGGAGTGGTCGATCCGCGCCTCGGGGTGCACCATCTCGAACTTCTCGAGGCGGTCGGCGTCGAAGCTGGGCCAGATTTCCTCGTACACCTGGATGAAGCGATCGATGTCTGACACTGGTTCTCCTCTCCGGCGTGGTGGTCGCGGTGAAGATAGGTGCCTCCAGGGGCGCTGTCTGGCGGGATCCCGCCATCGTCGCCGGGCGCGGCTCGGATGTCGGGAAACCGCCAGGAATGGGGTGCGAGGCGTGGGACGATGGCCCCGTGATCGAGGACTTCGAGGCCTGTTACCGGTTCATGAGCAGCCGCGACTCTCGCTACGACGGCTACTTCTTCGTCGGCGTCACCTCGACCGGGATCTACTGCCGCCCGAGCTGCCCGGCGCGCTTGCCGCAGCGCCGCAACGTCCGCCTCTTCCGCAGCGCTGCGGCCGCCCAGGAAGCCGGGTTGCGGGCGTGCAAGCGCTGCGACCCCGACGCGGCACCGGGCTCGCCCGCCTGGGACCGCCGCGCCGACGTCGGCGGCCGCGCCGTCCGCCTGATCGCCGAGGGTGCCGTCGACCGCGAGGGGGTGCCGGGCCTGGCGCGCCGGCTCGGTTACAGCGAACGCCAGTTGCAGCGGATCCTCTCGGCCTCGGTCGGGGCCGGTCCGGTGGCGCTCGCCCGGGCGCAGCGGGCGCAGTCCGCCCGACTGCTGATCGAGTCGTCCGAGGTTCCCTTCGCCGAGGTGGCGCTGGCGGCTGGGTTCGGCAGCGTGCGCCAGTTCAACGACACGATCCGGGCCGTCTACGCGCGCACTCCCACGGAGCTTCGACGCCGGGCCAGCAGGCGTGCTGGCGATGGTGCTCCTGGAGCGATCGAGCTGAGGCTCTCCTGCCGAGGGCCGTTCGACGCTCGCTCGCTGACCGAGTTCCTCGGCGTCCGGGCGGTCGCGGGGGTGGAGGAGATGGACGGGGACGCCTACCGACGCTCTCTCGCCCTCGATCACGGCGGCGGCGTGGTCGAGCTGCGCCCGGACTACACCGGGGTGGGCTGCCGGCTCTGGCTCGATGACCTCCGCGACCTGACCGCGGCGGTCGCTCGCTGCCGCCGCCTGCTCGACCTCGACGCCGACCCGCTCTCGGTCTCGGCGCAGCTGGGTCAGGACCCGATTCTCGGCGAGCTCGTCCGCCGTCGGCCGGGCCTGCGGGTGCCGGCTTGCGTGGACGGCTTCGAGCTCGCGGTCAGGGCCGTGATCGGCCAGCAGGTCTCGGTAGCTGCCGCAAGGACCGTCGCCGGGCGGCTGGTCGAGCGCTTCGGCGAGCCTCTGGCCAGCCCGATCGGCGGCGTGACCCGTCGCTTCCCCACCCCTGCGGCGCTGGCCGAGCTGGACCCCTCGACGCTGCCGATGCCGCGGGCCCGGGCGGCGACCCTGCGCCGCTTGGCGGCGACGGTCGTTGCCGGCGAGCTCAGCTTCGGCGCCGGCGCCGATCGGGCCGCCACCGTTGCGGGCCTTTTGGCCGTGCCGGGAATCGGCCCCTGGACCGCGTCCTACGTGGCGATGCGCGCGCTCGGCGACCCGGACGCCTTCCCGGTAGCGGACGTCGGCCTGCGCCGCGCGCTCGAGCGTCTCGGCTGGTCGGGGGGAAGACGCGAGGAGGAGCGGCTGGCCGAAGAGTGGCGCCCCTGGCGCTCCTACGCCGTCATCCACCTCTGGCGCAGCTTGGCGGAGCCGCCGCTAACGCAGCCAGGTGCGGACGATCGCGTTGGCGAAGCCCATGCCGTAGCGGAAGACCGCCGGCTTCTTCGAGTGGCCGTGTAGGCGCTGTTCGACCGTGATCGGCACCTCCTTGGCGGGGATGCCGCGCTTGATCGCCTCGATCATGAACTCGGAGGTGTGGAACTGCTCCTGGCGCAGGACGAGCTGGGGGAGGACGGTGGTGCGGACGGCGCGGTAGCCGTTGGAGCAGTCGGTGACGTGGGTGCGGGTGATGGTGGAGACGAGGCGGTTGAAGAAGACGATGCCGAGCTCGCGGGCGAAGTGGTTGCGATCGGCGTGACCGAGCACACGGGAGCCGTGGGCGAGGTCGACCTCGCCGTCGAGCACCGGCTTCACCAGCCGCTCCATCTCCGAGGGCAGGTGCTGGCCGTCGGCGTCGAGGGTGACGACCACCTCGGCGCCGGATTCGACCATCAGCCGGTAGCCGGTGCGCAGGGCGGCACCGCCGCCGCGGTTGGTCACGTGGCGGGCGACCGCGGCGCCGTGCTCGGCGGCGACGTCGCCGGTGCCGTCGCGGGAGCCGTCGTCGACGACCAGCGTCTCGGTGCCGACGCCGCAGACCTCGCTCGGCATCTGGTCGAGGACGTGACCGATGTTCTCGGCCTCGTTGTAGGCGGGGACGAGCACCGCGACCTTGCCGCGGAAGCGCTCCGGCAGCCCCGCCTGGCGGAACTCCTCCCAGGCCAGCCCCTCCAGTGCGGCCGAGAGCTGGCGGGCGTTGCGAGCGGCCTGCGAGAGCGCCCGCAGGATCAGCAGGAAGAGGACGAAGATCGCGAAGACGGCGAGGCCGAGGATGCGGCCGCCGTTGCCCTTTTCGAAGGAGAAGGCCGAGAGCAGCCCGTCGACGATTTCGGTGCCGGAGACGAGCGCCAGGCCGAGCCCGGTGGCGAGCAGGATGACGACGTCGACGTTGCGCAGCGAGCGCCGGCGGACCAGCGCGTAGGCAACCAACGCGATCGCGAAGACCAGCCCGGCGCTGCGCAGCGCCGTCAGCTCGGCGGGGAAGATGCCTGCTCTGGGGACCATTCGCGGCCAGAGGATAGGCGGGCCGCCAGCCGCGACAGGGTCAGGGCGGCGAGGGGAAAGATGAGCGTCATCAGCACCTCGTTGCGGCGGGGGGCCGCGAGGGAGGCGGCACCGATCGCCGTGACGAGCAGGATCGGGGTCGCCAGCGCGACCAGCTCCCACCAGGATCGACGCAGCCCCAGCAGGACGAGACCGGCCAACCCGAGCGCCACGATCAGGACTTGCACGGCCCGGCCGACGCCGCTGCTCATCGCTTCGCCGACGCCGCTGCTCCACATGCGGCCGACCTTGCGCGCGGTCATCCCCAGGTAGCCGAGCGGGTCTTCGCCGAAGTACTTGGAGAAGTTCTCCTTACCGATCTTGCCGAGGGCGGAGTCACGCGGCAGGTCCGGATAGCGCGCGGCGACGCGGTCGAACAGAGGCGTCGGGTCGATCGCCTCCAGCGCCGCGGAATGCGGGTCGAGGGAGCGCCCCTGATAGCGCTCGACCAGGATCGCCTTGACCTTCTGGTATTCGCCGTCGGCGGGGAGGAAGGTGCCGACGTAGAGCGCCTTGCCGCTGCCGGTCGAGATCGGCACCACGCGATCGAGGACGTCGACGTTGCGGACCGTCCAGGGCACGATCGGCAGCAGCAGCGCGGCGAGCAGCAGGCCGGCGCCACCGAGGCCGAGCCGCCAGCCGCGCGCGACGCCGACCCGGATCGCGGCGATGCCGACGAAGGCGATGCCGACGAACAGGTACTCCGGCCGGAACATCGCCGTCAGCCCGAACAGCAGCCCGGGCAACAACCAAGCGCGCAATCGCTCCTGCTCGCCTGCCCAGAGGAAGGCGAGTACCGCGGCGGGCAGGGTGAACATCGCCGGCGGCTCGCTCATCAGCTCGCCGGTGGAGTGGATGAACGGCGGGTAGACGGCGACCGCGAAAGCGGCGAGCAGGCCGGTGGCGGAGGCGGTCGACGGTCCCGCCCGCGGGCGCAGCGCCGCGGCGAGCCGACTGCCGAGCGCGAAGACGACGAAGATCGCGGCCACGCCCAGCAGCGCCTCGACGATCCGCGCCGTCCCTTCGCGAGCGCCGCCGGTGGCGTAGAAGCTGGCGGCGTAGAGCAGCGGCGCCCCCGGCGACCAGTCGCTGGAATCGCGGAATTCCGGCCCGCCGAAGCTGCCTTCCTCGTACAGCGCCTTGGCCAGCGCGTAGTAGGCGCGGGAGTCGTCGGCCGGGTGCTCGACCGGGTTGGCCACCACGTAGGCGCGTGCGCCGAGGCCGACGACCGCGATCAGCGCCAGCAGGACCAGCGTCGTCTGCCCATAGCGCTGCGGCAGCGAGCGGACGTGGTCGGCGACGGCAGTCAAGGCCGGCCCAGGCTATCCCGGCCCCAGGGCCAGGTCGCGGCGACGCCGGCAAGCGCCGCGATCAACGGCAGCATCACCAGGACGCGCCGCGGCGAGGCGACGAGCAGGGCGCTGAGCGCGGTGATCGCGAGGAAGACCGTCGCCAGCACCAGCGCCTCCCAGCGCCGCTGCCAGGCGAGCAGGCCGAGCCCGAGCAGCGCCAGGAGGACGAGGGCGCAGTGGAAAAGCTCCCAGCCGGGCTCGCGCATCACGTCGCGCGGTCCGTGCGCCCAGGTCCGCCAGGTCTTCGCGGCGAGGAACCCGGCGAACTCGATTGGTGCTTCGGAGACGTCGTCCCAGAGCCGTTCGCGGCCCATACGGGCCAGCGCCTGGTCGGTTTCCAGGTTGGGATAGCGGCTTGCGGCCAGGCGGGCGAGAATCTGCTCGAGGCGCAGCCGCCGCACGTCCGCGGGCGCGAACAGCCCAGGGTGGCGCTCGACCACCTCGGCGCCGACCTTTTCCGGGTCGCCGTCGGAGGGCAGGTAGGTGCCGGCAAACAGCACCTGGCCGCCGCCGGTCGAGATCGGCACGTAGCGGTCGAGTGCGACCGCGTTGCGGACCGTCCACGGTGCGACGACGATGACGACCCCAGCCAGCAGCACCGCCGCTTGGACCAGGCTTCGCCGCCAATCCGTTCGGGCGCGGCGGGCGAAGACGACGAGCGCGAGCAGGAAGGCGATTGCCAGGTACTCGGGCCGGACCAATGCCAAGCCGCCAAGTAGCGCCCCCGGCAGCAGCCAGGCCCAGCGGCCCTCGTGGCCCGCTGCCCAGAGCAGCGCTAGGACCGCGCCGGAGAGCAGCGTCGCCGCCAGCGGCTCGCCCATCAGCATCCCCTGGTACTCGAGCAGCGCCGGGTAGACCGCCACCGCGGCCGCGCCGATCAGCCCCGCCACCACGCCTGGCGAGTTTGCCCGGCTATGGGCGGGCGAACTCGCCGGGGATGCCAGGCGGCGGCCGATCAGGTAGGCGAAGAGCACGGAGAGCGTGCCGATGAAGGCCAGGAGCACTCGTGCCGTGCGTTCATTGAGGCCGCCCGTCACCTCGTATATGCCGGCAACCAGCAGCGGCAACCCAGGGGAGTAATTGCTGGACGGCTGCGTAGCGTCCGCACCCACGGTGAACCCGTCGCCCCCCTCGAGGTTGGCGGCGATCTTTGCGTAGGCCGCCGCGTCGTAGACGGGGGACCGCCCGTCCCAGGCCTCGCCCACCCGCAGGCCGAGCCCGAGGAGGAGGATGGCGACGAGCGCGGCGAGGCCGATCCGCCCCCCGTTCCGCGCCGCCAGTCCACTTTCCATCGGCGGGATTCAACTAGGGCGGCTGGTCGGGTCGCCCGGCCAACCCTCTAAGCTGCCGCGTCCTATGCGAATCCTCATCCTCGGGGGCGATGGCTACCTGGGCTGGCCGACGGCCTTGCGGTTCTCGGCCCGCGGGCACGAGGTCTCCGTCGTCGACGACTTCTCTCGCCGCCGCTGGCACGACGAAGCTGGCACCGGCTCGCTGACGCCGATCGCCGGTCTCGACGAGCGTATCGCCGCCTGGCGGGAGCTCGGTGGGGAGGAGGTCCGCAGCTTCGTCGGCTCGGTCCAGGACGGCGACTTCCTCGAAGGCGTGGTCGCGGAGACCCAGCCGGAGGCGGTCGTCCACTACGGCCAGCAGGCCTCCGCCCCCTACTCGATGGCCTCGCGGGAGAAGGCGGTCGAGACCCAGTACGCGAACGTGATCGGCAACCTCAACCTGCTCTTCGCGATCCGCGACCACGTCCCCGATTGCCACCTGGTCAAGCTCGGGACGATGGGCGAGTACGGGCAGCCCGAGATCGACATCGAGGAGGGCTACATCGAGATCGAGCACAAGGGGCGGCGCGACACGCTGCCGTTCCCGAAGCTGCCGGCTTCGCTGTACCACTGCTCGAAGGTCCACGACTCGACCAACATCCACTTTGCCTGCCGCACCTGGGGCCTGCGCGCCACCGACCTCAACCAGGGCGTCGTCTACGGCATCGAGACCGAGGAGACGGCGCGGGACGAGCGCCTCGTCACCCGTTTCGACTACGACGAGATCTTCGGCACCGTGCTCAACCGCTTCTGCCTGCAGACGGTGATCGGCCACCCGCTGACGGTCTACGGGGCCGGCACCCAGACCCGTGGCTTCCTCAACATCCGCGACACCCTCGCCTGCGTCGAGCTGGCCGTCTCCAACCCGGCCGCGGTGGGCGAGTTCCGCGTCTTCAACCAGTTCACCGAGCAGTTCTCGGTCCTGGAGCTGGCCGAGCTGGTCAAGGCCGCCGGTGAGCACCTCGGCTACGAGGTCGAGATCCAGCACTGCGAGAACCCGCGGGTGGAGAAGGAGCAGCACTACTACAACGCCGTCCACACCAAGCTGCTCGACCTCGGGCTCGAGCCGACCCTGCTCGGCGAGGAGCTGGTCGAGTCGATGATCCACATCATCGAGCGCTACAAGGGCAACGCGATCGAGGACCACATCGATCCCAGCACCCGCTGGAACCCGGCGAAATCGCCTGCTGGTCGCGCATAGCGCCACTGGTACCATCGCCAGTCCGATGAGAGCCGCGGACACGCTGATGGAAAGCCTCAAGGCCGAGGGCGTCAAGGACGTCTTCGGGATCCCCGGCGGGGCCAACCTGCCGACCTACGACGCCCTCGTCGACGCCGACTTCCGCCACGTCCAGGTGCGCCACGAGCAGGGCGGCGGCCACGCGGCGGAGGGCTACGCCAAGGCCTCGGGCCGGGTCGGGGTCGCCTTTGCCACCTCGGGCCCGGGCGCGACCAACCTGGTCACGGCGATCGCCGACGCGATGATGGACTCGGTCCCGACCGTCTTCATCACCGGCCAGGTCCGCACCGAGCTGATCGGCACCGACGGGTTCCAGGAGGCCGACATCCTCGGCGCCACGCTGCCGTTCGTGAAGCACTCCTTCCAAGTCACCGACGCGCGCCAGATCCCCGAGTACGTGCACGAGGCCTTCCACGTCGCCTCGACCGGGCGCCCGGGGCCGGTGCTGCTGGACATCCCGCAGGACCTCTCGCGCGCCGACATCGATTACGAGCCGCGCACCGAGCCGGTCGAGCTGCCCGGCTACAAGCCCTCGACCGAGGGCAACATCAAACAGGTCCGGATCGCCGCCAAGGCGCTCGCCAACGCCCGCCGGCCGATCTTCTACACCGGCGGCGGCGTCGTCAACGGCAACGCCTCCGAGGAGTTGCGCGAGCTCGCCTGCTCCGACCGCTTCCCGGTCACCTCGACGCTGATGGGCCTCGGTGCCTTCCCCGCCTCGGACGAGAACTTCCTCGGGATGCTGGGCATGCACGGCACCTTCACCGCCAACTTCGCGATGGACAAAGCGGACCTGATCGTCGCCATCGGCGCCCGCTTCGACGACCGCATCACCGGCAAACTGGCCGAGTTCGCGCCGCACGCCAAGGTCATCCACATCGACATCGACCCGGCGGAGATCTCCAAGAACGTCGGCGCCCACATCCCGATCGTCGGCGACGTCAAGCAGGTGCTGCCGAAGCTGACCCGCGAGTACCGGGCGCTGCAGACCGACTCGACCCGGCTCGACGCCTGGTGGAACCAGCTCCGCGGCTGGCAGCAGGAGCACCCGCTCTACTACGAGCCCGGCAAGGACGGCGAGATCAAGCCCCAGTTCATGATCGAGGCGATGCACCGGGCGACCCAGGGGGACGCGATCGTCACCTCCGACGTCGGCCAGCACCAGATGTGGGCCGCTCAGTACTACGGCTTCGACAAGCCCCGCCGCTGGATCAACTCCGGCGGCCTCGGCACGATGGGCTTCGGGCTGCCCTCGGCGGTCGGCGCCAAGGTCGCCTGTCCCGAGGAGCACGTCGTCTGCCTCGCCGGCGACGGCAGCCTGATCATGAACGTGCAGGAGCTGGCCACCTGCGTGACCAACGAGATCCCGGTCAAGGTCTTCCTCATGAACAACGGCTACATGGGCATGGTCCGCCAGTGGCAGGAGCTGTTCTGGGACCGCCGCTACAGCTCGGTCGAGATGGGCGCCAGCCCCGACTGGGTGAAGCTGGCCGAGGCCTTCGGCGCCACCGGCCTGCGCTGCGAGAACTCCGCCGACCTCGAGGAGACGATGGTCAAGGCGCTGGAGACCGACGGCCCGGTCCTGCTCGACGTCCGCGTCGCCCAGGAGGAGAACTGCTACCCGATGATCCCGCCGGGCGAAGCCGCCCGCGACATGGTCGAGGCGCCGAGGGCGGTGCGCTGATGGAGGCGGGGACTCCGCAAGCGGTCAAACTGGAGGACCTGCACCTGCCGGGGCAGTTGAGCGGCCGCGAGCACATCCTCTCGATCCTGGTCGAGAACAAACCGGGCGTGCTGGCCCGCGTTGCCGGCCTCTTCTCGCGCCGCGGGTTCAACATCGACACGCTGGCGGTCGGCCCGACCGACGACCCCACCGTCTCACGGATCACGCTGACCCTAGACGGGGCGGTCCACCCGATCGACCAGGTGACTAAGCAGCTTCACAAGCTGGTCAACGTGCTGAAGATCCGCGACATGGAACCGGAGGAGACGGTGGCGCGCGAGATGGCGCTGTTCAAGGTCTCCTCGGCGGTCGAGAACCGGGCCGAGATCATCCAGTTCGCGGAGATCTTCCGGGCCAAAATCGTCGACGTCGCCCGCCGCACGATGACGATCGAGGTGACCGGCTCCGCCGACAAGATCGAGGCCTTCGAGCGCATGGTGAGGCCGCACGGCCTGGTCGAAATGGTCAGGACTGGCGAGATCGCCATCGGCCGCGGCGGCGACTAACCCACCGCCGATGGGCCGAAAACCCACGCACAACGTGGGAAACCGGCCCATCGACTTCGAGTCTTCTGTGCAAGAGGCAGTCGCTCGGGGGCGGCGGACGCTGGTCAGCGTCACCGTCGAGACCGAGGTGGCCGATCCCTGCGCGGCGGTGTTCGCCTCGCGGCTGGCCTCCGACCGCTGGTTCTGCTGGGAGCAGCCCGATCGGGGCTTCGCGCTGGCCGGGCTGGGGGTGGCGCACGAAGCGGCGTCGCGAGGCGAAGGCCGTTTCGCCGACATCGCCGAGGAGTGCCTGCGAACAGGGCGGGACGTGGTGCTCGACGAGCCCCGCGGGCTGCCCGCCGGGGCCGGGCCGGTCTGGCTCGGGGGGTTCGCCTTCGACGCCGACGGTGGCTCCTCTTCGACCTGGTCCTCGCTTTCGCCCGGGTCGCTGGTCCTGCCCGAGCTTTCGCTCTGCCGCAGCGGCGAGCGCGCCTTCCTCACCGTCAACGCGATCGTCCAGCCGGGGGACGACGGGGAGGAGTGCGCTGCAAAGCTGAGCGCCAGGCTGGCGGCGCTGCGCTCCCAGGAGCCGCTGCCGCTGCTCGATCCCCACCCGACCTCGCACACGCAGATCCGCAGCGCGCGTCCACCCGGTGACTTCGAAGCCGCCGTCTCGGCCGCGACCGGCCGGATCGGGGCGGGGGGGATGAGCAAGGTGGTGCTCGCACGCGAGGTCGTCGTCAGCGCCGCTGCCGCCCACGACCCGGCGGCGCTGTTCGGCGCGATGCGCGAGCAATTCCCGGCCTGCTTCTGCTTCTGCTGCGGCACCCCGGAGGCGGCCTTCATCGGCGCCAGCCCGGAGCTGCTCGTGCGCCGCTCCGGGGCCAGCGTCTCGACCGTGGCCCTAGCCGGCTCGACCCGGCGCAGCTCCGACCCGGCGGTCGACGACCACCTCGGCGAGCAGCTGCTGCGCAGCGACAAGGACCGCCGCGAGCAGCGGATCGTCGCCGAGCGCATCGTCCGCTCTCTGCGTCCGCACGCGGTCTGGGTCGAGGCGGCCGCCGAGCCGGAGATCGTCAAGGTGGCGAACATCCAGCACCTGGCGACGCCGGTGATCGCCCAGCTCGCCGACCCCCGCTCGGCAATCGAGCTGGCCGGGACGCTGCACCCGACTCCGGCGGTCGGCGGCGAGCCCTGGTCCGCGGCCGCAACCGCGATCGCCGAGCTCGAGGGCATGGACCGCGGCTGGTACGCCGGCCCGGTCGGCTGGATGGACGCGACCGAGGACGGAGAGTTCTGCGTCGCCCTCCGCAGCGCCCTCCTGCGCGACCGCGAGGCCCATCTCTTCGCCGGCGTTGGCGTCGTCGCCGGCTCCGACCCGGCGGCCGAGCTGGCCGAGACCGAGGTCAAGCTGCAGGCGCTGCTGCCGCTGCTGGCCGAGTAGGCGCCGCTCGGTCGGCCAGAATGGGCCGGTGCCCCGCCTCGCCTCGTCCCTCGCGGTCATCCTGCTGAGCGCTGCGCTGCTGCCCCAGTTGGCCGAGGCGGCGACAGCGTTTCCCGGCCCGCGGCTGGCCACCGTCACGTTGACGCAGACCAAGGGCTCCGAAAGGGACGAAAACGCTGTCCCTCCGGTGATGTCGCTGCAGACGCTCGCCCCGTCGGGCGCGCCTCGTCAGACCCTGCTCGCCGGCCGTCTGGAAGGCAAGGGGGAAGTCGTCCCGGTGCCTTTCTACGGTCCACGTTGGTCGGCAGACGGCGGGCTGATCGCGTTTGCCGGTTCCTCCGGCACGGGCCAGCGCATCTACGTGGTGTCGGCCGACGGCACCGGCCTGCGCGCCGTGCCCGGCACCAAGGGAGGGTCGCGCCCGGTCCTCTCGCCGGACGGGCACACCCTCGCCTTCGCGCGAACGCGCTTCCGCTCCCACCTCGACCTCAAGCACATCACCGAACCCGGCAAGTCCCGTTCCCGCTTCTACGCCAGCACCACGATCTGGCTGGTTGACCTCGACGGTGGCGGGTCACACCGGCTCACCCGCTGGCGCAACGGACTCGCCAACGAGCCGTCCTCGTTCTCCCCGGACGGGTCGACGCTGGCGCTTACCAAGAACGACGACCACCTCGACGGGCCGCGGGTGATGCTGATGCGACTCGACGGCAGCGGCAGCGCCGAGCTGGTCCAGCTCGGCGAGGAACCGGAGTTCTCGCCCGACGGGTCGCGGATCGCCTTCGTCGGCTACATGGACCGCGACGTGGTGAAGGCGGAAGAGAACCAGGATTACGCCGCCGGGGAGCTGTACACGATCGGCGTCGACCGGAGTGGCCTGCGGCGCATCACGCGTACCAACGACCTGATCGAGTCCGCGCCGAGCTGGGATCCCTCGGGCGCGCGGATCGCCTACGTGCGGGTACGCGCGGACATGTCGTTCATCCCTGAGCTGGCCCTCCTCTTCCCGGTCGGCAACGCGATCATGCAGGTCAACGCCGACGGCACCTGCCCCAGCAGGGTCGCGTCGATCGGGAAAGTCGCCTTCTACGGCGTCGCCTGGCAGCCGGGGCCCGGCCGCGAGGCGGGGCCGATCGCGTGCTGATCGGGCGCTGAGTTAGCGGGGGCCGGGGAGGGCGTCGTGGACGCACTCGGCCAGCCTGCGGTGCTCGGCGAAGTTCGTGTGGCGGTCGGTCCTGACCTCGATCAGACCGGTGCCGGCGTCAAGGGCCTCCGGTAGTTCCTCCAGCGATTCGAGCTGGCGGTGAGGCAGGTCGAAGAGAGCGGCGGCCTTTGCGGCGCTGACGCCGCGGGGGGTGCCGAGGAGGGCCTCGAACTCCTCGTCGGCGAGCGCTTGCTCCTGCGGCAGGAAGTGGAAGATGCCGCCGCCGTCGTTGTCGATGACGACGATGCGGACGGGGGTGGAGACGTCGTGCAGCGCGGCGAGGCCACCGATGTCGTGGAGCAGGCCGAGGTCGCCGGTGACGATCGTGGTCGGGCGCCCGCTCGCGTGGCCAGCGCCGATGCCTGAGGAGAGGAGGCCGTCAATGCCGTTGGCGCCGCGGTTGCAGAGGAAGAGGGCGTCGGCGGCACCGGGGCCGAGGAAGGCCTCCTGGTCGCGGATCGGCATGCTCGAGGCGGTGTAGACGAGGTCGCCGTCCCGGTGCGCCTCACCGAGCGCGCGGTGCAGGGCGGGCTCTGAGATCGGGCCGGCGTTGCCGAGCTCGGTCTCGACCACGGCTTGTGCGGCTCGCTCGGCGCCCAGCCAGTCCTCCGGCGCCGCCCGCGGTTCTTTCTCCAGGCGGGCCGCCCAGCCGGCCGCCAGCTCGGTCGGGTCCGCCCGCAGGATCGCCGCCGCACGGTTCGTCGGCTCGTTCCAGCCGCCGTAAGGGTCGATCGTGATTTCGCTTGCGCCGCTTGCGGCCAGCCAAGCGCGCAGCGGCTTGCTGGTCGGCATCGCGCCGAAGCGGAGAACGAAGTCGGGGACGACGGAGCGGGCGAAGTGCTCGTCGCGCAGCAACAGGTCGTAGGCGGCGACTACGTGGGAGCGGTCGTGGGGGCCGCAGCGCAATTGCGAGGTCGGCTCGGCCAGGATCGGGAAGCCGGAAACGCGGGCGAGATGGGCGAGCGGCTCGCGCAGCTCGGGGTCGAGCTGGCGGCCGGCGACGATCACCCCGGAGATCGCGTCGCCGATGTGGCCGGCGACCTCGTCGAGCAGGAAAGCCGAGGGCTCGAGGTCGATCCTCGTCACCGCGGTCAGCGGCCGTCCGTCGCGCCCCTCCAGCGCCAACGGGTCACTCGCGGTAACAGCCCCCTCGACGGGGACTGGGGCCAGTGGCTCGCGCCAGGGCAGGTTCAGGTGCACGGGCCCGGGACGCGTCTCGCCGCGGGTCGCCGCCAGCGCTCGACAGGCGACCGAGCGGTAGTGGAGCAGGCCCTCGTCGTCGGCCGTGTGGGTGCCGACTTCGCAGAACCAACGCACCGAGGAGCCGAAGAGCTTGACTTGGTCGATCGTCTGCCCGGCGCCGATGCCGCGCAGCTCCGGCGGCCGGTCGGCGCTGAGCACGACCAGCGGCAGGCCCGACTCGTCGGCCTCGATCACGGCGGGGTGGTAGTTGGCGACCGCGGTGCCGGAGGTGCAGAGCAGCGCCACCGGCTCGCCACTCGCCTGCGCCGCCCCGAGCGCGAAGAAGCCCGCCGAGCGCTCGTCGACGAGCACCGTCACCTCGATCCGCGACTCTCGCCAGAGCGCGACCGCAAGCGGGGTCGAGCGCGAGCCGGGGGAGACGACCGCGTGGCGCAGCCCTCCACGCGCGAGCTCCTCGACGAAGGCGGAGGCGAGGGCGGTGTTGGCGTTGGTCGGGTCCACGCTGGGGCGAGTTTGTCTCGCATGGCGAGAGTAAGTCGCCCCGGCAGGCTAAAGCCGATGCAGGTCGAGCGCGCGCTCGTCGATCTCGACGCCGAGGCCGGGCCCGGCGGGGGGGTGGAGCATGCCGTCGCGCAACTCGCACTCGGCCGTGGCGACCGTTGCCGCGAAGAGCCGCTGCGTCGCCAGCCCGTGGGCGAGGTCGACGCTGTCCGGCGGGGCATTCGCGCGCAGCGTCTGCGCCACCTGCGCCGCCGCCGCGATCCCGACCGGCCCGTCGAGGGCGCTGGAGAGATAGGACGGCAGCACCTCGGCGATCGCGATCGCTTCCTCCGGGCCGCCGACCTTGGAGAGCTTCACCCCCGCCCACGCACAGGCCCTCCGCTCGAGCGCCCGCTCGGCGTCGGCCCTGCTCTCGACGCTCTCGTCGCCGGCGAGCGGAATTGAGGTCGCTGCAGCGACCTCGGCCATCTGCTCGAAGCCGGCGACCGGCTGCTCCGCCAGCTCGACGTCGAGCTCCTCCAGCTCGGCCAGCGTCCGCTTCGCCGTCTCCACGTCCCAGGCGGCGTTGGCGTCGACCCGAACACCGGCATCCGGCCCGACCGCTTCGCGCACCGCTCGCACCTGGCCGACGTCGTCGCCGGCGCCGAGCTTCAGCTTGAAGGTGGAGAAGCCCTCGGCAGCCCAGCCGAGCGCGTCCTCGGCAACCGCGGCCGGCTCTCCCGCGACCAGCGTTGCGTTGCATCGCACGGGCTCGTCCGCTGCCGCCGCGGAGTGGCCCTCGGCAGCGGCCCGACGGCCCCGCAGGTCCATCAGCGCGGTCAGCGCTGCGCAGCGAGCGGGTGCCGAGAGGTTTGCGAGGCCGCCCATCAGGCTGGCCTCGTCCAGTTCCGCGAGCTCGCCGAGCCGTTCCAACTCGCCGACGACCTGTGCCAACCCGGCCCCGCCTCGCAGCGACAGCGGCACGGCTTCACCCAGCCCGGTCAACCCGTCGTCGGAGCGCAGCCGCAGCAGGGCCATCTCGCGCCGGTCGAGACGACCCCGGGCGGTGACATAGGGCTCACGGAAAGGTAGGGCGTAGGGGACGACCTCGACGGAGGCGATTCGCACTTCGACAGCTTCTCACTCGGGGCCGTGCGGTGAGATCGCACCCTTCCCGCAGGGTGGAGGAAGCGCCCTCAGGCGGAGATCAACAGGCCGACGCTGACCAGCAGGCTGTAGGCGGCAAGGACGACGCCGGTCGCGGCCAGCGCGCCGTTCAGCGCCGGGCCGTCGCTGCGGTTGCTGAGCGTCCGCATCGGCGGCACCGCCAGCGGCAGCGCCAGCAGTCCGATCAGCGGCAGCGCGCTGGCGTTCCCCGCGAGCAGCGCGATCGGCAGCACCGCGAAGGCGCCCAGCACGAGCAGCCGGTAGAGGACCACTGCGTTGTGGCGGCCCATCCGCACCGCCAGCGTCATCTTGCCCGCCCGTCGGTCCGTCTCGAGGTCGCGGACGTTGTTGACGACGAGGATCGCGGTGGCGAGGAAACCGACGGCGATCGAGAGGCCGAGCGGCAGCGCGTCGAGCGCCTCGACCTGCACGTAGTAGGAGCCGTTGACGGCGACGAGGCCAAAGAAGAGGAAGACGAAGACCTCGCCGAGGCCGGCGTAGCCGTAGGGCCGGGGGCCGCCCGTGTAGAGGACGCCGGCGGCGATCGAGAGGACGCCGATCAGCAGGATCACCGGTCCGGCGACCGCCGCCAGGTAGATGCCGCAGGCGACCGCGACCGCGAAGGCGATCCAGGTCGCGGTAAGCACCCGCTGCGGCGTCACCAGCCCGGCCGAGGTGACGCGGACCGGTCCCAGCCGGTCGGCCGTGTCGGCGCCGCGGCGGGCGTCGGAGTAGTCGTTGGCGAGGTTGGTCCCGATCTGGATGAAGATCGAGCCGACCAGGGCCGCCAGGAAGGCGCCCCAGCGAGGCAGGTCTCCGTACTGGTTCACGGCCGCCGCGGTGCCGACCAGAACCGGGGCGATCGCCGCCGGCAGGGTCCGCGGCCGCGCCGCCATCAGCCAGATCCTCATCGGCCGCCTCCGGCGCCGGCGCTCATGGCCGCTTGGGGAACTTGGAGAAGTCGGGCTGGCGTTTCTGCTTGAACGCCTCGCGTCCCTCGGCTGCCTCGTCGCTGCCGTAGAAGAGCAGGTTGGCGTCGTGGGCGAGCTGCTGGATCCCGGCGTAGCCGTCCTCGTGGGCGTTGAAGCTCGCCTTGGCCAGGCGCAGGGCGAAGGGCGAGAGCGCCAGCATGTCGCGGCACCAGGCCACCGTCTCCCGCTCCAGGTCCGCCAGCGGCACGACGGCGTTGACGAGCCCCATCTGCAGCGCCTCCTCGGCGTCGTACTGGCGACAGAGCAGCCAGAACTCCTTCGCCTTCTTGGTCCCGACCAGGTCACGCAGCAGGGAGGCGCCGAAGCCGCCGTCCCAGGATCCGACCCGCGGCCCGGTCTGCCCGAAGCGCGCGTTGTCGGCGGCGATCGTCAGGTCGCAGCAGACGTGGAGGATGTGCCCGCCGCCGATCGCGTAGCCGGCGACCATCGCCACCACCGGCTTCGGCAGCCGTCGCATCTGCACCTGCAGGTCGGTCACGTGGAAGCGCCCGAGCGAGGTTCCCTCGGCGACGTAGCCGCTGTCGCCGCGGACCGTCTGGTCGCCGCCCGAGCAGAAGGCGCGCTCGCCGGCGCCGGTGAGGACGATCGCACCGATCTCGGTGTCCTCCCGCGCCAGCTCGAGCGCGGCGGAGATCTCGACCAGGGTCTGCGGCCGGAAGGCGTTGTGCACCTGCGGCCGGTCGATCGTGATCTTGGCGATCCCGTCGGCCCTCTCGTAGCGGATGTCTTCGTACTCGCCGGTGCTCTCCCACGCGATCGGGGCATAGAGGTTCTCCTCCGGCGGGGCGTCCTTGTGGCGTTGGGGCATGATGGGCACGATATCCAGCCGATGAAGCTCGACGACTGGCTCGCCCAGAGATCCCAAAGCTGTCCCGACCGCACGGCCCTGGTGGCCGACGGTGCCGAGATGACCTACGCCGAGCTCGAGGCCGAGGCGACCTGGGTCGCGCGGCGGCTCGCCGCCCACGGCGTCCGTCGCGGCTCGACCGCCGCCCTGACCATGCACCCGCGACGCGAGCAGGTCGTGCTGGCCCACGCGCTGATGAAGGTCGGGGCCAGGCTGCTGCCGTTGAGCCCGCGGCTGACGGCAGCCGAGCGCGCCGCGATCGTCGCCGCCGAGGAGCCGATCGTCGACCTCGACGACGCCGGCGAGCTGACCCAGACCGAGGCCGACATGCCGCTGCTCGGCGAGCACGACATGGATGAGGTCTGCGCCCGTGTCCTCACCAGCGGCAGCTCCGGCGCCCCACACCCGGTCGGGCTCACCTACGGGAACTTCCTCTGGAGCGCCGTCGGTTCCGCCTTCAACATCGGCGTCGAGCCCGAGGACCGTTGGCTCTGCTGTCTGCCGCTGAGCCACATCTCCGGCCTCGGGATCGTCATGCGCTCGGTCATCTACGGCACCACCGCCGTCATCCACGACGGCTTCGACGTCGACCGCGTCGGGGCGGCCCTGGAACGCGACGGGATCACGGTCGTCTCGCTGGTGGCGACGATGTTGACGCGGCTGCTCGAGGCCGGTGCTGACCTCTCCGGGCCGCGAGCGGTCCTCGTCGGCGGCGGCCCGGTGCCGGAGGGGCCGCTGCAGGAGGCGACCGCCAAGGGCGCGACCGTGGTCCAGACCTACGGCCTGACCGAGACCTGTTCGCAGGTGACGACCCTGGCCCCGGCCGACGCTCGCCGCAAGCTCGGCTCCGCCGGCCGGCCCTTGCTGACTACGCACCTGCGGATCCGGGACGGGGAGATCCTGGTCCAGGGCCCGACCGTGGCGCCGGGACAGGCCGACGCCGACGGCTGGCTGCACACCGGCGACCTCGGGCACATCGACGAGGAGGGGTTCCTCTACGTCGAGGACCGGATCGACGACATGATCGTCAGCGGCGGCGAGAACATCGCCCCGGCCGAGGTCGAGGAGGTGCTGCTGCGCCATCCGGAGGTGGCCGACGCTGCCGTGATCGGCCGCGAGGACCCCGAGTGGCAGCAGGCGGTGACCGCGGTGGTGGTCCTGGAGGGCGACTCGGCGGTGACGCCCGACGAGCTGCGGCGCCACTGCGCCGAGGCGCTGGCCGGCTTCAAGGTGCCGAAGCGGGTCGAGTTGGCGGCGGCGCTGCCGCGCACCCCCTCCGGCAAGCTGATGCGCAGGGCGCTCCGATAGCCTCCTCGCCCATGCGCACCGACGACATCTACTACGACAAGGACGCCGATCTGGGCAAGCTCGACGGCAAGACCGTCGCGATCCTCGGCTACGGCTCCCAGGGGCACGCTCACGCCCTCAACCTCAAGGACTCCGGGGTCGACGTGGTCGTCGGCCTGCGTCCCGACTCCTCCAGCCGCGCCAAGGCCGAAGCGGCCGGGCTGGAGGTGCTCGACATCGCCGAAGCCGCCAGTCGCGGCGATCTGGTGATGGTCCTGCTGCCGGACGAGAAGCAGGCCGAGGTATGGGCCTCCGAGATCGTCGACGGCATCGCCCCCGGCAACCTGCTTCTCTTCGCACACGGTTTCGCGATCCACTTCGGCGAGATCGAGCCCCCGCCCGGCGTCGACGTCGGCATGGTCGCGCCCAAGGGCCCGGGCCACCTGGTGCGGCGCCAGTACGAGGAAGGCAACGGCGTGCCCTGCCTGATGGCCGTCCACCAGGACGCCAGCGGCGACGCCCACGACCTCGTTCTCGCCTACGCCTCCGGGATCGGCGGCGGCCGCGCCGCGGTGATCGAGACCAGCTTCAAAGACGAGTGCGAGACCGACCTCTTCGGCGAGCAGGCGGTGCTCTGCGGCGGCGCCTCGGAGCTGGTCCGGGCCGGGTTCGAGACCCTGGTCGAGGCCGGCTACGACCCCCGCCTCGCCTACTTCGAGTGCCTGCACGAGCTGAAGCTGATCGCCGACCTGATGTACGAAAAGGGGATCCAGGGGATGCGTTACTCGATCTCCAACACCGCCGAGTACGGCGACATGACCCGCGGCAAACGCGTGATCGGCGACGAGTCGCGGGCGGCGATGAAGCAGATCCTCAGCGAGATCCAGTCGGGCGACTTCGCCCGCGAGTTCATCGCCGAGACCAAGGCCGGCAACGAGAACTTCGACCGCATGCGCGGGGAGCTGCAGGGGTCCGATATCGAGGACGTCGGCAAGGATCTGCGCACGAC
>DASTNW010000042.1:0-48309 GCA_035762685.1 Solirubrobacterales bacterium | reverse complement strand
CCGGGGGGCTATCCGCCGACAAGGGACAGATCCTGGTCGGCGGCCAGATCGCGATCGCCGTCGCCACCGTCGTCGGCCTCTACTACGCGCAGGCCGCGGCCCAGAACATCAGCCACCTGCAGGACGCCGCCCGCAAAGTCGCCGACGGCAACTTCGAGACGACGATCCCCGTCGCCGCGGCCGGCCAGCTGGGCCAGCTCGCCCGCAGCTTCAACGAGATGCAGCGACGACTGGCCGAGCTCGACAGCGCTCGCAAGCAGTTCATCGCCAACGCCTCGCACGAGCTGCGGACGCCGATCTTCAGCCTCGGCGGCTTCGTCGAGCTGCTCGAAGAGGAGGACCCGAGCCCTGAGGAGCGGGCCGAGTTCGTGCGCACGATGCGCCAGCAGATCGAGCGCCTGACCAAGCTGACCGCCGACCTGCTCGACCTCTCCCAGCTCGACGCCGGCGCGATGGTGATGCAGGCCCGCAGCATCGACCTCGGGGGGCTTGCGCGGGAGGTGACGCGCGAGTTCGGCGCCCGTGCCGACCTGCGCGGCTCGCGCCTGGAGCTGCGCACGCCCGAGCGCCCCGCGATCGCCTTCGGCGATCCCGATCGGGTGCGTCAGATCATCCGTATCCTGCTCGACAACGCCCTCACCCACACCCCGGAAGGCACCAAGGTCACCGTTACCACCTACTCCGTCAACCGCCGCGCCGAGCTGACCGTCTCCGACGAGGGAGCGGGGATCCCGCAACGGGTCCAGAACCGGATCTTCGAGCGCTTCTACACCGCCGACAAGGCCGGCGGGTCGGGGCTCGGGCTGGCGATCGCCAGAGAGCTCGCGCAGCGCATGGAGGGAAGGATCACGATCAGCTCCAGCCGCCGCTTCACCGCCTTCACCCTCGACCTGCCGCCGGCGGCAATAGCGGCCGAGCCCCACCCACAGAACTCGCTCGCCAGGGCCCCGGCATGAAGCGCCGGGCGGCGCTCGTGCCCCTGCTGCTCGCGCTGGCCCTCCTCGCCGGCTGCGGCTCGGGTGACGGCGAGGTCTCGACCGACGGCGCGCGGGTCGCCACCGCGGCGCCGCGTCAGATCGTCGTCGAGGCCGCCGCGCGCGGCTTCGACGCCGCCCGGGTCTACCGCGAGGCGTCCCCGGGGGTCGTGACCATCCGCTCCGTCTTCGCCGAGGGCGGCGGCGCCGCCGAGGGCTCGGGCTTCGTCCTCAACGAGGACGGCGAAATCGTCACCAACGCCCACGTCATCACCGACGAATCCAGCGGCCGGCGGCGGCCGGCCGAGGAAGTCTTCGTCGAGTTCCCCGACCGCAACGTGGTCGAGGCCGAAATCGTCGGCTTCGATCCCTTCGTCGACGTCGGCCTGCTGCGAATCGAGGCCGACGGGTTCGCCCTGCATCCGCTGGAGCTGGGCGACGAGGCCGACATCCAGGTCGGCCAGCCGGTGGCGGCGATCGGCAGCCCCTTCGGCGAGCAGCAGTCGCTCTCCAGCGGGATCGTCTCCGCGACCGACCGCTCGGTCGAATCGCTGACCCAGTTCCAGATCGAGGGGGCGATCCAGACCGACGCTTCGATCAACCCCGGCAACTCGGGCGGGCCCCTGCTCGACGCCGGCGCCCGCGTTCTCGGCATCAACGAGCAGATCGAGACCAACTCCGGCTCCAACTCCGGGGTCGGATTTGCGGTCCCGGTCTCGGCGATCAAACGCTCGGTGGCCCAGCTCCAGCAGGACGGCGAGGTCGAATACGCCTACATCGGCGTCTCCAGCCAGGCGCTCTACCCGCAGCTGGCCGACAAGCTCGGCCTCGACACGACCTTCGGCGGCCTGCTGGCCGACGTCGTCCCCGGCGGCCCGGCCGAGCGTGCCGGGCTCAAGGGTGGCGACGAGAAAGTGCGCTTCCAGGCCGGCGAATACCGGGCGGGCGGCGACGTCATCCTCGAAGCCGACGGCCACAAGGTGGTCCAACCCGACGACCTCTCGCGCTTCGTCTCCGACCGCAAGCCGGGCGAGACGGTGACGCTGACCGTCCTCCGCGACGGCGAGAAGGAGCAGGTCGAGGTGACGCTGGGCAGGCGCCCCGATAGCGACGGCGACGGCTAGACGCCTATCTGCCGCCAAGCCGTGTAGAACTCCGGCCTTGCTTCAGGAAGTCGCCCTTGGCCAGAAGTCCCTCACCGACTACACCCACATAGTCGGCAAAGACCTGACCGAGCGCATCCGCGAGCTGGCCGAGCCGCTGCGCGGCAAGCGCGTCCTCCACGTCAGCGCCACCGCCTTCGGGGGCGGCGTCTCGGAGATCCTCTACACGATCGTGCCGCTGATGCGCGACGTCGGCCTCGACGCCCACTGGCACGTGATCTTCGGCAAGGAGGAGTTCTTCAACGCCACCAAGCTCCTCCACAACTCGCTGCAGGGAGCGGAGGAGACGCTCAGCGACGAGCAGTGGAAGCTGTTCGACGAGATCAACCAGATGAACGCCGAGGGCCTGCAGGGCGAGTGGGACGCGGTGATCGTCCACGATCCGCAGCCGATCGGGCTGCGGCGCGGCGCGCTCGCCAAGGGGAAGCGCTGGATCTGGCGCTGCCACATCGACCTCTCGACGCCGAACCCGGCGCCGATCGCCCGCCTGCTGCCGCTGATCGAGGAATACGACGCGACCGTCTGGCACCTGCCGGACTACGTCCCCGATGGGATCGACCACGGCCACGACGGCGTCAACATCATCCCGCCGGCGATCGACCCGCTGTCACCGAAGAACATGGCCTTCTCGCCGGAGGACGCGGCCTTCGTCTGCCAGCAGTTCGGGATCGACCCCGACCGGCCGCTGATCACCCAGGTCTCCCGCTTCGACCCTTGGAAGGACCCGATCGGCGTCATCGACGCCTATCGCGAGGTCACCGCGCAAGTCCCCGAGGCGCAGCTGGCGATGGTCGGGTCGATGGCAACCGACGACCCCGAGGGGCGGGAGTACTTCCAGAAGACCTTCGAATACGCCGACGCGGACCCGGACATCAAGATCCTCAGCAACCTCAACAACGTCGGCGCGATCGAGGTCAACGCCTTCCAGTCGCAGTCGGACGTCTGCCTGCAGAAGTCGATCCGCGAGGGCTTCGGCCTGACCGTCACCGAGGCGCTCTGGAAGGGACGGGCGACGATCGGCGGCAACGTCGGCGGCATCCCGTTGCAGATCAAGGACGGCGAGACCGGTTTCCTGGTCGACTCCCCGTCGGAGTGCGCCCAGCGCAGCCTCGAGGTCCTCGCCGATCCCGAGCTGGGCAGGCGGCTCGGCCGGGCCGGCAAGGAGCACGCCCGGCGCGAGTTCCTCTCGCCCCGGCTGCTGCGCGATTGGCTCGGTTTGCTCGGCGACCTCGATACCTAGAGGCGGGCATCGGGCGTCGCGTCCACGGGCGTTTGAGGCCCATCGGCGGGCGGTAGGGTGAGCGTGTGCCCGATTCCTCGCCGTTGATCATCGTCTCGAACCGGGGGCCCGCCCAGTTCGAGCGCGACGAAGGCGGGGAGCGCACCGTGCAGCGCGGTGGCGGTGGCCTCGTCACCGCCCTCTCCGGGCTCGTCTCCCACCGCGACGCGCTCTGGATCGCCTCGGCGATGACCGACGAGGACGTCGCCGTCTCAGAGGAGCGGGGCGGGCCGGTCGAGCTCTCGATCGACGGCATCGACTACCGGGTGCTGATGGTGGGCAGCGACGCCGAGGCCTACGACCGCTTCTACAACGTGATCGCCAACCCGATCCTCTGGTTCATCCAGCACTACCTCTGGGACCTCTCCAACGCGCCCGACATCCGCCAGGAGGAGCTCGACGCCTGGGACTTCGGCTACCAGGCCGTCAACCGCGACATCGCCACCGCCGTGCTGAGCCAGATCGAGGGACAAGAGCATCCGCTCGTGATGCTGCACGACTATCACCTCTACACCGCGCCGGGGATGATCCGCGAGGGCCGCCCGGACGTCTTCCTCCACCACTTCGTCCACATCCCCTGGTCGCAGCCAGATAGCTGGCGCATCCTCCCTGGCCGCATCCGCGAGGCGATCTTCCAGGGGATGCTCGCCAACGACATCATCGGGTTCCACACCCACGCCTACTGCATCAACTTCCTGCGCTGCTGCGACGAACTGCTGGAGGCGGACGTCGACTACGTGAAGGGGGAGGTCCGCCATGCCCGCGGCAAGACCCTGGCCCGCGCCTACCCACTCTCGATCGACGCCCAGCGGCTGGAGCGGGCGGCGCAGTCGCCGGAGGTGGCCGAGGCCGAGCGCGAGGTGCTGGAGCGCCGCCGCAAGCACCTGATCATCCGCGTCGACCGGGCCGACCTGTCCAAGAACGTGCTGCGCGGGTTCACCGCCTTCGACACCTTCCTCACCCAGCACCCCGAGTTCCGCGAAGAGGTGACCTTCATCGCCCACCTGCAGCCCTCGCGCCAAGACGTTCCCGAGTACGCCGAGTACCTGGAACGGATCGAGGCCCTGGTCGCGGTCGTCAACCACCGCCACGGCACCACCGACTGGATGCCGATCGACCTCAAGATCTACGAGAACTTCCACGACGCCGTCGCCCGCTACAAGCACTTCGACCTGCTGATGGTCAACTCGCTGTTCGACGGCATGAACCTGGTTGCCAAGGAGGCGCCGGCGGTCAACACCCGCAACGGCGTCCTCATGCTCTCCGAGAACACCGGCTCGCACGAGGAGCTGGCCGACTGCGCCGTCTCGGTCAACCCCTTCGACATCCAGGAGCAGGCCGACGCGATCCACCGGGCCCTGACCATGGACCCCGAGGAGCGGCGGCTGCGGTCCGAGCGGCTCAAGGAGATCATCTACTCGCGGAACCCGGGGGACTGGGTGGATGACCAGCTGCGGGACATCGAGGAACTCAGGGCGCAGGTGGCTTAAGAGGGGAGAGGGGCAGGTACCCCTCTTCACTTAACTTTTTCGAGGGGCGTCTTGCGGCTGACGCCTTGGGGCCGTTCTCGCGAAAAAGTACAAGACGTTTCGAGGGGTACCTGCCCCTCTCCCACGGAACGTATCCAGCGACCTGAACTGCTCGATTGGTGATGCTGGGGGGAGAGTTCCACGGGGTTCTGGGCTTGGGCTGGGGTGGGAAGGGTTCGGATTCGTTGGAAGGGCTTGGGGAGAGTGGCTGCGGTCGTGGTCGGCGGGCTTGTCGTCCTGCAGATGCTGCCGGCTCTGCTGCAGGCGCCTGAGCCGCCGCCGTTGGGGGCGGATGTGGGGTTGCCCCGAGTCGTCGTTCGGCCGGAGGCGGAGCCGGCCGCACATCCGAGACGCCCGAAGCCCACCCCGCACAACGGGCGCGGCATGCTCGACGTGAAGATCGGCTCGAAGCCCAAGCGGCATCACCGAAAAAGCAGGAGGCATCCGCAAACAGCACCGGCGATCTCGGCTCCCGCCCCGGCCACTTCTCCCCCGCCTGCTCCCGAACCGGTCCCGCCACCCCCGCCCGAACCCGTCCCAGCTCCCAGCGAGCCAGCGGCGACGGTCCCCGCCCCAGCCAGCGACGGCTCTGTGGAGTTCGCGCCGCGCTGAACGAGGGACGGGACACCCCTCCGAACGGCTTGTACTTCTCGGTCCAGCGGCAAGAGGCGTCAGCCGAATCCTCTACATCCGAGCAAGTTGAGTGAGGAGGGGTGTCCCGTCCCTCGACACCCCGCCCACAGAAACTCCACCGCTATAGTCCCTCGCCGCCTTGACCGCACCCCGCGAATACGAGCTGGTCCTGATGCTGGACCCACAGCTGGACTCCCCCGCCCGCGACGGGCTGGCGCAGGAGGCCCGTGGCCAGATCGAGGCCTCCGGCAGCCTCAAGCACGAGAACACCTGGGGCCTGCGCAAGATGGCCTACGAAATCAACAAGCGCACCGAGGCCGACTACCGCTGGTTCCGCTTCGAGGCGCCCAGTGAGTTGCTCGACTCGCTCGACCACAACCTGAAGATCGCCGACGGCGTCCTCCGCTTCCGCATCTTCAAAGTCGACGCCGACGCGCCGGTGATCGCCCCGCCGGCGGTCAGCGCCGCCCCGGGGCCGCGCGAGCGCAGCGCCACGGGGGCCCGCGACGACCGCGGCGACTCCGTCGGCGACGACTCCGACGAGTAGCGCGCCCGTCTCGCCCCGCTCTTTGCGGAGAAAGCCCCCGCAGGGGGGGAGAGTCGCGCCGCCGCCGCTCTTAGACTGGAATTCAACCAGCGATCTTCAGAGGAGTGAGTGCCTTGGCAGCTTCGAACGTAAACGTCGTGGTCATCACCGGGAACCTGACCCGGGATCCTGAGCTGCGGCACACCGGTGGCGGCACGGCGGTATGCGAACTCCGCGTCGCCGTCAACAGCCGGCGCAAAGACGGGCAGAGCGGCCAGTGGGTCGACAAGCCCAACTACTTCGACGTCGTCGTCTTCGCCGGGCAGGGCGAAAACTGCGCCAACTACCTGTCGAAGGGCCGCCCGGTCGCGATCGAGGGCCGGCTCGACTGGAGCGAGTGGGAGGCCAAAGACGGCAGCGGCAAACGGCAGGCGGTCCGGATCATCGCCAACACGGTCCAGTTCCTCGGTTCCCGCGACGGCTCCGGTGGGGGCGGGGGCAACGGCGGTGGAGGAGGCGGCTTCGCCCCGCCCAGCGACGTGCCCGCCGACACCTCCGACTTCGAGGGCGCTGCCGCGCCATCGGGTGGGGGCGGCAGCGGCTCCGAAGACGACATCCCCTTCTAAAGACCCCCAGGCGCCGTCAGGCGGCGTCCTCGGTCGGCGATTGGTCTGTAGCATCCTGCGTCCCAATGGCCAGAGCAAGCAGAGAGAGTTCTTCAGACAACAAGCGCGGCAGGCGCGGTGCCGAGCGCGCGCGGCCTCGCAAGTACACGCGGGTCAACGCCGAGACGGTCGACTACAAGGACCTCAACCTGCTGCGGCGCTTCCTCTCCGACAAGGGGAAGACGCGCGGCCGCCGCGTCACTGGACTTTCCCGTCGTCACCAGCGGCAGCTCTCGGTGGCGGTGAAGCGGGCGCGCGAAATCGCCCTGCTGCCGTACGTCGGAGAGCGCTGATGGCACAGGCCATCCTGCTTCAGGACGTCGAGTCGCTCGGCGAACGCGGTCAGGCCGTCGATGTCGCCCCCGGCTACCTGCGCAATTTCCTGATTCCACGCAAGCTGGCCCAGCCGGCCACCCCCGGCGCCCTCGAGGAGGCCCAGCGTCGTCGCGAGGTCGCCGAAAAGGCGGAAAAGGCCCGGGTCGAGCGCGAAGCCGAGGCCGCCGGCCTGCTCGGCAAGACGGTGCTGACGATCCACCAGCGCGCCGGCGAGGACGGCAAGCTGTTCGGCTCGGTCGGCGCCAAGGAGATCGTCGACGCCCTGCGCGAGGCCCGCGACCTGCGGATCGAGAAAAAACGCGTCCGGCTCGAGCAGCCGCTGCGCGAAGTCGGCACCTTCATGGTCGAGATCGAGCTCGCCGACGGCACCGTCGCCGCGGTCAAGACCATCATCAGCGAGGAGAAGTAGCTTCTCTCCCAGCTAGGCTCGGCGCGTGACTCCACGACTGCCGACCCGCCTCAGCCGTCGTGCCCGCGCGAGGACGCGCCTGGGCTGGGCTCGTTCGGAGCGGGCGACCGTCGGGCTCGCCGCGGTCGCCCTCGGCGCCGCCGGGACCGTGATCGCCGGTCAGTTCAGCCGCCTGCTGCGCCGGCGCCGGCACGAGCGCGAAAACCACGAGCCGCTGATCGAAGCAGCACCGGCCGCCGCGATCGACACGGTCGGGGTCGCCGTTCGCGGCTACACCGAGGCACCGCGGAGCGAAACCGTCCTCTTCAATCTGCTCGGTGGCTTCCTCGGGGCCTTCGCCTTGGTGCGCCTCTCGACCTGGGGCATCCGTGACCGCTGGTGGCCCTTCCGCAACGTCAGCGTCGGCGGCCGCCACATCCATCACTTCGTCCCCGGCATCCTGCTCGCCTTCGCTTCCGGCACCGCCGCCCTGCTGACCGACGACGACGCGCTCGAGCAGCGCCTGGCAGTCCCGATGGGCGCCGGCATCGGCCTCACCTTCGACGAGGCCGCCCTCCTGCTCGACCTCCGCGACGTCTACTGGACCCGCGAAGGCCTGCTCAGCGTCCAGCTCAGCTTCGGCGCCACCGCGATCCTCAGCATCGCCATCCTCACCCTGCGCATGCTCCGGCGCGGCGAGCAGCGGCAGGAGCAGGCGGGCTTGATCCCCATGGCGTGACCGAAGTGCAAATTCTTTTCCACGGCATTTGCATGTAAGCGCCGTCTGCCCGCATCGGGCCTCGGCTAGCTTGGATCGGAGAGGTTCTTGCCGCCGCCGCGGCGCCTTAACTAGAGACCGATGCCGCAGCCGACCTCAACCCACGTCCCGCCGCAGAACATCGAGGCGGAGGAATCGGTGCTCGGGGCGATGCTGGTTGCCGAGCCGACGCTGACCCGGGTGATCGACGAGGTCAAGCTCAACGCGGCCGACTTCTACCTCGATCGGCACCGCGAGATCTTCGAGTGCATCCACGACCTCTACGCGGGGTCGAAACCGGTGGACGAGCTCAGCGTCAGCGAGGCGCTGACCCAGCGCAACAGGATCGAGGAGGCCGGCGGAAAGCACTACGTCTCCGAGCTGGCGGCCAAGGTCCCGGCCGCCGGCAACGCCAAGCACTACGCGGAGATCGTGCAGCAGAACTCGCTGTTGCGGCGACTGCTCGGCGCCGGCCAGGAGATCCAGGGCTGGGTCAACGAGCGGGCGGGCGAACCGCGCGAACTCTCCGAGCGGGCCGAGAAGCTGCTCTTCGAAGTCGCCCACAAAGAGCAGGCGAGCGACTTCCGCATCCTCGGCGACATCCTCCACGACGAGGTGGACCGACTCGAGAAGCTCTCGACCGGCGAGACCGAGCTGACCGGCACCCCCGCCGGCTTCCGCGACATCGACGCGATCACCGGCGGCTTCCAGCCCGGCAACCTGATCATCGTCGCCGCACGACCGGCGATGGGAAAGTGCGTTTCCGCACAAAGTCTAATATACGATCCCACTACAGGGAGTCGGCGACGGGCGCTCGATCTGCTCGAAAGCCACGAACGCGGCGAGGACGTGTGGGTCGCGTCGCTGGATTCCAATCTCCAGATGAAGGCAGCAAAGGCAGCGGCGGTCGAGGCCAATGGCAAGCAACGCGTCTATCGGCTGAAGACGCGTCTAGGCCGAGAGCTTGAAGCAACGACCAACCATCCAGTGCTCACCAGTTCGGGATGGCAAGAACTGGGAAGGGTAGGAGCCGGAACGCGAGTCGCTGTGCCGCGCCGACTCCCCGGTCCGAACGAGAAAGCTCAGCTGCCAGATCACGAGGTGGTTCTGCTTGGGGCACTGATCGCCGATGGTTCCCTCACTCAAAGTACGCCGAGCTTCTGCTTCGGTGAAGGGTCTCGAGTCGTCGGCATAGTCGAAGAGGCGGCTAATGCCTACGGAACGAAACTCAAGCTTGGGAGGCGGACCCACGGCACGGCGCGCATCAGCAGCGGCCGTGGAAGGGGTTCGAATCCCGTTACCCGCATGCTCGAGCGGCACGGCCTCATGGGCCTCCGCTCTGCCGAGAAGTTCGTCCCCGATGCGATCTTCAGGCTTAGTGACGAGCAGCTGGCCCGGTTCCTCGGCGTCCTCTACGCCTGCGACGGGCACGTCTACTGCAGTGACCGGCTCGCGCAGATCGGCTATACGACGATCAGCAAGCGGCTTGCGCATGATGTGCAGCACCTGCTGCTGCGACTGGGGATCGTGGCGACGATTCGCACTCTCAAGCGTCCCGTCTATGACGGCACTGACAAGGTCGCGAGGGAGATCAGAATCACTTTTCAGGAGGGCCTGCGCCGCTTTTGTGAATTGGTGCCGGTCCCCGGCAAGGAAGAGGCCCAGGCGAATGTCTTGAGACGGCTGGAAGAGACCCCGCGTTCGACCAATACCGACACCCTTCCAGTCGAGATCTGGGATGACGTGCTGCTGGCCAAGGGCGACCGGGTCTGGGCTGCCATCAGCGAGCTCACCGGTCGCCCTCGCAATTACAACTGGCACGTCGGTGCCCGCTCCCCGTCCCGCGGTCTACTTGCCGAGCTTGCGACTGCCACCTCGTCCCCCACGCTCGAAGAGCTGTCGGACTCCGACATCTGGTGGGACGAGGTCGAGTCCGTCGAGTACGTGGGCGAAGAAGAGACCTATGACCTCGACGTCCCAGGGCTGCGGAACTTCGTCGCCGACGACGTGATCGTGCACAACAGCGCGCTGGTTGCCAACATTGCCGAAAACGTCGCCGTCAAGCGCAACATGCCGGTCGCCTTCTTCTCGCTGGAGATGTCGGAGGTGGAGCTGGCGCAGAGGTTCATCGCCTGCCGGGCGCGGATCTCCGGCGACAAGCTGCGCAAGGGGCAGGTCTCCGAGCGCGACTGGCCGAAGGTGGTGCGCGCCTGCAACGAACTGGAGGAGGCGCCGCTCTGGTTCGACGATTCCTCCGACCTCGGCATCCTCGACCTGCGGGCGAAGGCGCGGCGCCTGCACGCCCAGGAACAGGACCGCGGCGGCCTCGGCATGGTGATCGTCGACTACATGCAGCTGATGCGCTCCGACGACCATCGCGCCAACCGGGTCGAGCAGGTCGGCCAGATGAGCCGTGGGCTGAAGATCCTCGCCCGCGAGCTGGAGGTGCCGGTGCTGGCGATCTCCCAGCTCTCGCGCGCGCCGGAGCAGCGGACGCCGCCGAAGCCCCAGCTCTCCGACCTGCGCGAGTCCGGCCAGCTCGAGCAGGACGCCGACGTCGTCGCCTTCCTCTTCCGCGAGGACTACTACCGCGACCCCGACGAGGAGCCCGACGGCCTTGCCGACCTGATCATCGCCAAGCATAGGAACGGCCCGATCGGGACCAGGAAGCTGGTCTTCCTCGACCGCTTCCCCAAATTCGCCGACTTCTCCGGCCAGGAACAGCCGATCGAGCAGCCGGCGGGGGAAGGCCCGCCCCTCGCCGACGCCAGCGCCGCGGGGCCTGATTTCTGATGCCGGCGATCGCCCGCTCCGAGCCCTTCCGCGAACAGGCCTGCCCGCGCGGCGTCTGCGACGGCTCTGGCTGGATCCTCGGCCCCGAGGACGTGGCGCGCCCCTGCGAGTGCCGCGAGGCGCGGCTGCGGCGCGGCCGCAACCGCGGCGTCGCCTCGGTGATCCCGCGCAAGTTCCAGGGCGTCTCCTTCGAGCGGCCGCCGGTCAGCACCGAAATCGAGCCGATGGTGGTGCGTGTCGTGCGCAGCTGGGTCGACGACATGGAGGCCAACCTCGAGGCGGGGCGAGGCCTCTGGCTGATGGGCGACACCGGCACCGGCAAGACGACGCTGGCGATGCTGGTCTCCAAGGCCGCGCTCGAGGACGACCGCTCAGTCGCGATCTACTCGCTGCCGAAGCTGTTGGCGCGGATCCGCCGCACCTACGACTCCGAGCCCGGTGGCGACTCCTACCTCTCCTTCTTCGAGCGGCTGACCTCGGTCGACCTGCTCCACATCGACGACCTCGGCGCCGAGAAGCGTTCCGACTGGGTGCTGGAGCAGCTCTACGCGCTGGTCAACGAGCGCTACGAGGCGCAGCGCTCGATGCTGGTCACGACCAATCTCGACCAGCAGCAGCTCGAGGAGCAGATCGGGTCGCGCACCGTCTCCCGCCTGGTCGAGATCTGCGGCGACCCCCTGCCGCTGTTCGGCCCGGACCACCGCGTCCAGGCGCGCGCGGTCGGCGGCTAGAACCAGTCACAATCCCCAGCGCTTATGCCAGGCGTGGTCATAGTCGGGGCCCAGTGGGGCGACGAGGGGAAGGGGAAGATCACCGATCTGCTCGCGGAGCGGGCGGCGATGATCGTCCGCTTCCAGGGCGGCAACAACGCCGGCCACACGATCGTCCGCGAGGGCAAGGAGTTCAAGTTCCACCTGATCCCCTCGGGCATCCTCTACAGCGACAAGACCTGCGTGATCGGCAACGGCGTCGTGCTCGACCCGAGCGTCCTGCTGGGCGAGATCGACGGGCTCAAACGGCAGAGCATCGACGTCGGCAACCTGCGCATCTCCGCCAACGCACACCTGATCATGCCCTACCACGTGCTGCTCGACACGGCGGGCGAGACCAAGCTCGGCAAGCTCTCGATCGGCACCACCCGGCGCGGGATCGGCCCCTGCTACGCCGACAAGGCGCTGCGGCTCGGGATCAGGGTCCAGGATCTGCTCGACGAGAAGATCCTGCGGACCAAGATCCGCGCGGCACTGGAGCCGAAGCAGCAGGCGCTGCGGGAACTGTCGGTGCAACGCCGCAAGCTGCGCAAGGAAGCCGGTGAGGAGGCGGAAAAGGACGAGGCGGTCGCCGGCGTCCCCGACCCGCGCCTCGACCTGCACGCGATGACCGAGGAACACGTCAATTTCGGCCACCGGCTCGAGCCCCACATCGCCGATACCGCGAAGCTCTGCTGGGACGCCCTCGACGCCGACCGCACGGTCATCTTCGAGGGCGCGCAGGCGACCCTGCTCGACCTCGATCACGGCACCTATCCCTTCGTCACCTCCTCCAACCCGATCGCCGGCGCCGCCTGCGTCGGCGCCGGAGTCGGCCCGACAGACATCGACGAGGTCTGGGGCATCGCCAAGGCCTACGCGACCCGGGTCGGCGCCGGCCCCTTCCCGACCGAGCTGGAGGACGAGCTCGGCGAGCACATGGTCGAGCGCGGCCGCGAGTTCGGCACCACCACCGGCAGGCGGCGGCGCTGCGGCTGGATGGACCTGGTTGCCCTGCGCTACGCGGTCCGGCTCAACCGCATGGACTCGTTGGCGATCACCAAGCTCGACGTGCTGAGCGGGATCGGGCCGCTGCAGGTCGCGGTCCGCTACCGCTCGAAGGAAGGCGCCGTCCTCGACAGCTTCCCCTACCACCAGTCGATCCTCCACTCGGCCACCCCCGAGTACGAGGAACTGCCCGGATTCGACGATGACATCGCCGCCTGCCGCGAGGAGGCGGACCTGCCGCAGGCGGCCCGCGACTACCTCGGCTTCATCGCCGACTTCGTCAAGGTGCCGGTCCGCCTCGCCGGCGTCGGGCCGGACCGCGATCAGACCGTCCGGATCGGCTCCTAGCCGGTCGCCACAGCGCCGTTTCTGCACTACAGTCACAGGGTGGCTTCCAGCAAACGCGCGGCTAAGCTGAGCGAGCGGTTGCCCCGGGGGAGACACGGTTTGCCGAGGGAGGCGGTGACCGAGTCCCAACGCAACCGCATCCATCAGGCGATGATCGAGGTCGTCTCCGAGCGCGGCTACCCGGACACCCGCGTGGTCGACGTGATCGGCGTCGCCGGCGTCTCGCGCAAGACCTTCTACGAACTCTTCGACAGCAAGGAGGACTGCTTCCTCGCCGCCTACGACGTGCTGCTCGGCAACCTCCTGGGCGACACCGCCAACGGCTTCGAGTCGAAGCAGGGCGCGCCCTGGGCGGAGCGGGTCGCCGCCGGCCTCGGGGCGCTGCTCGACCATCTCGCCGAGCATCCCGACGAGGCCCGTTTCGCGATCGTCGAGGTGCTGGCGGCCGGGCCCAAGGCGCTCGCTCGCCGCGACGCGGCCCTGCGCCAGTTCACTGGCTTCCTCGAGTCGGGACGGACCGAGACCTCGGTCGAGTTGCCCGGCATCACCTCGCTCTCGCTGGCGGGCGGCGTCAACGAGCTCCTCTACAGCGAGATCCTGCACGGGGCCGCGGCCCGGCTGCCGAGCCGGCTGCCCGACCTGATGTTCTGGATCACCCTGCCCTTCCTCGGGGCCGAGGGGGCCGCCGCCGAGCGCGAGCGGGTGCGGCTCTCGATGCTCGAGCAATAACGCCTGCACCAACGCGATCCTTTTGCTCGGTCAACGGGTTTATTAAAGGGCCAGGGTGGTAGTTTGAGCCGCTGGAGGGAAAAGTTCCACGCAAGCTTTAGACGGCTCGGCTCCGGACGGGCAGGCCGCAAAGGAGAGACATAGGGATATGCGCAAGCACCTGTTGATAACGATGGCCCTCGGGGCGCTGGTCGCGCTCACGGTGGCCGGTGTTGCCGTTGCGGCGAAGGACACTGTCGTGCGTGCCGGCGACCTCGAGATAACGATCGACGGCTCCAGCGGCGTCACGCCGAAGGCGCTCTCGAAGAGCAAATACACGCCGATCGCGTTCACCGCCGCCGGCAGCGTTCGCAGCCTCAACGCCGCCGAACCGCAGCCCCCGGCGCTGAAGGAAGTCCAGCTCAACGCGCCCAACACGGCCGTCGACGTCAAAGGCTACCCCGTCTGCAAGAGCAGCGAACTGCAGGCGCGCGACACCAACGCCGTCAAGAAAGCCTGCGGCCCCGCGCTCATCGGGACGGGCCTGACCACCGTCTCGATCAAGTTCCCGGAACAGGCGCCGATCCCGGCAAAGAGCCCGCTGCTGGTCTTCAACGGCGGCGTCTCGGGTGGTACCACCACCTTCTACATCCACGCCTACCTGACCCAGCCGGTCACCACGGCGATCGTCACCACGGTGAAAATCAAAAAAGCCGGCACGGGGCTCAAATCTGTCACCTCGGTCCCGGTCATCGCGGGAGGCGCCGGTTCGGTCAAAGACTTCTCGCTCAAGATCGACAAAAAATTCACCTACAAGGGCAAGAAAGTCAGCGTCCTGAGCGCGAAATGTGTCGGCGGCAAGATCTCGGCCGACGTCACCGCGGTCTTCCGCGACAACTCCAAACTCAAAGCCAACGTGGTCCGGGTCTGCACCCCGAAGCCCTGAGGTAACGCTTTGAGCTAGCCGTTCACCGAACGGTTTGACTTGAAAAGGGCGGCCCGGGGGCCGCCCTTTTCTTTTGCCCTAGTGTGAACTGACTATTTCCCGGACTTTCAATAGGTGCTAGGTTGGCCCGCGGAGGTAATCGGAGGCGAGACCTAGCCGGTAAGGCCCTGGGTGGGCAGGCCGCGAAGGAGAAACATGCGCAAGTACCTGCTGCTGACCATCTCTCTCATTGCTCTGGCCGCGCTCGGCCAGAGCGTGACCGCGGCGCTCGGGACCACGGTCCGAGTTGGTGACTTGATCGTCACCGGCGAGGGCACCTTCTCGCCGAAGGCCCTCTCACGCACCGAGCCGACGCCGGTCTCGCTGAACATCTCGGGCAAGGTCCGTACCGCGAGCGGCAATCAGCCGCCGGCTGCACGGAAGATCGTGATCGAAGGCGACAGGAACATCGCCTTTACCACCGAGGGATTCCCCACCTGTAAGGCCGGCGAACTGCAGGCCAGCGACACCGCTGCGGTCGAAAAAGCCTGCGGCGACGCGATCATCGGCAAGGGCCTGACCACCGTCTCCGTCAAGTTCCCCGAACAGCCGGCGATTCCCGCCAAGAGCCCGCTGCTTCTCCTCAACGGCGGCGGGAAGGGCAACGTGACGACCCTCTACGTGCACGCCTACCTGACCCAGCCGATCGTCGCGGCAGTCGTCACCACGGTCAAGGTGCAGCGCGTCAAGAACGGCCGTTACGGGATCAAGACCGTCGCCACGATTCCGATGATCGCCGGCGGGGCCGGCGCAGTCACCGACTTCAACCTCCTGGTGAATAAGAAATACACCTACAAAGGCAAGCGGGTCAGCGTCCTTACCGCGAAATGCCCGGACGGCAAGCTCCAGAACACGGCCGAAGCCATCTTCCAGGGCGGCACCAAGGCAAAGACCGAGGTCATCAGCACCTGCACTCCGACGAGCTAGGCAGCAGCCGGACGGCTAACCGCTGTTCGCCGGGCCGGTCTGTTCGAAGGTGTGCTGGTAAGTGGTGGCCGGACCGCTGCCGTAGATCGGGGTGAACGGAGCCTGTTGCGTGCAGGGCGGGACCGGGATCGAGCCGGTGTTGAGCTGTTCGACGAAGGCGTATTTCTTCAGGCGGTTGAAGAAGTCTTCGGCTTCTTTGGGATCGCCCGTTTTGGTCCGTTCTTTGAGCGCGGCGCTGGTGGCCGTGGTGGGGTCGAGCGAGGCCGTGATCCCGGAGCTGCACTGGCGCGTGTCGAAGCCGGGTAGGCCGGACGCCAGTCCTTTCGCCCACTGCGGCGGGCTGTAGGCGCTGTTGCGGTTGTTGGTCAGGCGGTTGCTCAGGGTCGTCAGCGATTCCGGGTTGAGCGGCCCCATCGCCCTGAGGAAGTGCACCTTTTCGCCACGGGCGTTTTCGTTCGGCAGTTCCCCGTTGGCGGAGGCGGCGACGTTGGCGAAGAAGGACGTGACCTCCCGCCGGTAGAGGTTGAGGCCGGTGAGCAGGGGGTTGAGGTTGCGCAGGAGCGGATCGACGGCTCGCAGCAGCGGCGGGAACTCGTCGCGGAAGAGCCTGCGGAGGGCCGGGAACCCGGTCGGGGCGCGGTCGATGACCGGGCCCAGGCCTTCGAAGAGGCCCTTTGCTTCCGGCGCCAGCTTGCCGAGGGCGATGAAGGTCGGCGAGAGCTGTTCGGCGGCCGGGGTGAGTTGACGGAAGAGCGGGGCGGCCTCGACGGAGAAGGTCTTGAGCCGGTCCAGCGTCAGCCTCGACTCGTCCTGGAAGGTGGGGAAGGCGCGGAACAGCGCTTCGATGTCGCGGTCGCGGCGGGCGGCGGTCTGGAAGACCGCGTTGGAGCTGTCGATCAAGCTCGCCAGCTGGCCTTCGCGGCCGCGCAGCGCCTGCAGGGTGGTGGCGCCGTTGCGGAACAGCTGCGCCACGGCGAGGCGCTGGGTGTCGAGGACGCGGAACAGTTTGTCGAGCTCGGAGAAGGTCGGTTCGAACTCGCCGATCGCGTAGGAGAAGCTCTGGCCCTGACCGTTGATCGCGACCGCGCCTTCCTGCATCCAGGTCTGGAAGGCTTCCTGGGTCTTGGGGTCGAAGGTGCGGAAGATCTCGTCGAGCTGCACCGATTCGGCGATGTTCGCCTCCGCCAGGGTGCCGCCGTCGGCCAGCTCGGGGCTGTCCTGCGAGCCGGGGGTCAGTTCGATGTAGGTCTCGCCCAGGAGCGTCTTGGTGCGGAGGATCGCCCGCGTCGACTGCGGCAGCGGTGCGTACTTGTTGTCGATGTCGACCGTCGCCAGCGCCTGCCTGCCGTTGGGCGCCAGGGCGATGCTGTGCACTTTGCCGACGTTGACGCCGGAGATCCGCACGTCCGACTGTTCGGCCAACTGCGTCGCCTCGTTGAAGGGGACTTTGATCTCGTAGGACTTGGCCCGGAACGGCGTCGGCCCGCCGAACGTGACCCAGAGGAAGAGCAGGATGCAGAAGCACGACAGCGCGAAGCCGGCGATGACGAGGAGCTGCGTGGTGCTGGGGGCGCGCTTGCTCATCTAGGTTTGTATTCGCATTTCCCGCTCGGGTTCGAAGCGACGGGGATTTCTTCTTTGCGCGGCACGTTGGTCACCTGCAGCAGCGTTTTCAGGAAGGGTTTGATGCCGGCGGCGCCGTAGCCGAGGTCGGCGCCGGTGCACGAGATCATCACCAGGCTGCGCAGGGCGGGGCCGCCCGCGTCCTGGAGGTTGAAGCTGGCGTTGAAGTTGTGGTTCAGCCAGGGCAGGTAGAAGAGAACGCTCTGCTTCGAGCCCTTCGGCTCGTAGGCCAGCTCGTTGAGGAAGCTGTTGAAGCCGCCGAGCGCGTTGCCGAAGCTCCGCACCGACTTGCTGAACTGGTCGGAGCCTTCGTTGGCGTGGGTCAGGACCGGGCGGATCTCGCGGGTGAAGGGGCGGATCTGATCGCGGATCGGCACCGTGGTTTCGTCGAACATGGTCTCGGTGGCCTTCAGGGCCGGGGTCAAGGCCTGGGCCTGCGGGATCAGCGCGGTCAGAGCGGGGTAGGCGGCGTCGGAGAAGCGCTTGGAGCTGGCCAGGCCGGCGTTCCCGGCCCGCAGCGCCGCCGGGAACTCCCGCAGCGCCTCCTGGATCGAGGCCTGCTGGTTGGCGAAGTCGCCGAGGGCCGCGTCCGAGGAGGTGACGAAGCGTTTGATCTGGGCGTCGTGGCGGCCGAGTTCGGTGGTCAGCAGGCTGAAATTGTGGATCGCGTCGGCGATGGCGACGTGCCGCTGAGCAACCACCGTGTTCAGCTTCGCGACGCTGTGGACGAAGGGCTGGACGCGGCGCAGGGCGTTGGAGAGCTGCTTGCCGCGGCCGCCGATCCCCTGGGCGCCGCCGGCCACCAGCAACTGGATGTACTGGCGGGTATCGCCGTCGAGGGTGGCGAGAAAGGCGTCGAGGTTGGTGTTCGGTTCGGTCTGCGCCAGCGTGAAGTGGGCACCGTCCTCGACCTGCTGGTCGCCGCTGCCGGGGTCGACCTCGACGATCATGTCGTTGAGGCCGGTTTTCGGCCGCAGCAGGAAGCTCGCGTTCGGGTGGATCAGCTCCATGTACTGGGGCTCGATGTCCATCCCCACCACGGCGTGGCCGTCTTCGAGGGCGACCGACTTGACCTTGCCGATTTCGATCCCGGCGATGTCGACCGACTGGCCCTGTCCCGGAGTGACCGCCTGGGCGGTCGAGAACTCGGCCGTGATGTGGTCGAATTCTTCGCCGACCAGCGGGATCCAGGCGGGCAGCGCCGCTTTCTGCTGGATGAAGATCCCCAGCATCATCACGATCCCGGCGATCGCCAGGACGATGATCGCGATCGTGTCTTTGCGGCGGCCACGGGCCTGGCGTGAGAGCCAGGCCCGGAAGTGGGCCCAGCGGCTGGTCTCGGGGGGCCGGCTCATGGGTTCACCCCCGCCTGCGACGGAGTCGGCGGGCCGACCTGCCCGAGCGGCCCGTTGAGGTCCGGAACGGGGTTGGCATCGCAGCGCACGTCCGGCTTCAGCGCCGGCATGCCGGCGAGCTGGGGCTGGTTGCCGATCGGCGGCACGATCGTGTGTCCGTAGTTGATCTGGTCGCTGAAGGTGTCGGGGTTCCCCTGCGGGTTCGCTTCGCCGACCAGCAGCGGGCCGCCGCCGACCTGAGCGCGGACGTAGGGCCCGTTGCCGTCGAAGTTCTGCGCCGCTCCGGCGAAGTTGGCGAAGGTGTAGAGGAACTCACGGTAGTTGGGGCCGCCGGTACTGAAGCGGTCGTTGATCGTCTGGTCGAAGGTCGGGGCCATCACCTGCGTCGTGCAGAGGCTGAGCCGGTTGAGCTGCGGCAGGGCGACCTGCTTGCCCGCCTGGGCGGCGCCGGCGAGGCCCGGGGTCGCTTCGCTCAGGAGCCTGGCGACCCCGCCGCCCTCTTTGCCGGAGAGCAGCGGACGGACCTGGGCGAGCCAGGGTTTGGAGGCGGCGATCAGGCTGGGGAACTGTTCGAAGGCGGGGGTCAGCTGGATCGTGAAGGTGCGCAGCGGCGGCAGCGTCCGGTTGAGGCTGACCAGCGAGGCGCGGCCGGTGCGCAGGGTCGGCGCCAGCAGCTCGACCGTGGTCGAGAGGTTGGCCGACTGGGCGGCGAGGGCGCCGGTGAAGACGTTGAAGTTGTCGATGAACCCCTGCAGGTCCGCCTCCCGGTAGGCGAGGGCGCCGAAGGTCCGGCCGGCACCGGCGACGAGGCGCGAGAGGTCGCGCTGCTGGGTGCCGAGAAGGGCATTGGTGACCTGGGCGCTGTAGCGGCCGGCGTCGCCGCCGTACTGGAGCGCGCCGTTGAGCGCTTCGCCGCCGGTCTTGCCCTGGACCTCGGGAAGCTGGGTGGCGTCTTCGGCTGCCGTCGGCTTGTGGTTGAGCGCCGTGCCGTAGCTCTCCAGCAGGCGGCTGAGGTCGGCGCGGACCGGCGACTGCAGCGCCGTCAGCACTTCGTCGATCTGCACCGCCGTCGAGGTGCGACTGAGTGGGATCGTGGCGCCGCTGTCGAGCTCGGACGCGCTGGGGCTGCCGGGGTCGAGGTCGACGAAGAAATTGCCCTCGAGGAAGATCCGCGGCCGGATCGAGGCGAAGGCGTCGTCATGGATCGGCCGGCCGGTGGCGTCGACGGTGAAGGTGACCGTGGTCGAGTCGCCATCCCGCTCGGTCGCGATCACTTTGCCGACTTCGACCCCGGCGATGCGCACCGGCGAGCTTTTCGAGATGTTCGCCGAGTTGGCGAAGGTCGCCTTCAGCTCGTAGCCGTAGCTGGTGAAGGGCACGTGTTTGGTGAAGGCCAGGTAGGGCCCGATCGTGAAGATGAGGATGAAGACGATCGCGATCGCGGCGTTGCTCGGCCGCCACTTGAAACGGCGGTTGGTGGCTCCCTGCCTGGTATCGCGCTCGGGGAGGCGGCTCATTTGCCCTTCACCTGCCCGCGGGTGGTCGTTCCCCAGACTTCCGGGGCCTGGCCGATCACGGTCCTGCCGGGCGAGTACCTCTCGTTGCCGGCTTCACAGCCGTTGGGCTGGCCCGGAGCGCCGGTGTTCGGGTACGGGTTGAAGTGCAGGTGGTTTGCCCGGCTGGGGCCGTTGGCTGGGGCCGAGGCGGGGCCGGACTCGCTGTTCGGCCCTTCCGGCGGCTCGAAGGAGATGATGTTGAGCCAGTTGCCCTGGCCGTTGCCCTCGCTGTTGGAGTTGGCGAGGTTCTTGAAGGCGAGGGTGAGGTAGTTGCAGGTGGTCTGGGTCGGGGCGATGACGCGCAGAGCGGGCCTCAGCTTGTTGTTGGTGTCGATCAGCAGGTCGAGGCCGTTGAAAACGCCGGGGGAGTCCTGGAAGGCAACCAGCGCTTCCGCGGTCGGCTGCAACTGGTTGTTGATGACCGGCGAGGCGTTGAGCGCCGGGACGCCGGCCCGCAGCGCCGCCGCGATCGTCGGCGAGGTCGCGACGAGGGACCGGGCCCCAGGCTTCAACGCGGTGAAGAAGCTGGCGGAGCTGTTGAAGAAGGGGCGCACGGCCGGCAGGTCGGCGTTGACCGCGTCGAGGGTCCGCGGTCCTTTTTCGATCGTTTCCTGGATGTACGGGCGGGAGACGCGGGCAAAGGCGGCAAAGGTGCGGTCGAGGGCGACGAAGAGGCTGGCCTGGGTCTCGGCAACCGGAGCGACCGTCGCCGAGAGGTCCTCGAGGGCGCGCCAGAAGCCGGCGAAGTTGGTGCTCGGCTGGACGATCGTGCGCAGCGCCGCCTGCGAGCCGACCACCAGCCGCCGCAGCGCCCCGATCCCTTCGTTCAACTGCGGCCCGCGGCCCGCGAACCCGTTCCCGAAGCCGGCCTGGCTCTGGCGGATCGCCTTGCGGGTCGGTTCGTCGAACATGTCGAAGAACTGGTCGATGTCGACTGGTTCCGGCTTGTAGGCGACAAGCGGGATCGTGTCGCCAGCCGCGAAGTCCTCGGAGGAGTCGCCGGGCGTCAGCTGCAGGAACTTGAGGCCGAGGGCCGACTTGGGACGGATCGTGATCGTCGAGTCGACCGGCAGCGGTTCGACGCTCTGGTCGAGGCTGAGCGAGAGTTCGGCGGCGACGCGGCCGTTGTCGAGCTGGATCGGCACGACCGACTTGACGATGCCGACGCGGACGCCGCCGACCCGCACCTCGTTGTTCCTGACCAGGGCGTTGGCGTCGGGAACCCGCGCCTTGAGGTCGTAGGTGGTGACGAAGGGCAGGCCGTTGTTGGCGTTGTAGGCGAGGAAGACCGCGACGATCACGACCAGGATCGTCACCGCGCCGACCAGGATCGGGCTGCTCGCCACTCCCTGTATGCCGCTGCGGTTCCTCATTGCCCCAGCAGGTAGTCGAGGAGTGGGGCGGTGCCCCCGGTCTTGGAGGCGTCGGCGACGCCGGCTTCCCCAGCGGCAGGCCCGGCCGCTTCGCCGGCCTGGCCGACGCCGGCGGCGGGGCCTTCCTCCGCCACGACGGCGCCGGTCTTCCGGACCTGCTGCTGCAGGAGCAGGCGGTAGAGGTCGGCGGCGCTGGAGCTTGCTCCCGCGGCGGCGTTGGTGCCGTTGAACCGGGCCGAGCAGCCGGAACCGCCGATGGCGTTGCCCTCGTAATCGAGGCAGTTGCTGAGCGTGATCAGCGTGCGCCCGTAGTGCCCGTACTGGTCGAAGACGTTGAGCGAGGCGCTGGTGTTGTAGATCAGTTCGACCAGGCCGTCCCAGCCCTTGGTCTGCCTGAGGTTGGTGAAGAGACGCGCCAGTTCGGTCGTCGGGTTGACGCCGGTCCGGGCCAGTTCGGTGGTCTTGCGGACGATCGGATCGGCTTCGCGGAAGATCGGGCCGGCGGCTTCGCCGGTCTCGCCGAGGCTCTTCAGCGCCACCGTCGTCGCTTCCGAGAAGGGGGTCAGCAGCTGGGTCGCTTCGGTGAAGGAGGGCGCCGCGGTGCCGAGGTCGGAGAAGACGGGGGCGGCGGCGTCGGAGAAGCCCTGCAGGCTGCGCATCGTCAGGCGGAACTCGCGCAGGAACGTCGGGAGCTTGCGCAGCGAGGCTTCGAGCTGGGCGCCGCGCTCCGAGCTCGCCTGGGCGGCCGCGCCGGCGTTGGTGAAGAAGCCGGCGACGTGAGCGCGCTCGCGCGCGAACGGGCCCAGGATCTTGTCCGAGTCGGTGGACAACTGGGCGAGGCGATCGCGCTGGGCGGCGAGGATCCCGAACAGCCGGTCGATGTCGCGCAGGACCGGGTTGGCGCGCTTGACGAGGACCTCGAGGTCGCCGCCGCGGCCGGCGAAGCCGGCGCCGAGTTCGTTGAAGATGAGGCGGAAGCGCTGGGCGTAGGGCAGCGACTGGATGTCGTTGATCAGGTCCGGGTCGACGCTGGCGCTGTTGCGGCCGAGCGGCAGCAGGTACTGGCCCGCGCCCTCCTCGCCGTCGGGGACTTGCTTCAGCGCCGGGGGGGCGGGCGAGCCCGGCGCCCGCGGCAGGGTGAGGCGGCAGTCGACGAACTTCTCGCCGATCAGCGACTGCGGCCGGATGTGGCAACCGCCGTCGCTGCGGAAGTCCCTGAAGCCCGGGTCGGTGATGTTGAGGACGATGATCGCCTTGCCGGGGACGGCGACCATCTCGCCGCCGCGATAGGCAACCGGCTCGCCCGGTTTCGAGACGTCGACCGATTCGATCGTGCCGACGTTGGCGCCCGCCACCCGCACCTGCTCGCCGGGGACCATGAAGGCGCCGTTGTCGAAGACGGCGCGAACCAGGTAGGCGTTGCCGTTGCCACCGCCGCCGGAGGCGATCAGGACGACCGCGACCACGGCCACGACCAGTGCCGCCGCGATTATCAGCCGCCGGGTCATGGTCCGGGGGGCACGTCGGTCGGGTCGCATTCAGAGGAGCTGACGCTGCCGCCGCCGACGAACGGGTTGGAGCCGTCGGGGGCCGGCTGCGTGGCGCCGCCGGGACAGCGTCGCTGCGATCCCGCCGCAGCGCCGAAGGCTTCGAACTGCTGGCTCTTCGGGAGCGGTTCGAGCGTCCCCGCGTTGTAGCTGAAGATGTTCTGGACGGCGGTCGCGGCGCGTACGTAGTGGCCGTTGCCGTCGTAGTAGCCGGCGGCCGTGCCGAGCTTGCCGAGGCCGGTGAAGAGGTCCGGGGTGTAGGCGCGGGCGAAGTTGAGGTTGGGCTGGAAGGCCGCGATCCCTTCTTCGGCGTGGGGGAACGTGCGCGAGGCCCGCTGTTCCACCACCGGCACCGTCGCCAGCAGGTCGGCGGTGTCGTTCCCCGGCCCGGGCCTGTGGACGGTCAGGCGCAGGTCGCGGGTGAAGGGGACGAATTTGGAAAGGACCGGGCGCAGTTCGGCCAGGAACGGGGCCAGGTCGCGGCTCGTCGGCTTGGCCGTTTCGACGAACGGTTCGAGGTCGTCGAGGGCGGCGCGGAGGTTGACGAACGTCGTGTTGGCCTGGCGCATGAACGGCGGCAGGCGCCGCAGCGTCTGGTCGAAGGCGACGTTCTGGGCGGCAATCGCGCCGAAGGCCGTGTTGGCGTTGGAGACCGCGCTGGAGAGCGACTCGCCGCGCTGCGCGACGGTGGTCGCGAGCTTGCTGGTGTTGACGACGAAGCGTTCGAGCAGGCGCTGGTCCGCGGTGAGTTCCCCGACGAACGCGTCGGTGCGGTTGAGCGCCGGCCCGAAGTACTTGAAGGCCTCGTTGCCGGCGGGGCCCTGGTCGGCGAAGGTGGCGGCGTTGCCCTGGATGAAATCTGCGAGCCCCTTGCGCACGGGCGGCGGGAAGGTGTTGAAGAACTGGTCGATGTCGATCGGCGTGGTGGTCGAGGCCAGGCCGAGTTCGGCGCCGTCGTCGAGGGCGGGGCTGCTGTTCGGGCCGGGGCTGATCGAGACGTAGTGGTTGGCGACGCCCGAGAGCGAGGTTGCCCGGATAACCGCGGTGCTCCCCTCGTGCAGCTCCTGTTCGACCTCGACGTTGACCTCGGCCAGGTTGTCGTCGCTGAGCTCGATGCTTTCGACCGAGCCCACCGGCGAACCGCCGATCAGCACCTGGTTGTCGGGCACGAGCTGGCCGGCGTTCTGGAAAACGAGGGTGTACTTGTGGCCGCCGTCGCCGCTGAAGTAGACGATCGCGAGGGCGATCACGGCGACCGCGAGGGCGGCGATCACGGCGATCCGGGCGGGGGTGACTCCCCGGCTCGGTGCCGGGCTTTTCTCCTCGCCTATGGGATTAGCAGCCACGGGTCGTCGCTTGTTCGTTCCCCGGCCTCCGACCCGGTGGAACGGGCGGCCGAATCGTATCCGAGCCGCTCCCCGGCAAGAGCGTTGCGAGCGGGGACTTAACTGGAAGTCAACGCGCTGGCGCGGCGGGGCCTAGACCTCGAATTTGGGGATTGCCCGCTGCATCCAGCGCGGCAGCCACCAGACCCGGTCGCCAATCAGCAGCATCAGCGCCGGCAGCAGCACGATCCGCACCACGGTGGCATCGAGGATCACCGCGACCGTCAACCCGATGCCGAGCTGGCTGACCGTCGCCAGCGAGGAGCCGGCGAAGGCGATGAAGACGGCCATCATGATCGCCGCGGCACCGGTGATCACGCGCGCGGTCTTGTCGAGCCCGAACTCGATCGCGGCGGCGTTGTCGCCCTCGCGGTCGTAGTGCTCGCGCATGCGCACGAGCAGGAAGACCGCGTAGTCGATCGAGAGCCCGAAGACGATCCCGAAGATCATCACCGCCCCCACCGCGTCGATGTATTCGCGCCCGCCGAACGGCAGGTCGGCGGGGAGGCTGGAGAGCATGGTGAGGATCCCGAAGGCGACCCCGACCGTGGCCAGATTGAGGGCCACGGCCAACGCCGCCAGCAGCAGCGCCCGCAGGACGACGACGAGGACGAGGAAGGTGGCGATCGTGATCGCGACGACGACGAGCGGGATGATGTCGCGGGTGACGCGGCTGTAGTCGTTGAGCTGGGCAGCGCCGCCGGCGACGCCCGTCGCCAGGCCGGTTTCCTTGGCCAGCGCCGCTGCGTCCTCGTCCAGCGTCTTGTTGAGCGCGATCGAGCCGGGCGTGTTGAACGAGTACCTGGAGATCACCAGCATCGACGCCGCCTGCCCCCCGTGCTGAAGGTCGATCGTTTCGCTCGCCGCTTTGCGAGCGGCGGGCTGGGCCCCGTCCAGGGCCGAGAGCACGAAGTAGCCGGAGTTGAAGAGGTTCGGCGTGCCGCGGCTGATCTGGCGCACCTGCCGGTTGATCCCCTCCTTGCCGCTGACCACCTGCACGCTGGCGCGATCCAGCCCGTCTTCCAGCGGCGCCGAGCGGTCGAACGCCTCGCTGAGGCCGGCTTCCAGCGCCTCGGCGCCGCCGCCGAGGCGGTCGAGGCCGCCGACCAGGGCCGCCGCCCCCGTGCTGAGCTGGGCCAGGCCGCTGCCGAGCGTCGTCGCTTCGCGCTGGATCCGCACGGCGCCGCCCGCGAGCTGCTTTCCGCCCTGGGCGATCCGGCGCAGGCCATCGGAGAGCTGCCCCGCCGCGTCGGACAGTTTCCCCAGGTTGACCAGGGTCGAGTCCAGCCAGGAGGTGACCTGGTGCGCTTCCTTGACGTCTTCGAGCAGCCGTGCCTGCAGCGCCGCCAGTTCGGCGGGCAGACCGGTGTAGCCGGCTGCGTAGGGGGAACCGCTGACCGGATCGGTGCCGCTGACGGCGGCGGCGGCGCGGCGCACCGCCTCCAGGGCCGGCCCGTAGTTCGGGTCTTCCTTGCCGATCGTCATCCCCTGCAGCTGCGCCAGCGCCGCCTTCAGCTGGGCGTCGGCTTCCTGGGCCGGCGCCTGCAGGCGGGGCAGGGTCGAGTTGGCGTCCTGCTTGAGCGACTTTTCCAGCTTGAGCGAGCGGTTGAGGGCGTTGAAGCGGAGGTTGACGCCGCCGATGTCGTGCGTCCCGAACTTCAGCCGCAGCGCCCCCAGGGCCGCTCTTTCCTGGGCGTCGGCGAGCCGTTCGGCTCCCTTGACGAACCTGTCGAGACCGCTCATCGCGTCCTCGCTGCCGGCCGTGGCCCGACTCAGACCGCCGGCGATCAGCTGCGCCCCCTCGACCGCGCGGTCGGACCCCTGGGCCAGCAGGCCGGCGCCGTCGCTGGCTTCGGCGATGCCGCCACGGAGCTGCCCGATGCCGCCGGCCACGCGGCGCAGCCCGCGGCCGAGCCGGCCCAGCTGTTTGACCGGTCCGATGTTGCCGTCGGAGGCGAGGATCGCGTTGCCCGTTTCCTGCAGCGGCGCCACCCGTTTGGCGATCTGCCCGGGGCCGACGACCAGCTGCACGCCGGGCAGCTCGGCGACGCGGCGCTGGAAGCGGTCGAGCGCGTCGAGGGTCTTGGCCTCGGTGATCGCCCCTTCCTCCGTCTCGGCGATGACGACGAACGGGGCTTCGAACCCGGGCGCCGCTACCCGCGCGATCAGTTCGGTGTCCTCGCGGATGGAATCGTCGGCGGGTAGCTGATCGGCGCTGGGCGGGCCCGTCTGCAGCCCGATCGCCGGCGCGGCCAGCACCAGCACCACGCCCCCGATCAGGACCGAGACGAGGACCGGCCGCCGGAGCGCCGCGGAGACGATCGTCATCAGCCGCGAGCGGCCGTTCGGCGCGGCGCCGATTCGCCAGCGGTCGACGTTGGGGCCGAGCAGAGTCAGCACGGCCGGGCCGACGAGCGTGGCGATCGCCACGGTGAGGAGGACGACCATCACCAGCGTCCCCGCCAGCGAGGCCAGCAGCGAGCCGGGCAGGATGAAGATCGAGACCAGCATCGAGAGCACCAGCGTGCTGCCGGCGAACATCGTCGTCCGGCCCGCGGTGCGGCGCGTCGTCCAGGCGGCCTCGATCGGCTCCTTCCCGGTCGCCAGCTCCTCGCGGAAGCGCGAGACCATCAGCAACGCGTAATCGACGCCGAGCGCCAGCCCCATCATCGAGCAGACGGTCAGGGCGAAGGCGTTGATGTCGAACCAGGAGGTCGCGAAGTAGAGGACTCCACGCGAGGCGATCACGGTCAGCGCCCCGAAGATCAGCGGGACCGCCGCCGCCACCGGCGAACGGAAGACGAGTAGGAGGACGATCAGCAGGAACGGGAGGGCGATCAGCTCGCCGCGCTCGGCGGCGGAGATCGAGCTCTGCTCGAGCGCCCTGGTGAGCGTCGCCTGGCCGGTCTGGGTCGCCCGCACCGGCGGCCTGATCTCTTCCTCGAGGATCTGGTTGAGCCGCTCGACGGTCTCGTTCACCGCCTCTTTGATCTCGACGTGGAAGTCGGCGATGACCAGCGCCCGCCGCGGGCTGGGCCGTAGCTGCGAGACCCTCCCCCGGTCCCAGGGCGAGAGGGTGGTCACCTGCGGATCGCGGCGCAGGGCGCGGACCAGTTCCGGTCCCTGCCGGTCGATCGCCGCCGCCGGGCCGCGCAGCAGGATCGCGAACGGCATCGAGGCGCCGAAGTTCTGCCGCAGCAGGTCGCTGGATCGCGAGGATTCGGTGCCGGGGATGTCGAGCGTGGTCGGGTTGAGCCTGTCCTCGACGCTGAAGCCGATCGCGCCGAGGCCGAGCAGCACCACGGCGGCCGTGACCAACAGGGCACGCGGATGGCGCAGCGTCAACGGTGGGCGGCGACCCGAGTCCGTCCCAGTGGAGTCGGGTCGATCCCTGCTCCTCCTCCTTTGCACGCGCCGTAGTTTGGCGGTCGCGGCGACGGGGGGAGCGAACAGATGCAGAAGACTGTGTTAAGAAGCCCGACCGCTCCGAGGGGGCGCTAGCCTGGTTGAAGAGGCGGGATGAGGAAGAGGGCGTCGAGAGCCATCGCGGTGATTGGCCTTGCGGGGCTGCTGGCCTGCGCCAGCGCCTACGCCCTCAGGTTCGACCTGGACGGCACCATGATCAGCGCCACCGCGCGCATCACGCCGCCTGAACTGCCCGCTCGCGGCGACGCCCCGGTGAGCATCAACAGCGTGGTCCGGGTCAAGACCGCGGACGGCTCGGCGCCGCCGCCCCTGAGCGAGATCGCCTTCAACGTCGACAAGCACGGCAGCATCGACACCGAGGGGCTGCCGGTCTGCACGATGGCGCAGCTCGCCGGCACGAAGCCCGCTGTCGCCCGCAAGCGCTGCGCGGGCGCGATCGTCGGCGAGGGCAGGGGCCAGGCCGATGTCCGGCTTCCGGGCCAGGCCCCGACCACGATCGAGTCCCCCCTCACCCTGTTCAACGCTCCCCCCAAGGGCGGCAGGCCGACCGTGATCGCCCACGCCTACGAGACCCTCCCGGCCCCCAAGGCGGTCCTCGTCCCCTTCCAGATCGAACGGATCCAGCACGGCCGCTACGGCTTCCGCGTCGAGATCCAGCTGCCGGAGATCGCCGAAGGGTACGGCGCCGCCACCCTGGCCGAAGCGACCTTGGGCAAGACCTGGAAGCGCGGCGGCAAGACGGTCGGCTACATCAACGCCCAGTGCGCCGGGGGCCGGCTTCAGCTCTTCGGGAAGCTCAGCTTCGCCGAGGGCAGCTTCTTCCCGGGCACCCTGACCTCGCCATGCCACGACGTGCGTTGAGCAGGGCCGCCGCGCTCTGCTGCGCCCTCGCAGCGCTCGCCGTCGCGACCGTCGCCGACGGCGCCCTGGTCCGGGTCAACGGCATCGTCCTCCACGCCGACGGCGGCTTCCAGCCGCAGGCCCTACCCCGCCACGACTTCGCCCCGATCGAGTTCCAGGGCCACTTCGAAGTCGACGCCCAGGGCGGCGGTCGGCCGGTCGTCCTGCAGGAAGCGGTGATCGACTTCGACCGCGACGGCCGCCTCCTCACCGCCGGCCTCCCGACCTGCGCGCCGGAGCAAGTCGCGAACGCCGGCGTCGCCGAAGCGCGGGCGGTTTGCCGCGGGGCGATCGTCGGCACCGGCCAGGTCGAAGCGACGATCGAGGCCGGCGGCGGCGCGGTGCCGGTGAGCTCGGCGCTGACGATCTTCAACGGGCCGCCCCAGGGAGGGAACCCGACGGCCGTCCTGCACGCCCGCACGCCGGCGCCGGGCGCCAAGACCTTCGCGATCCTGGTCCCGATCGAACGGCGGCCGGGGGCGTTCCGCTACCGCGCCACGCTCGCCTTCCCCGAGCTCGCCGGAGGGCTCGGCTCGATCACCCGGGTCGAGGCCGAGGTGGGGCGGCGCTTCCGCAGGCACGGCCGCTCTCGCAGCTACGTATCGGCGCGCTGCTCGGACGGGATCCTGCGCACCCACGGCCGCTTCACCTTCGCCGACGGCACGATCATCGACGGCAGCGTCGAAAAGGCCTGCAGCGTCCGGTAGCTCGCCGGCCGCCGGGCGGGCCCGGCTTCCTATACTTGCCGGCCCCGGGCCGTTAGCTCAGTTGGTAGAGCAGGAGACTCTTAATCTCAAGGTCGTAGGTTCGAGCCCTACACGGCCCATCGCAACTTGCTCCACCCGCACGTTTAGACGGGCGCGGAAGGGGGGAGCGGGGACACATGCGGTTCCTTGCAATCGTGCTTGCCGCCGTGCTTGCCTTAGTCGCTGTGGGCTTCGCCGCCGTCGGGTCAGCCGCGCCATCCGATTCGGCCGACCTGAGAATCACCAAGGCCGACGGTCCCGACCCGGTCGGCGTCGGATCGGCCCTCACGTACACGATCCAGGTACAGGATCTCGGACCAAACACGGCGACCGGCGTGACCGTCACCGACCAGCTTCCGAAGGGGGTCGACTTCATCTCCGCCACCGCCACTGCCGGCCAGTGTGCGCGGAAAGGAAAGAAAGTCACCTGCGACCTGGGCGTTCTCAACGCGCCGACGATCGACTACGGCGGCCCGCCGACGGTGACGATCACCGTCGTCCCTCGCAAAGTCGGGACGATCGGCAACACGGCCTCGGTGAAAGGGCGTGAGAAAGACCCGGTCGCGTCCAACAACAAAGCCACGGCGACGACGGTCGTCGTCGGTCCCACCCCCACCTGCCGTGGCGTCGCCGCCACGGCAGTCGGAACGGCGGCGGCCGACGTCATCGTCGCCACCGGCGGCCGTGACGTCGTCGTCGCTTTCGGGGGCGACGACACGATCGTCTCGCTGGCAGGGCGCGACCTGGTCTGCGCCGGCAGGGGCAGCGACTACGTCGGCGGCGGCTCGGCGGCCGACCGCGTCTTCGGCGGCGGCGGCAAAGACCGTCTGCTCGGCCGCGGCGGCCCAGACGTGCTCAAGGGCAACGCCGGTAGCGACGTGCTCAAAGGCAATCGTGGCGCTGATCGCCTGCTTGGCGGCGGCGACGTCGATCGCTGCTACGGCGGCGCCGGCCTCGACTCGGTCCGCGGTTGCGAGCTGAAGAGGCCCTGAGGGCGGAGGGGCTCAGCCGCCGGAGAGCGGGTTGCCTTCGGCCAACGGATTGGGCGCGGGTTCGCCTCGTTTCCGCGCTGCGTCGGCTTCTTTTTCAGCCTGGGCCAGACGCCTCTGGAAGTTTTCGGCCCTGCCTTTGATCTGGTCCAATTCGGTGGCGAGTTCTTCGCGTTGGAATTTCGTCTGGGCCTCGGCGACGGCCTGTTTCCGCGCCTTGTCCGCCCCCTCGTAGTCGAACGAGTAATAGCGGTAGATCGCCAGGGTGCTGAGGCTGCCAAAGCTGGGACGGGCTTCGGCGACCAGCTGCTGCGCCCGCTCGGCTTCGCGCAGGTTGCTCTGCGTTTCAGCCACGCTCGTCGAGATCTGTGCCAGGCCGTAGAACGTCTGCGCCGCCTGCTGGGCGCCGCCGATGCTCGGTTCGTCCGTGGCCTTCAGGTACTTCGACCAGCTTTCGGAGGCGAGCGCCATCTGCTGGCGCGACTCGGTCGAGAGGAAGAGAGTCTGGGTTTCGGGGTCGACCACGGCGAGCGCGTTGCCGGCGTTGATCCGGGCCCGGGTCACAGCCAGCAGCAGTTCCGGGTCGTCGGGGTCTTTTTTCAGTTTCCGTTCGATCCGTTCCGCCTGCTCTTCGAGCTGGCTGGCGGCGGTGACGCCGGAGCCGCCGCCGCCGAAGAGGTCGCTGATCGGGGCCGGGCCGATCACGAGGAAGAGGCTGGCGCCCATCAGCAGCGCCAGGATCGCGTAGACGACTTTGACGACGTTCTTCCGTCGCCCCCGTAGGTCGAAGAGCATTTTGTGCTCGCCGTCTTTCGATGCCATCGCTTCCTTCAGTGCTCCTGAGTCGAGGGCTCCGCCACTCCCGCCGCTGCTTCCGGCCGGCCAAAGGCCCGCGCCAGCAAGATACTCAACTCGTATAGAACAAGCAGCGGAACCATCTCAATGAGCATCGTCACCGGGTCGACTCCCGGCAGGGCCGCGGCGAGGATTGCGATCGCCAGGTAGGCGTAGCGGCGGTTTTCGCTCAGCTGCTCGACCCGGACGACACCGAGCCGGGTGACGGCGATGATCGCCAGCGGCATCTGGAAGATCAGGCCGCAGGCGATCTCGGTCATCGAGAAGAAGCTGTAGTAGTCGCGCGCCCGGACCTGGACGTTGAACTGGCTGTCGTTGAAGTTGAGGAGGAAGTTGACCGCGGCCGGCATCACGACGAAGTAGGCAAAGGCGATCCCGGCCAGGAAGAGGACCGGGAAGAGCAGCAGGATCGGCAGCACGACGCGGCGCTCGGAGCGGCTGAAGGCAGGCAGGACGTAGGCGTAGAGCTGGTAGAGGACGAACGGCAGCGCGAGGACGAAGGCCCCGTAGACCGAGACCGTCAGCGTCGTCGTGAACGGCTCGGTGATGCCGAAGGTGAGCAGGCGTTCGTGCTCGTCCGGGAGCGGCCCGGCGGCGATTTCGAGCAGCAGGTGGTTCTGCCAGAAGCAGAGCGCCAGGGCGACGCCGAAGACCGCGATGCAGACGATCAGCCGGCCGCGCAGCTCGTCGAGATGCTCCACCAGGGTGAGGCGGTCCTCGTGGGAGACCGCCTTGACGCGGCGGGCCATCGCGACAGCCTCAGCTGGACTTGTTGCGGACGACCTCGGGCTCGGCCTGCGGGTCGCCGGGTGCCTCTGCAGGCGGGGAAGGCTCCAGCTTCGGCTTGTCGTCCTCGGCATCGTCGTGATCGCCGCCGATCGAGCCTTTGAACTCGCGGATGCCGCGGCCGAGCGAGCGGCCGAGCTCCGGCAGGCGTTTCGGGCCGAAGACGAGCAGGGCGATGATCAGGACTATCGCGATCTCGGGAAGTCCGATGTTTCCGGGCATCTAGGCAATGGTAACGGCCGTCAGGGGCGGCCGGATCAGCCAGGCGTGGCTAATTAGATACTCGGTAGTGGGTTTCTTTTGTGAAATTTGCGAAAGGTGCGGATCAAGTCGCGCTGAATTGGGTTCGATAGATGACCCATGAGAGAGCCGAGCCGCAACCAGACGCAGCAGGCACCTGATCTGCACATCTGCCCGGAGTGCGGTTCGGGCCTGGTGCAGCCGACCTGTTGGGAGCAGGCGGGGGACCGGACCCACTGGCGCGTGTGGCGGCGCTGCCCGGAGTGCGAGTGGCGCTGCCAGGGGGTCCACGGCGAGCGTGAGATCGACGCTTTCGACGAGCAGCTCGACCTCGGCGCCCACGAGCTCGCCGACGAGCTGAAGGCGCTGGAGCACTCGAACATGAAGGCGATGGCCGACGCCTTCGCCGCCGCGCTCGCCGCCGACCTGATCGGCGCCGACGACTTCCGCTGACGCGCGGCGCCTAGGAGTAGCGCTGGACGACGCCGTCGGCGACGAGGCCGAGCAACTGCCGCTGTTCCGGCGCAAAGCAGGCCTGCTCGAGCTGACGTTTCGCCGCCGCCACCAGCTCCAGCGCCCGCGCCCTGACCCGGTCGAGGGCCCCGGTCGCCGCGATGCGGTCGCAGAGCGGCACGGCTGTGGCCGGGTCGAGAGCATGCAGATCGACCTCGCGGATGCCGGCGTCGACCCCGGCCGCCTCGATCAGCGGCAGCGTCACGGTGCCGTCGAGCAGGTCGGTGCCGCGGGCCTTGCCGGTCCGCTCCGGCGGGCCGGCGATGTCGAGCACGTCGTCGAGCAACTGGAAGGCGAGGCCGATGCCCCGACCGAACTCCGCCATCGCCTCCGTGCCCGACGCCGGGCCGGGGACCGCGTTTTGGCCGAGCAGGCAGGCGCACTCGAACAGCTTCGCCGTCTTCAGGCGGCAGCGATCGAGGTAGCGCCGTTCGGAGATCGTCAGGTCGAAGGCGTCCTGGCGCTGCGCCAGCTCGCCCCGCGCCAGCGCCACCGAGGCCTCGGCCAAGAGCGCGACGGCGCGAGCGTCGCCGGCCTCGGCGAGCAGGGCGAAGGCGCGCGAGAAGAGCAGGTCGCCGGTGGCGGTCGCGCGGTCGCGACCGGAGCTGGCGGCCACGGTCGGTTGGCCGCGACGCAGGGGGGCCTGGTCGAGCACGTCGTCGTGGACGAGGGTCGCCATGTGGACCAGCTCGATCGCCGTCGCGGCGCGCACCGAGGCGGCGCCCCCGGGCTCGCCGGCGCAGAGCAAGACCAGCATCGGCCGCAACCGCTTGCCTCCCGCTGCCAGCGTCGCGCTCGCGTCCTCGCCGAGGCGCTCGCCATGACCGGCGACCGCCTCCCGCAGCCGCTCCTCCACCTCGCCGAGGCGGGCCGGCAACCAGCGGCTCGAGGCGTCGAGGACCGCCGTCACCGGCGGTGGCACAGAGGAGCGCCGGGTCACGCTCGGACGGCGCTGTGAAGCGCGATGATGCCGCCGGCGAAGACCGAGTAGCGAATGCGGTCGAACCCGGCCCGGTCCATCTTCCCCGCCAGCTCGCGGGGGTTGGGAAAGCTGCGCACCGACTCGGGCAGGTAGGAGTAGGCCTCGGGATCGCTCGAGAAGGAGCCGAGCAACGGCACGATGCGGTCGAACCAGAGCGAGTAGAAGACCGAGAGCGGCGGCCGGGTCGGTTGCGTGATCTCGAGCACCACGGCACGGCCGCCGGGCTTGAGGACGCGGGCCATCTCGCTCAGCCCGCGGTCGAGGTCGGCGAGGTTGCGGACGCCGAAGCCGACGGTGACGGCGTCGAAGCGCCCACCGTCGTAGGGAAGCCGGAGCGCGTCCGCCCACTCGAAGCGAACGCCCGAGGCACCGCGGGCCGCGGCCTTCTCGCGGGCGAGGTCGAGCATCGGCTCGGAGAAGTCGCAACCGACGACGCGGCCTCCGGGGCCGGTCCGCTGGGCTAGCTCGAGCGTCAGGTCTCCGGTCCCGCAGCAGACGTCCAGGGCCGAGTCGCCGGGGCCGAGCTCCGCCCGCGCCGCCGCCCGCTCCCGCCAACGGTGGTGCAACCCCGCCGTCATCACCGAGTTGAGCGCGTCGTAACGCCCGGCGACCCGGTCGAACATGCGGTTGACCTGCCCCGCGAAATCGGGCGATTGACGGTTGTCGTTGATCGTGTCCATGCGCGTGAGGGTGCTCAGAGCCAAGCAGGTCGGCGGACGCAGGTCGAGTGGGGGTGCGAGCGTAGCGGAGCTACGTGAGCGACCCCACGAGGCCGAGGACTCCGAGATGCGCCGGCTCTGAGTGCCCTCAGTCGAGCGAAGATAAGAAGTCCGCCAGCTCGTTGAGCTTCTTTGGCGGCAAGTCGCGGAAGGAAGGCATGATACCGGGGCCGATTTCGACCGAGCGCAGGATCGCCGCCCGCGGCACCCGGGCCGCGATGTGGGTCAGTTCCGGCCCCGGCCCGTTGTTCCCGTTCTCGCCGATCTTGTGGCAGGCGAGGCAGCCGGCGCCGGCGACGACCTCCTTGCCGGCCTCGTACTGGGGCGCCACGGTCATCTCGATCTCGGTCGGCGAGCCGCCGGTGGCGCCGAGGAAGGTGAGGTAGCCCATCGCGATGATCGTCAGGATCCCGGCCGTGGTGGCGATCGGGCGGCGCTCCGGGCGGCGCTCCGGACCGCGGTCGTAGAACGGCAGCAGGAGCAGCAGAACCATGCAGATCGTCGGGATCCCGATCGTCGCGATCGGGACCAGCTCCGGCGGCTTGATCACGCGCAGGACCTCGAAGAGGAAGAAGAAGTACCACTCGGGCCGGGGCACGTAGGTGGTCGAGGTGGGGTCGGCCTTCGGCCCCTGCTCGGCGCCGAGGATCAGCGACATCGCGATCACCACGGCGACGACGATCAGCGCCATCGTCGAGTCCTTGAGGACCGCGTAGGGGAAGAAGGGCTTCCCCTTCTTCTTCAGGAGCTCGTACTCCTCCAGGTATGCCTGCTTGTCCTGCGGCTTCATGAGGCTGAGGAGGCTCCGTTGCCGCGGCCGTTGCTCTCGACCCCGGCGTCGAGCTGGGCAACCGGGGCGGCGACCTTGGGCCGCTCGGCCCGCACCCACGGCGGTGCCGTCGTGCCGAGCTTGACCACCAGGTAGAGGTGGGCGCCGATCAGGGCGATGATCGCGCCCGGCACCAGCAGCATGTGGATCGAGTAGAAGCGCGAGAGCGTGGTGGCGCCGAGCTCCGGCCCGGCGCGCAGGAAGTCGCTCAGGTAGGGGCCGACGACGGGGCCGGTGCCGTTGATGTTGATGCCGACGACCGAGGCCCAGAAAGAGCGCTGGTCGAAGGGCAGCAGGTAGCCGGTGAAGGCCATCGTCATCGTCAGGATCAGCAGCACCACGCCGATCACCCAGTTGAGCTCACGCGGGTACTTGTAGGCGCCGAAGAAGAAGGTGCGGCCCATGTGCAGGAAGACCAGGATCACCATCAGGCTCGAGCCCCACTTGTGCATCCCGTGCACCAGCGCGCCGAGCGGCACCTCGTTGTTGATGTGGGCGATCGAGGCGTAGGCCTGGGTCGTCGAGGGCGTGTAGAACATCGCCAGGAAGACGCCGGTGACCGCCTGCACGATGAAGGCGAAGAGCGTGGCGGAGCCGAGCGTGTAGAACCAGTTGGTCCCCTTCGGCACCTTGCGGTAGAGCATCCCGGTGAGGAAGCCGCTGGCGCCGGTGCGCTGGTCGACCCAGGCGAGGACGTCGGCAGGGGCCTCTTTGGCCTGGCCGGTGAGGCGCTCGACGTGCGTCTGCCGCTCGGGAGGCGACGACTTCAAGTCCTGCGGGGCCTGGCCCTGGGGCGTGCCGCTGCCCGGCTTGGCCGGTTTGCGCAGCGGCGCGGGGACAACCGAGTCGGGGATCTTGGGGATTGGGATTTTCGGCATCAGGGCGGTGGGAAGGTCGAGGGCCGCGGCGGGTAGAGGTACTCCCAGATCCCGCCGGTGAACTCACCGGGGTCGCGAGCCCGGACCGGCTCGAGCTGGGAGGTGACGCTGTAGCGGGGGCCGACCTCGACCTGGCCGCCGCGGACGCGGGTCTGGAACTGGTCGAGCGGCCGCACCGGCGGGCCGCCGATCCGTTTGCCCTGGAAGTCGTAGACGCCGCCGTGGCAGGGGCAGATGAAATTGCCGGCGGCCTCGACGAAGCGGACCGGGCAGCCAAGGTGGACGCAGCGGTTGGAGACCGCGACGAAGGAGCTCGTGTCCTCGTCGAACTGCGCCGAGCCGCGGCGGATGTAGGCGGTGGTCTTGCCGGCGTCGCCGATCCCCTCGGTCTCGGTGAAGACGACCTGGCGGTAGGTGTCCTCGACGAAGTCGCCGACCGGTCCGACCCCCTCCCAGCGCTCCTTGCCGCGGTGGAAGATCGGGGCGACGGCGAAGCCGACGGCAGGAAGGACGATGGCGGCGCCGGCGATGCCGCCGAGGCCCTGGGCGGCGATCGTGAAAGCACGACGGCGAGTCATCGACTCGCCCTCGAAATAGCCGGGGGGGGCGGGCTTGGCCCGCTGCCGGGGAGCCTCCTCGGCCCCGTTCATCTTGTCCGCTTCGTCAGCCACGTGCGTCGAGGAATTCGGCCATGCAGTCTATTGCCTCGGCGCGGCGACCGGCTCTCAGCCGCCGGGCCGCTGGCGCTACCATCCCGTCCGTGCCGTCGAATGTTGGGACGACGGCCCTACTCAGCCAGGGAGGCAAAGACGCATGACCACTCGCACCGGAGTCTTCAAGACGTTCGCCCTCGCCGCTGCCGTGCTGGCAGCGGCCGCGCTGCTCGCCACCGGCGCGCTCGCCGTCACCTCGCCGACCCAGACCCGCGAAAGCTACGCGGCCGCGGTCGAGCCGATCTGCAAGACGAACACCGAAGCCAACGAAGCGATCCTCGCGGGCGTCCGCAAGAAAATCAACCAGGGCAAGCTGAGCATCGCCGCCGGCCAGTTCACGAAGGCTTCGCGTGCCTTCGGCAAGGCCGTCAAACAGCTGAAGGCCGTGCCGCAGCCAGCCGCCGACGCGGCCAAGCTCGGCAAGTGGCTCGGCTACCTCGACAAAGAGACGAAGCTGCTGGGCGAAATCGGCACGGCGCTGAAGGCCGACAAGAAGGGGAAGGCGCAGCGCCTCTCGCTGCTTCTGGACCACAACGGCAAGACCGCCAACAACCAGGTGCTCGGCTTCGAATTCGACGACTGCCTGATCGACTCGTCGAAGTTCGAATAGGCGCGGGCTGCACCAGGCCTCAGGCCGCCGTCCCGGCGATCTCGCGGGCGGCGGCGCGCCAGAGGTCTGGGACCGAGTCGGCCTCGCCCTCCGTGTGCAACTGGGCGCAGCGCCCGATCAGGGCGCTGAGGACGGCGACGGCGCGCTCGTCGCCGAGGGCGGCGAGACGGTCGAGGCCGAGCGCGTAGAGGTAGTCGCCGGCGAGCAGGGCGAGATCGGCGTCGTGGCCGGCGAGCAGCCGCGGCTCGCCGTAGTGGAGGAGATAGCCCTCGTGGACCGCCTCCACCACCAGCGCGTACTCGGCCGGGGCGGCGGCGCTGCGTGGACCGGCGGCGGCGAGCTCGCCGAGCGTCGGGCGGGCGGCGGGTTCGACGACATGCGGCGAAATCGGCGTCTCCTCCGCGCGCAGTTGAGCGGCGAGCTGGCGCAGGGCGGCGGCCGGAGAGGCGCTCATCCCAGGGCCTCCGCGAGCGACTCGGCCGCGGCCGCGAGCGTGCGGTCGACCGTCTGCTCGTCGTGGGCGAGCGAGACGAACCAGGCCTCGAACTGCGACGGCGGCGGGTAGACGCCGCGCGCGAGCATGGCGCGGCAGAAGCGCGCGTGGGCCTCGGTGTCGCAGGCGCGGGCGGCGGCGAAGTCGTGCACCGGCTCGGGGCTGAAGAAGAGCGTGGTCAGGCCCGGAGCGGACGCGACCTGCAGCGGCTGTCCCGTGGCGAGCTCGGTCAGGCCCGTGGCGAGGCGCTCGGTCAGCTCGGCGAGGCGTGCGTAGGCGGCGGCGTCGAGCTGGTCCAGGGTGGCGAGACCGGCGGCGACCGCGAGCGGGTTGCCCGAGAGCGTCCCCGCCTGGTAGACGTCGCCGGCGGGCGCGATCCGCTCCATGATCTCGCGCGGACCGGCGAAGGCGGCCGCCGGCAGGCCGCCGCCGATCACCTTGCCGAGCACCGTCAGGTCGGGCTCGATGCCGTAGAGCTCCTGAGCGCCGCCGCGGGCGACGCGGAAGCCGGTGATCACCTCGTCGAAGATCAGCAACGCACCGGCCCTTCGGGTCGCCTCGCGGAGGAACTCGAGAAAGCCCTCGGCCGGCGGGACGACGCCCATGTTGGCGGCGATCGGCTCGGCGATCAGGGCGGCCACCGGGTGCTCTTCGAGCGCGCGGGAGACCGCCTCGCGGTCGTTCCACGGGACGACGACCGTCGCGGCCGCCTGCGCCGCGGTGACCCCGGGGCTGGCGGGGACGCCCAGGGTGGCGAGGCCGGAACCGGCGTCGGCGAGCAGGCCGTCGGAATGGCCGTGGTAGGCGCCGGCGAACTTGACCACGACCTCGCGGCCGCTGACGGCGCGGGCCAGGCGCACGGCGCTCATCGCCGCCTCGGTCCCGGAGCTGGTCATCCGCACCATCTCCGCCGCGGGCACGCGCTCGACGATCCGCTCGGCCAGCTCGACCTCGGCCGCGGTGGCGGCGCCGTAGCTGGTGCCGCGCTTCGCCGCTTCGATCACCGCCGCGACGACCGCCGGCTCGGCGTGGCCGAGGACCAGCGGGCCCCAGGAGCCGACCCAGTCGAGGTAGCGACTGCCGTCGACGGCGATCAGCTCACAGCCCTCGCCGCGCTCGATGAAGATCGGCTCGCGGCCGATCTGCCGCAGCGCCCGAACGGGGGAGTTGACGCCGCCGGGGAGAACGCGCTGGGCGCGCTCGAACAGCCCGTCGGGACTAGGAATGCTCGGCCTCCCAGCGGGCGTAGTCGTCGGTGAAGTAGTGGAGGCGGACCTTCTTGTACTCGGTCGAGGAATAGAGGGTGGCGCGGCCGTCCGCGCCGATCCCGCACTCGGCGGCGATCGAGTCGAGGATCGCGTCGCACTCCGCCTTCGAGCGCCCGTGGGCCATGGTGAAGACGCTGTAGGGCCAGTCCTCGTAGGTGGGGCGCTGGTAGCAGTGGGAGATGCCGCGGAAGGAGGCCATGCGGGCGCCGGTCTCCATGATCTCCTCCTCCGGCACCTTCCAGACGCCCATCCCGTTGGCCGAGAAGCCGGCGCGACGGTGGTAGAGGATCGCCGCGACCCGGCGCAGGATCTTGCGGTCGACCAGCGCCCGCAGGCGGTCCAGCAGCCGCTCGGTGTCGATTCCGAGCTCGCTCGCCGCCTCGTCGTAGGGCCGCTCGACCGCTGCCATCGGCCCCTGCAGCGCCTTGATCAGGGCGATGTCGTCGGCGTCGTAGGGCTGCGCCTCCAGCTCCCGGGGCGGTGCCGCCTCGACCGCGGCGGCGAGCGCGTCGGTGCCCTTCTCCATCTCCAGGTTCATGTTGATCTTGAACAGGGTCAGGGTCGGCAGCTCGCGCATCGACTCGGCGCCCGTCTCCTCCATCAACGTTTCCAGCGTGCCGGGGAGGCCGAGTTCCGAATCGGGCGGCGTCGCGATCGTGAACCAGAGGTTGAAGTCATGGGTGCGCAGGTAGTTGTGGGAGACGCCGGGATGCGAGTTGACGATCTGCGCGGCGCGCTGCGGGTGCTCGGCGTCGACTTTCGCCGCCACCAGCATCGACTCGTAGCCGAGCGCGCGCGTGTCGAAGATCGGCGTGATCTCGCGGATGATGCGACCGTCGAGCAGGCGCTGAGTGCGGGCGAGGACGTCGTCCAGCTCCAACTCGGCCTCCGAGGCGAGCAGGGCGAAGGGCTCGGGGTCGATGGGGAAGCTCGACTGCAGCAGGTTCATCAGCCGCTTGTCGGTCTCGTCGAGCGGGATCGCCGAACCGTCCTTGCGCGAGCGCGCCTTCGACTGCGGCACTTTCACCGAAGCCATCCCGCGGCCTCCTTCGCGTAGTAGGTGACGATCGCGTCGGCGCCGGCGCGGCGGATCGAGGTCAGGGTCTCCAGCACCGCGGCCCGCTCGTCGATCCAGCCGTTGGCGGCGGCGGCCTTCAGCATCGAGTACTCGCCGGAGACGTGGTAGGCGGCGACCGGGGCCGCGGTCGCGTCCTTGACCCGGCGCACGACGTCGAGGTAGGGAGTCGCGGGCTTGACGATCAACATGTCGGCGCCCTCCTCGAGGTCGAGCTCGGCCTCGCGCACCGCTTCCGCAGCGTTGGCCGGGTCCATCTGGTAGCCGCGCCGGTCGCCGAACTCGGGCGTCGAGGAGGCAGCGTCGCGGAAGGGCCCGTAGAAGGCGGAGGCGTACTTGGCGCTGTAGGCGACGATCGGGGTGTCGGAGTGGCCCTCCTCGTCGAGCTGGAAGCGGATCGAACCGATGCGGCCGTCCATCATGTCGCTGGGAGCGACCGCGTCGGCGCCTGCCGCGGCATGGGAGATCGCGACTTTCGCCAGCAGCTCGACGGTGATGTCGTTGTCGACCTCGCCGTCCCGGACGAAGCCGCAGTGGCCGTGCGAGGTGTACTCGCAGAGGCAGACGTCCGTGATCACGACCAGGTCCGGGTGCGCCTCCTTCAACGCCCGCACCGCCATCTGCACGACTCCCTCGTCGTCGTAGGCGCCGGAGCCGGACTCGTCCTTGGCGGCGGGAACACCGAAGAGCAGGACCGCCGCGACGCCGGCGGCGCCGGCCTGGCCGGCCTCCTCGACCAGGCCCGAGATCGAGAAGCGCTCGATCCCCGGCATCGACTCGACCTGCTCGCGGCCCTCGCCTCCGGCGACGACGAACAGCGGCTGCACCAGGTGCTGCGGCGAGAGCTCGGTCTCGCGCACCAGGCCTCGGAGCGCGTCGGTCCGGCGCAGCCGGCGCATGCGGGTCGCGGGGAAAGGCATCTCAGAGCGATTCTAGGGAGGAGGGGACGACTGCCCCTCTCACTCAACTTGCTCGGGTGGGACGGGGGTGGCCGTCCGAGAGCGCTTTTGACCGAGAAGTACAAGCCGTTCGAGGGGCAGTCGTCCCCTCCTCCCGAGTACCGTTCGCGGCCGATGGAGGCACGGGGACTAATCAAGCGCTATGGCGACAGGGAGGCGCTGAGGGGAGTCGACCTGGTTGCCGAGCCAGGGGAGGTGGTGGGGATCATCGGGCCGAACGGGGCGGGCAAGACGACCCTTCTCTCGATCCTGGCCGAGATCGTCAAGCCGGACGGCGGCAGCGTCGAGTCCCCGAACGGGAGCGTCGGCTGGGTGCCGCAGCAGGCGGCGCTCTACCGGCGCTTGACCGTGGAGGAGAACCTGCTGCTGTTCGCGCGGCTGGAGGGGCACGACGACCCCGCCGGCTCGGTCGAGGAGATGCTCGAGCTGACCGGGCTCGGCGAGCGGCGGCGGGAGACGGTCGCGCGCCTCTCCGGTGGCAACCAGCAACGTGTCAACATCGCGATCGGGCTGCTCTCGCGGCCGTCGGTGCTGCTGCTCGACGAGCCCAGCGTCGGGCTCGACCCGCGCCAGCGGGCGCGGCTGTGGGAGTTCGTCTCCGGCCTCGCCGGCGCCGGCACCACGGTGATCTTCTCCACCCACGACATCCAGGAGGCCGAGCGCTACGGCCAGCGGCTGCTCGTCCTCGCCGACGGCGAGTCGCTCTTCGACGGTCTCGCCGAGGAGCTGCGCGAGGCCGTCCGCGCCGAGGCCCCGGAGGCCGCCGACCGCGACTTCGAGACCGCCTTCGTCGCCTACCTCCACCACCGGGGGCACTGATGCGCTGGCTGCTGCTGAAGGACCTGCAGGTCCTCCGTCGTTCGCCGTTGCAGGCGGTCCTGCTCGTCGCCTACCCGGTCCTGATCGCCGTCCTGGTCGGCTTCGCGATCTCCCGCGAGCCGGAGAAGCCGCGGGTCGCCTTCCTCAACGAAGTCCCAACCGGGACCAGGGTCAGCGTCGGCGGCCAGCAGCTGCCCGCGGCGGGGGTCGACGACCGCGTCTGCGCCCGCGTCCAGTGCGTCCGCGTCGAGGACCGTGCGGAGGCGGTGGAAAAGGTCGAGTCCGGCGACGTGCTGGCGGCCCTGGTCCTGCCCGAAGACCTGGTCTCCCGGATCAACTCGCTCTCGACCCTCACCCCCCGCACGCCCAAGGTCGAAGTGCTCGTCAACGAGGAGGACCCGGTCAAGGCGCGGCTGGTCGACGAACGCATCTCCAACCTCCTGGCCCAGGCGAACCTGGCGATCGCGCGGCGCATCGTCGTCGAAGGCGGCCGCTACCTCGACCTGCTGATCGACGGGGGGCAGCTCCGCGTCGCCGGCCTCGCGGTCCAGGTGCTCGGGCTGCGCGCAACCGCACAGATCCTCACCGCGTTGGAACCGGCGCTGCCGCCGGGGCCGCTGCGCACCTCGCTGCGGCAGGTGACGAACTTCGCCAGCCGGGCGCGCGACAACCTCGATGTCGCCGAGCCGCTGATCGAGCGCCTGGCGCAGCCGGTCGAGGTCAAGAAGGAGGTCGTCGACGGTTCCTCGCCGCCGCTGGAGATCTTCGCCATCGCGGTCGCGGCCACCCTGACCCTGGCCTTCGTCACGGTGCTGCTGGTCGCAGGGTCGCTGGCGCTGGAGCGTGAGGAGAACGCCTTCCCGCGGCTGACCCGGGGGCTGGTCTCGCCGCTGGCGCTGCTCGGCGAGAAGGTGCTGCTGGGAATGGCGGTGGGGCTGGTGGTGACGCTCCTGATGCTCGCCGGTCTGCAGTTCTTCGTGCCCCTGCAGTGGGACCGGTTCGGCCTCTGGCTGCTGGCGGTCCTCGCCGGCGGGGCGGCCCTGGCCGCGGCCGGGGCTGCGCTCGGGGCGGCGGCGCGGGAGGTCCGCGCAGTCTCCCTGCTGGCCTTCATGGTCACCCTGCCGATCGCCTTCCTCTCGCTGGTCCCCTCGGGCGCGATCGGTGGCGGCCTCTTCGACCTGATCGAGATCGTCACCGCCGTCTTTCCCTTCAAGCCCGCGCTGGAAGCGATGACCGCCGCGCTCGACTCGGCCGGCCCCGCGATCGGCGGGCCGCTGCTCCACCTGGCGCTGTTGGTCGCCGGCTACGGGCTGATCGCCCGCCTCGCCCTACGGCGCTTCGCCGCCGTCTGAGCAAGCGGCGCGGGCGATGGGCGCCAGCGCTCCTCACTGAGGCGTGATTGGCCGTCCGCCCGTCAGGACGGCCTCTTCGACGAACTGCTCGAGGCTGAGCTGGGGGGTGAGAGCGGCTCGCACCCGCTCCAGCACCTCCGGCTCCGCCAGCGCCGGCAAGCCCCTGGCGCGGGCCGGGACCGCGCTCAGGGCAATCTCGGAGTCGCCGAGCCGGAGGCAGCCGTGGCGGCTGAGGAAGGCGTCGATCGCGGTGAGTGGCTCGCCGAGCTCGGGGTCGCAGGCGATTCCCTCGAGACACCGCTCCTCGTAGTTGGGCTCGCTCGCCGACAGCAGCGCTCGCTGGCGCTCGGTCGGGAAGGCGACGAAGACCGTGACGGTGGTGCCGGGACTGCGGTGGAGCGTCGCTGGCACCGCGCCGTAGGGCGAGACGTGGGCGGAGTAGACGACGTCGAAGTCGCTCAGCGCGGCGCGGACCAGCGGCAGCGCCGTCGCCGGTTCGGGCGCGAGCTTGCGCGTGAGCGCCTCGGGCGCGGCGTTGGAGCCGTAGGCCAGCAGCGGCCTGCGGCCGCTCGGGTCGAACCCCTCGGCGGAGAGCTCCAGCGTCCGCGCGCCGACCTGGACGAAGGAGCGGGCCGGGGCGGCGTAGGGATAGGCCAGTGCCCGTCGCAGGCGCTCTCGCATCTGGTCCGAGTTCGCCACTCGGCTCAATCTCGCAGATAGGGTCAATTCCCCATGCGCGTTCTCTTCATCGGCGATGTCGTCGGCAGCCCCGGTCGCCGCGGCCTGCGCGAGACGATGCCGGCGCTGCGCGAGCAGCACGCCCCGGACCTGATCGTCGTCAACGGCGAGAACACGGCCGGCGGGGTCGGCATCACCGAGCGCACCGCCAACGACCTCTTCGGCGTCGGCACCGGGGTCATTACCACCGGCAACCACGTCTACCGCCACCGCGAGGCCTATGCCTTCCTAGAACGCGAGCGGCTGGTGTTGCGTCCCGCCAACTACCCGCAGGGAAACCCCGGCCACGGCTTCACCGTGGTCGAGGCGGGCGGGATGCGGGTCGCCGTGATCAACCTCAGCGGCGCGATCGGGCTCAGGGTCGCTCGCTCCCCTTTCGACACCGTCGACGGCATCCTCGACCAGCTCGACGCCGACGCGGTCGTGGTCGATTTCCACGCCGAGGTGACCAGCGAGAAGGTGGCGATGGGCTGGCACCTCGACGGCCGCGTGGCCGCCGTGTTCGGCACCCACACCCACGTGCCGACGGCCGACGGCCGCGTGCTGCCCGGCGGCACCGCCTTCATCTCCGACGTCGGCATGACCGGCTCCCGGACCAGCGTCCTCGGGGTCAAACCGGAGCAGGCGCTGGCCTCGATGATGACCCAGATGCCGACGCGGTTCGAGACGGCCGAGGAGGACGTCTGGGTGATGGGGGCGGTGGTCGAGGTCAACCGGCAGGGGCTGGCTGACTCGTTCGAGCAGGTGATGGTGCCGGCTCCTCCGGGTTCCTCGTAGAGGTCGTGGCGGGGAAGCGGGACCGATACCCCTCCTCACTCAACTTGCTCGGATGGAGACGTATTAGCTGGCGCCTCTTGCCGCGGGACCGAGAAGTACAAGCCGTTCGGAGGTGTATCGGTCCCGCTTCTCAGGGACGCCATGGCTACGAGAAGCAGCGGGTAGAACCAGACTATGTAGAGGTAGAACCAGTGCTGCATCGTTAGCTGGAGGGCGATCAGGAGCGCGGCCCCCAGGGCTGCGACCTGGAGTAGGGACTTCTCGCGGGGGCGGAAGGCGAGCAGTAGGGAGAGGGCCGCGGTGGCCGCTAGGAGGGCGATGCGGAGGGGCTCCAGCGAGATCTGGCCCCAGATGCTGAAGGGGGAGTCGCGGCCGGACTGGTAGGCGATGGTGCGGTCGTAGACGGTGGCGAGGCCGGGGTCGATTGCCGGCCAGAGCATGACGACGGTCGTCAGCAGGGCGAAGCCCGTGGCGAAGAGGAGGACGGAGCGCTTCTTCGCTTCGTAGGTGAGGAGCATCGGGGCCAGCAGGGCTGGGGCGAACTTGGTGAAGGTCGCGAGGGCGGCGGCCGCTCCGCGGGTGAAGGGGCGTTGGAGGACCAGCAGGGTGGCGACGAGGAGCGTCGCGACCAGGACGTCGTTGGAGTTCGACTCGAGGGCGAAGGCGGTGTAGGGGTAGGCGGCCCAGCCGAAGGCGAGGACGGCGGCGAGGTGGCGACCGGCGGGGCCGGGGCGGATGCGGAGGCCGAGCCAGATCAGCAGGGCGAAGGTGGCGAGGTCGAAGAGGACGGCGGCGCCGTGGGCGGCCGGGAGATCGTCCCAGCTGCCCGACCAGGGCCAGGCCAGCTCAGCCGGGACGTAGGCGTAGTAGTTGACCGGGCCGTAGGTGTCCCCCTGGGAGACGTCGGCCGGGAAGTTGTCGTAGATCGGTTCGCCGTGGGTGACGCGGTCGGCGCCGACGACGCTGGCGTAGCCGACGTCGATCGCGCCGGAGTCGGCGACGTTGAGGCCGACCCGGAAGCCGAGCAGGAAGAGCGCCGCCACCAGCAGCCAGGCGGCCGGCCAGACCGGGCGCAGGCCCTCGCCGCGGCCGCGGAAGCCGATCCACAGCGCCCGCCCCAGGAGGTAGAGCAGGACCGGATACTGGAGCGGGACCGAGACGCCGATCTCGGCCCGGTTGAAGAAGAAGTGGGAGACACCGAAGCCGAGCAGGACGAGGAGGTCGAGGTTGGCGACCCGCCAGGGCCGGCGCCAGTCGACCAGGCCGAGCAGGAAGAGCGCGCAGAGGGGGAGGAAGACGTAGGGGGCGTTGAGCTTGTGGCCGAAGGAGCCGGAGTAGCCGCGGGCCATCTTCCAGGCGACCTGGTGGCCGGTCCAGGACTCGCGCACGACGCCGCTGCGCGGGTCGACGACGACCAGCGCCACCTGCTCGCCGGCGGCGAAGTAGGCGACCTCCCAGTTGCCGTCGACCCTGTTCACGACGGGTGCCAGCCCCGGGTGCTGCTGTCGCTGCTCGACCACCTTCGAGTCCCGCCCCGCGACCCGGACCGCCTCCGCTTCCGAAACGGCCGCAGTCGCAACCGACGCCGGCAGCAACAGCGCCGCCGCGAGCAAGCAAACCAGGAGACCGTTTGCCCTTTGTCGCCCAGAGGGATACAAAGGACAAACGGTCAGCTTGGACCCAGGCCGAAGTGTTGGAGCACGACCGGCGCGACGTCGCGCAGCGTCCACTGCTCGCGCTCGTCCGCGGACTCCGGTCCGCAACCGACGAACAGCAGCGGCCCGAGCGAGTCTCCCGCGTGCAACGAGCCGTGGCTACCGCCGCCGGCGTGGGTGACGCCGCCCCAGTCGACCGCCTCGAAGCCGGGCGCGAGCGAGACGACGAAGTCGCCGGCGTGGGGAGCGCTGAGCGCCGACCAGACGCGGGCAAGGGGGTCCGGATACTCGGCGCTGCGCAGCCGGCCGTCCGCGACCGTCGCCGCCAGCACCCCCGGGTCGCCGTCGAGCTCCCAGCGGCCGCCGCGCAGGTCGGCGACCTCGCCGCCGGGACGGAAGCGCAGCGCCGCGCCGTCGCGCTCGACCACCGCCCAGGCATCGGCGGCGGGCGGTCCCGGACGCTGGCGCCGCAGCGGTGGGCCATCGGCCCCCTGCAGCCAGCAAACCAGGTCGACCCCCTCGATCACGGTCAGTTTCGCCGCGACCGCCGCCGGCTCGGGTCGCTCGTCCGCACCCGGCAGCAGGTAGACGTGGGCGGCGCGACCGGTCGGGCTGACCGCCAGCTGCGCCAGCTCGGGCTGGTCGTCGGAGGGCTGCAGCACCGACCACTCGTGTCCCAGCAACTCGGCCAGGGGCAGGCCGCGGTGGACCGGGGTCTGGGCGTGGTCGGCGACGAGGACCAGCGCGTGCGACTCGAGAAAGGCGTCGAGGCCGCCACCGGCCTCGACCAGCTTGGCGAAGCAGTGGTCGGTCTTGGCGATCGACTCGACCGAAGCCTCGGGCCCGTGCCGGTGCGAGTAGTTGTCGTTGTCGGGCAGCGAGAGCAGGAGGAAGTCGTAGCCGTCTTCCTGCAGCAACTCGGCCGAGCAGCAGGCGGCGTAGCCGTCGCGGGCGCCGGGGATCGAGGTCGACCGGCAGGGCACCTCGCGGCTGGCGTAGAGGTCGCCGTAGAAGAGCTCGCGCGGGCCCCAGGTGTGGTGGCGGAACTTGAGCTTGGTCGCGTCGACGGCACGTCGCATCAGCCCCTCCAGCGAGACCTGGTGACGGTGACGGCCGCGGTAGATCAGGAACGGCGTGCAGGCGGTGCGCGCGCCGGCGTCGTCGAGCCGCTCGAACAGCGTCTCGACCTCGGGGCTGAGGTGCGCCAGGTTCATGTTGTAGACGAGGTCGTAGAGCGCCCGGAAGACGCCGAAGGCGCGGGTCGCCTCGAGCGAGGAGCCGTACTCGACGTAGCGCCGCTCGAGCCGGTGGTACCAGTTCATGCCGCTGATCCAGTGACGGTCGGCGCCGACCCCCGTGACCAGCTCCGAGCAGGCGACC
>DASTNW010000041.1:0-18338 GCA_035762685.1 Solirubrobacterales bacterium | reverse complement strand
CACCGGCACGGCGCCCGGGCCCACCTGGAGCCCGGGCGCCGTGCCGCGCCGGCGATGGGGCGGGGGCTGCCTAACTTTTGCCCCCGCCTTTTTTCGCGAGCTTCAGAGTCACCGAGCTCGTGGCGGTTTTCGCCGCCCCGCCGACCGGCGAGAAGGTGAAGGTCAGGTTGACCCTCAACGAGCCGGTCTTGCTCAGCATCTGCTTGGCCGCGCCGGTCGGTTTCAGCGTCACCGTGTAGGTGCCGGCTTTGCCGACCGTGAGGGTGACGCTGCCGACTTTCACGGTTTTTTTGCCGGATTTGGCGGTGCCGAGGACACCGAGCTTGCCGGCGCCCGGCAGTTTGACCGTGAAGGTCGCGCTGCCGGTTTTCGAGGAGATCGTCTTTTTCGTGATCGAGAACTGGTTGCTGACGATCACCGTGCCGCCACCGCCGCCGGAACCGCCGGTCCCGCCGCCGGTCCCGCCGCCCGTACCGGGTTTGGTGACGGTGCTGCTCTTGTTCCAGCCGATCGAGGAGACGGCGGTCCGCGAGAGCGTCAGCAGGGAGGCCGGCAGCGGCGCGTAGTCAGCCGCGAACAGCTGCGACTGGCCACCGTCGCTGACGATGCTTTCCTCGTAGTCCTTGAGGGAGCGTGCCTTGCCCTCCTCTTCCGGGGTGTTGCCGAACACCGCGGCGTTGTCGTCGAAGACCAGGGCGTAGGTCAGGGTGCAGATCCCGAAACCGCTGCTGGCGTTGACGCCGCTCGTTTTCGACCAGTCGCCAAAGCTGTCCCCGGGGGTGCCCTGGAAGATGCCGGCGGATTTGCAGTTGGCCCCCTTCTGCAGCGGGTTGGTGGCCGCCGTCGTCTTGAAGCCGTTGGTTTCGTCGAAGGTCGGCTCGGTGAACCCTTTGCCTTCGCCTTCCTCCGCGGAACCGACCGCGATGGTGCCGTTCTGGACCTGGGTCCAGTAGGGCGTGGTCGGCGCCGTGCCCAGCGAGGCGTTGACCGCCAGGGTCGGGCTCGCGTTGCGGGCGGTGGCGATATCGGAATAGCCGATCGAACCGTCGGTTTCGATCAGCTTTTTGACCAGTTCGCCATTGCCGTTGGCGCAGGCGGAGGTGAGGAAGTCGGTCTGTTTTTCTTTCCCGGCTTCGAAATCGTTGACGCTGCCCGGGCCTTCCGGATCACCGGCGTCCTGGACGCCGTTTTTGTTGCCGCAGTCGTCCCGTTTGCCGAAGGTCGCGTTCGGCCACTGGCGGTTGCCGATTTTCGCGTTCCCCGACTCGTAGGTGGTCGTCCACCCTTCGACCGGGTCGATCGTGCGGAGATAGTCCTTGAAGCCGAAGGTGGTCCCGGATTTGTCGAAGCGGACGACACGGATGATCGGCACTTCGCACGGAAGGCCCTGGGGAGCCAGTTCCGGGAACGCTTCGCTCCACTTGACGTTTTCGCCGCCGGACCAGACTTTCTCGAATTTCTGCTTCGTGAAGCGGACCCGGAGGATGCCTTTGAGCGCCGCGTTGCCGGTGATCTGAGCGGCCGAGACGGTGCGGTACTTGTCGGCGAGTTTTTCCGGGTCGCAGCCCTCGGGGAAGTTGACCAGGGGTGCGATGGCGCCGGCGGCGATCGGGAAGACGTGGGTTTTGCCGTTGTTGCTTTCGACTTCGTCGGCTTTGATTTCTTCCCCGACTTTGACCGCGCCCGAGTTCATCAGCGCCACCTGCGTAGGCGTGGGCGGGTCGTCAGAACCCCAGAAACGGGAAGCGCTGTTGCGCAGCTGCGCGCCTTCGATGCCGGCGCCGCTCCCGTTCGCGTTGTAAGCGACGTTGAGGCCAGAGCCAGCGCAGTAGAGGTTTTTGAAGTTGAAGTTGAAGACTTCCTGCGCCCCTTTGGCAAAGCTTGCGCCGTTGCCGTCGAGGTTCGTTCCCGCGCATTTGGCGGAGGTGAAATCGGCACTTGCCTGGGGGGCGAGACCGATCGCCCCCAGTGCCGCCAGCGAGAGGGCGAGAAGCCCGGCCCTGGCGGCTCGCGCGCCTCTCTTCGGCGCACTCGTCGTGTCGCTCATGCGAGTGATTCCTTTCATCGACTGAACCTTTCCGGCGCCAGGTTTGTGGCCCGGATATGGCTCTGTCAAGCGCGTTCACCGAACTTCTACGACCCCGTTACAACTCTGTATCCAGGGCGTATCCAGATCGTCTCCAGTTGGTGACAGAGGGGTCACTCCGGCCTCGGTAGGGTCAGGCCCGAGATGGCCAACGCCCTCTTCGTCTGCCTCCACAACGCCGGCCGCTCGCAGATGAGCGAGGCGCTGTTCACGCGGGCGGCCGCGGGGCGCCACCAGGCGCGCTCGGCGGGGACGACGCCCGGCGAGCGCGTCCACCCCGAGGTGGTGGAGGCGATGAACGAGCTCGGCATCGATCTCGCCGACCGCCGGCCGAGGGAGCTGGCTCGAGAGGACGCCGAGTGGGCGGACGTGGTGGTGACGATGGGCTGCGGCGACGAGTGCCCCTACGTGCCGGGGGTCCGCTACGTCGACTGGGACCTGCCCGATCCGAAGGGCCAGCCGCTCGAGACGGTGCGGGCCACCCGCGAGGAGATCGCACGGCGGGTCGAGGCACTGCTCGACGAAATGGACCGCGGCTAGCTACAAACCCCGCGTGACCCGGGAGCGCTGGACCACCCTGCTCGTCGTCTCGGCGGCGACGGCGATGCTGCTCCTCGACGTGACCGTGGTCAACGTCGCCCTGCCCGCGATCGGCAGCGACCTCGACGCCAGCTTCGCCGAGATGCAGTGGGTGATCGACGCCTACGCGCTGATGCTGGCCGCGACCCTGCTCGGCGCCGGCGTGCTGGCCGACCGGATCGGGCGGCGCGCGATCTTCGCCGCCGGGCTGGCCCTCTTCACCGCCTGCTCGGCGCTATGCGCCGTCGCGCCCTCGCCGCTCTTCCTCGACCTCGCCCGCGGCGCCCAGGGCGTCGGTGGCGCCGCGATGTTCGCCGCCTCCCTGGCTCTGCTCGCCAACGAGTTCCAGGACGCCGAGCGCGGCTTCGCCCTCGGCATCTGGGGCGGCGTCACCGGGGCCGCGCTGGCGATCGGGCCGCTGGTCGGCGGGCTGCTGACCGACGAGCTGAGCTGGCGCTGGATCTTCCTCGTCAACCTGCCGCTCGGCGCCCTGCTGAGCTGGCTCACCCTGCGCTCGCTGCCCGAGTCGCGCGACGAGCGTCCGCGACCGCTCGACCTCGCCGGGATGACGACCTTTGCAGCGGCCTGTTTTCTCGCCACCTACGGCCTGATCCGCGGCAACGAGGACGGCTGGGGCAGCCTCCCCATCGCCGGCTCGCTGATCGGCGCGGCCGTGCTGCTCGTTGCCTTCGTGGCGGTCGAGCTGCGCTCCCCCGCTCCGATGCTGCCGCTCTCGCTGTTCCGGATTCCCGCCTTCAGCGGTACGGCCCTGGTTGCCTTCGCGCAGTCCGTCGCCCTCTATCCGCTGATCCTGTTCCTGGCGATCTACCTCCAGAGCGGCCTCGGCTTCTCCCCGACGGAGACCGGGCTCCGCATCCTGCCGCTGACGTTGGTCCTGGTCGTCGTCGCGCCGATCTCCGGCCGGCTCTCCGGCCGCTGGCCGCTCCGCGTCCCGCTCACCACCGGGCTGGTGCTGATCGGGACCGGGCTGCTGCTGATGCGCTCGATCGACGCCGGCAGCGATTGGACCGTGCTGCTGCCCGGCCTGCTCGTCGGCGGCCTGGCGATCGGGATCATCAGCCCGGCCCTCGCCGCGGCGATGGTGAGCGTGCTGCCGGTCGAGCGCAGCGGCCTCGCCTCCGGCATCAACAACACCTTTCGCCAGCTCGGCATCGCGCTCGGTATCGCCGGCCTCGGGGCGATCTTCGAGCACCGCGCCGGTCAGGCGCTCGACCCGAGGACCGGCATCGTCGACGGGCTGCAGGCGGTGCTGGCGGTGGCGGCCGCGATCGCCTTCCTGGCCGCGGCGCTGGCCTGGCCGCTGCTGGGCAATCAGCGCTCCAGCGGCTGATCCTTCAGCAGACTGCCCCTGGAGGGCCTAGGCGAAGGCCTGGGCGGCGCGGCGGCGCAGGTCGGCGTTGAGCATGCCGGTGACCTGGCTCGGACTCTCGCCCGCGGAGGGGACAGCGGCGCCGATCAGGCCGGCGGCGCGGAAGCCGTAGAGCGGAGCGACGAAGCCGAGCTCGCGGATCTTGCGGACCAGGCGGACGGCGTCCTGGGTCTCGGCGCCCGGGCCGCAGAGCACGATCGCGGTCGGGTCGAGGGCGCCAAGGGCGCGCTCGAGCCGCTCGTCGCCGAGCTCGTTGGAGAGGACGAGGACGCGGAAGCCGGCGCGGCGCAGGGCGAGGTCGAGGGCCTGGGTGTGGACCTCCTCGGCGTCCTGGCCGTGGCTCGAGTCGAACAGCAGGATCCCCGCCGGGCGCGAGGCGGCGGAGGCGAGGCGGCGGGCGCCGTGCAGCCAGCCGGTCGCCCAGCGCGCGCCGAACTCGAGCTCGGCGGCGCGGTCGGGGTCGGCGGCGAGCTCGTCGATCGCCGGCAGCAGCAGCTCCTCGACCGTGCGCTCCAGCGGCCGCAGCGCCAGGCTCTCCTCGACCGCGCGGTCGGCGGCGTCCTCGTCGAAGCTCTCGAAGGCGGCGAGCAGCTCACCGCCGCTGGCCGGCGCCGACTGGCGCTGGCGGGCCAGCTCGATCGCCGAGGAGATGTTGCCGGTCTGGGCGAGCGCGTCACGCAGGGTCTGCAACTCGACCAACTCGTAGTTGCGGTGGTTGCCGACGGTGCGCTTCGGCGTCGGGTAGCCGTAGCGTCGCTCCCAACTGCGCAACGTGTTGGGGCTGACGCCGAGCACTTCGGCGGCTGCGTTGGTTCGGATTCCTGACATCTGCGGGGGATTCTGCCACCGCAAACGCGGGTTTACACCGGTTATGGACAGATTTCGGGAATCTGTCAGCGATCTTGCACGGGTTCCAGGGCGCCGACTCCCACCGGCTGGCCCAGGGCGCGCGCCCGCCACATCGCCGCGTCGGCCTTCTGCAGCAGCCCCTCGACGTCGGCACCGTGCTCGGGACAGGCGGCGACGCCGGCGGCGACGCTGATCCGCAGCCCCCCCGCCCGCTCGAGGTCGTCGAGCTGGCCCAGCAGCCGCTCCGCCATCTGCACCGCTTCGACCGTGCGCAGGTTGGGCGCGAGGACGCAGATCGCGTCCTCCTCGAGCCGGAAGGCTTCGTCGACGATGCGGATGCTGTCGCGCAGCGCCGCGCCGACGATCGCCAGCACTGTCTCCTGGCCGCTGCTGCCGTTGCGCGTCTCCGGGCCGGAGGCGTCGAAGACGGCGAGGGCGAACGGGTGCCCATAGCGGCGGTTGGTCTCGGCAAGCTGATCGAGCCGGCGCCGCATGTGGCCGGGCCGGTAGAGGCTGGATAGCTCGCGCTGCTCGTCTGGAGCGGGAGCGTCCACCTGCTGCTCGTAGGCGGCGTCGACCGCGGTCGCGGTGACCGAACCGAAGTCGGTGGCCAGCCGCGCCGCCGTGGCCGCGAACTCCTCCGGCCCGCTGCCGTCCAACTCCTGGCGCAGCTTGGCGAGCAGCGAGGCCTGCAGCGAGGAGACCTCACGGGCGATCCGGCCCGCCGGTGAGCCGTTCTCGCTTCCGCTGCCTGTACGAGAGTGGCTCGCCACGTCCTGACCTTGGCGGAGGCGGCGGACGTAGGCACGGCAAAAAGTCGCTATTTGCGGCGCGACGGTCGTCCAGGACGAATATCCAATTTGGGGCTAATCGAGGCTGCGGCGGCCGGCCAGGGCCTTGCCAAGCGTTACCTCGTCGGCGTGCTCGAGATCGGCGCCGACCGGCAGGCCGCTGGCCAGGCGGGTCACCGTGACCTTGCCCCGTAGGCCCTCGGCGATGTGCAGCGCCGTCGCCTCGCCGGTGGTGGTGGGGTTGGTGGCGAGCACGACCTCGCTGACGCCGCCCCGCTCGACCCGCTCCATCAGCTCGGAGATTTTCAGGTCGTCGGCGTCGACGCCGTCGATCGGCGAGAGGGCGCCGCCGAGCACGTGGTAGAGGCCGCGGTATTCGTGGGTGCGCTCGATCGGGATCACGTCGGCGGGCTCCTCGACCACGCAGATCGTCGCTCGGTCGCGGTCCGGGTCGGCGCAGATGCGGCAGCGCGGGCCCTCGGCGAGGTTGAAGCACTCCTCGCAGAGGCCGACCCTCTCCTTCACCTCGCGGATCGCGTCGCCGAGCGCGAACGCCTCCTCGTCCGGTGCCCGCAGCAGGTGGAAGGCGAGCCGCTGGGCGGTCCGCTGGCCGATCCCCGGCAGGCGCGAGAGCTCGGCGACGAGCCGCGCCAGTGGCGCCGGGCCCTCCGCGCTCACATTCCCGGCAGGCCGCCGAGGCCGCCGGTGATCCCGCCCATTTTCGAGCTGGCCAGCTCCTGCGCGGCGCGCAGCCCCTCGTTGACCGCGGCCTGGACCATCTCGGCCAACATCTCGGCCTCCTCGGGGTCGATCGCCTCGGGGTCGATGGAGATCGCGCGCAGGGTCAGGTCGCCGCCCATCGTCACCTTGACCATGCCGCCGCCGGCGCTGGCCTCGACCGTCTCCTCCTTCAACTGCTCCTGCGCCTGCAGCATCTGGTCCTGCATCTGCTGCGCCTGTTTCATCAGGGCGTTGACGTCGAAGCCCCCGGGCCCGCCTCCTCGTGCCACCTAACCGACCTCCTCCGCGTCGAACTCGCTCTTCATCTTCTCCAACAGTGCGTCCTCGTCGACCCCGCTGCCCTTCTCCTCGGGCGTGGACGCCTCCGGCGTCGCACTTTCGCCGTCGAGGAGGACGTAAGTGGGGCGAATCGCCTGACCGGCTACCGCCTCGAAGGCCGCCGTGACCGCCTCGCGCCGCTCCGGCCCCTCCGCCTTGCGTTTGTTGAAGGTCTTGTCGGCGGGGAACCCGATCTTGAGCCCCTCCTCGTCCAGGGCCACCGGATGAGCCCCCTCGAAAGTCGCCGCCAACGCCGGCGCCGTCTCCCCCAGCTTCTGGAGGACGGCCGGCCAAACGCGCTGGATCTCCCCCAGCCCCAACTCGACGCCCTGGTCCGCTGTCTCCGCGACCTGGGGCTCCGGCGACGGCTCCGCCTCTTCCTCTTCAGTCGGAGGGGGGTCGTCTTCTGCGGCAGGCACCGGGGCGTGTTCCTCGACGGCCGGAGGTGGATCGTCAGCGGTGGCCTCCCCGACAGGCCCCGCCGGCGACCCGCCCCCAAGCTGCCCCTCCAACCGCTCGACCCGCCGCAGCAACCCCTCGGTACTGGGATCCAAATCCGGCCGCGCCGCTTTGAGCAGCGCGATCTCGACCGCCATCCGCGCGTCGTCCCCCTCGCGGACCGCGGTCAGCGCATTCGCCAGCTCGTCGATCGTGCGCACCAGCGTCGCCGCCCCGATCGAGCCGGCCTGCGCTTCGAGCCGGGCCGAGTCGGTGGCGGTCACGACGAAGGAGTCCGGCACTTCGCCGGTCGTCTGGGTGACGAGCAGGTAGCGCAGGTGGGCGAGCAGGTCGCGGGCGAACTGGGAGGGGTCGCGGCCGGAACCGGCCATCCTCTCGACCCCGAGCAGCACCCCCTTCGGGTCCTCGGCGATCACCGCGTCGACCGCTTCGAACAGCAGCTCCGCGTCGGCGGCGCCGAGCATCTCGAGCACGTCGTCGAGGCCGACCGCGCTGCCGCCGAAGGCGACTAACTGGTCGAGCGTGCCGAGCGCGTCGCGGAAGCTGCCCTGGGCGGAGCGGGCGATCGTCGCCACCGCCCCCTCCTCGACCTCGATCGACTCGGCGGCCGCCACCCGAGTCAGCACCTCGGAGATCTGCTCCAACGAGGGACGCTGGAAATCGAAGCGCTGACAGCGGTCGGCGATCGTCGCCATCACCTTGTGCGACTCGGTCGTGGCGAGGACGAAGACGGTGTTCGGCGGCGGCTCCTCGAGCGTCTTCAGGAAGGCGTTCCAGGCCTCCTTGGTCAGCATGTGCGCCTCGTCGAGGATGTAGACCTTCCAGTGGCCGCCGGCCGGGGCGTAGGCGACCCGCTCGCGCAGGTCGCGGACGTCGTCGACCGAGCGGTTGGAGGCGGCGTCCATCTCGATCACGTCGATCGAGGTGCCGGCGGCGATGGTCACGCAGGACTCGCACTCGCCGCAGGGGGTGATGGTCGGCCCGCCGCGCTCGCAGTTGAGCGAGCGAGCGAGGATCTTCGCCATCGAGGTCTTGCCGGTGCCGCGCGAGCCGACGAAGAGGTAGGCGTGGTGGACCTTGTCCCGCTCGACCGCGTTGCGCAGGGTGCGGACCACGTGCTGCTGGCCGACGACCTCGTCGAAGGAGCCCGGGCGGTGGCGTCTATATAGAGAGGTCGACTCGGTCATCAAGGACTGCGGCCAGTGTATCCACGGCCACCGGCCGCCCCGATAGCGTGCGCGCGTGCCACCGAGGGTCTCTAGCTGGCTCGTGCCGGCCGCCTGGGTCGCTGCCGTGAGCGCCGTGCTGCTGGCGCTGTTCCCGGTCGGCTTCCCCAACTACGACACGATCTACGCCCTCGTCTGGGGCCGCGAACTTGCGCACGGGGTCAGCCCCGACTACGGCTCGGCGCTGCCGCCGACGCCGCACCCGCTGACCGACCTCCTCGGGCTCGTCGCGACCCCGCTCGGCGACGGCGCGATCACGGTGACGATGGTCGTCGCCTACGCCTCGCTGGGCCTGATCGGCTTCTTCGTCTACCGCCTCGGGGCGATCTGGTTCGACCGCTGGATCGGTGCCGTCGCCGCCGCGATCGTCCTCACCCGCGCCCCCTACCTCTCCAACGGCCTGCGCGCCTACATCGACCTCCCCTACATCGCCTTCTGCCTGGGCGCGCTGCTGGTCGAGGCCAAGCGCCCCCGCGCCGGCTGGCCCGTCCTCGCCCTGCTCGTCCCCGCCGGCCTCCTCCGCCCCGAGGCCTGGCTCTTCGCCGCCGCCTACTGGGCGTGGCTAGCGTTCGACTGCGGGTCGATGGGCCGAAAACCCACGAATGACGAGGGAAATCGGCCCATCGGCGGGCTGTTGCGGTGGCGGGGGGAGCGCTCGCGCTCGGAGCTCTTAGGACTGGCGGGGCTCGCGGTGGCGGGGCCGGTGCTTTGGGGGCTCTTCGATTGGATCACGGCCGGCAGCCCGACCTACTCCTGGACCGGGACCAAAGAGACGGTCGAGACGCTGGAGCGGCAGACGGGGCCGGTCGACCTCGTCCTCTACGGGCCGCGCCGGCTCGGCGAGGTGCTGCAGTGGCCGGGCATGGTCGGCGCCGCGGGCGGCGTCGTGCTCGGCCTCGCTTTCCTGCGCAAGCGCTCGACCCTGGGCGTCGCGGCCGCCGCCCTCGCCCTCGCCGCCTTCGCGCTGCTCGCCTGCGGCGGCCTGGCGATCCTCCCCCGCTACACGATGCTCGCCGCCGCGGTGCTGGCGATCTTCGCCGCCCTCGGCCTACTCGGGTGGCGGCTGCTGGGGCCCGGCGACCCCTGGCGCCGCCGCTGGCAGCTCTTCTCCGGCCTGGTCGCGCTGATGTTCGTCGTCTGGGCGCCGAACCAGTGGGACCTCGACTCGCGCGTCGACACCGACCTCACCAACCAGGCCCGGATCGAGGGCGACCTCACCGACCTGGTCGACGCCGGCGCCTTCGAGCCGCTCTGCGGCGAGATCGCGGTGCCCAACCACCGCGCCGTCCCCCGCCTCGCCTTCGGCCTCGACGTGCGGCCGACCGAGATCGTCAGCGCCAGCGAGGAAGGGGTTCCGCCCCGCGGCTACTTCGTCGCCCCCGCCAGCGACTTCGTCATCCACAACTTCGTCCTCGACCCCAACGACCCCACCCGCTTCTCGCTCGACGCCCCCCCCGGGTTCCGACCGATCGCCGAGAACGAGTCCTGGCGCGTCTACCGCCGTTGCTGACCCCGCGCCGTCAGCCGCCCTCGACCGCTTCGACCGCGGCGTGGGTGGCGGCGGCGAGGCCGGGGTCGGCGAGGTCGACCCCGGGTGGCAGCTCGACGTGGAGGTCGTCGGAGAGATCGAGCCGGGCGCGCAGCCCGGCCGCGGTGGAGTCGAGGACGTGGCCGCCGCGGGCGCGGTCGTCATCGACGAAATGAAGGTGGTAGCCGGCCACCTCGATCCCCTTGACGTAAGTAGGGAAGCGGAAGCCGAGCGCGGTCCCGACGACGTCGGTCAACTCGAAGACGTGCTGGTCGGCGACGACCTCGGTCAGCGGCCGGTAGGGCGGGCTCTGGGCCGGGACCGAGCGGGCGCGGACCAGGTCGAAGCGGCCGTCGAGGCGGATTGCGCAGGAGGAGGTGCCCGGCGGCGTCAGCTCGTCGAGCCGCGCCAGCAGCTCCCGGTGGGAGAGCGTCCCCTCGATCCGCGCGTCGATCTGCGGGTCGAACCGCGTCACCACCGCGAACGGCGTCTTCGCCGCGGCAGGGACCGGGTGGATGCCGCCGTCGACGTCGGCGCGGAAGAACTCGCCGTCGAGGGCGATCATCTCGCCGTCGAGCCGGTTCAGCGTTCCCAGCCCAAGGTCGCCGTGCTCGGCCAGCTCGGCGAAGCTGAGGTCGCCGTCGAAGGCGCCGTCGAGCAGGGCGCCGATCGTCGAGGCCTGGAAGAGCACATGCGGCTCGCGCTCGGCGTGCAGGTCCGCCCGCCGCATCGACTCGACGTGCAGCGAGCGGATCCAGCGCTCATCGAGCACCGCGGCCACCCGTCAGCTGGCTGGGCCGAGCGGTCCGCGCCTGACTTTGAGCGCGAGAAAGCCGAAGCAGTCCTCGAAGCTTTCGAACGGCGCCGGTGCCACCACCGAGATCGAGGCGAGCACGCCGCGAGTGCGGCTGAAGTTGACCTCGGCCAGGCCGCTGCCATTGCGGCCGCCGTCGGTCTGCGCGTACTCGCGTGACCATTTGCCGTTGAAGTTGGCGCGGCCGCCGCTGATTTCGCTGCCGCTGAAATAGCGGTCGTAGTCTTCGCCCGTTTCCGAGTTGTGGCACTGCATCCGCATGTTGAAGAAGAAGTCGGTGACTTTGCGGTCCTCGACCTTGAAGCCGATCAGCTCGTCGCCCTGCACCTTCCCGTAGCGGCCGTCGGGGACCGCCGCCGGTCGCACGTAGCGAGCGGAGGCCAGCGAACCGGTGGCGAACACCAGGAAGATCAGCGTGAGCGGGACGAGCTTGAGGAGACGCGCGCGATTTGGCATGCCGGCCCATCGGCATCCGCGTTGCCCCGCTTGAACCGCGAAGGTAGCCTGCCGCCGTGTTCTCCGGGGGATTCAAGCGCTCCTCGCGCTTCGGGCTGATCGGCGTCATCGTCGTCGCCGCCCTGGTCGTCGTCATCGCCCTCACCACCGGCGAAGGGCAGAGCGACCCGAAGCTGACCTACGCGCTGATCTTCGGCGTGCTCGCCGCCTTCATGATCGTCCTCTTCGCCCTGCAGCGGTCGGACATGGAGCGGGTCGCCAGCGGCAGCGCCCGCGGCACCGAACGCGCCGCGGCCGAAGGCGGCCGGCAGATCGAAAACCCGACGACGATGGAAGAGCCACAGCTCTGGGCGGCCCTGGCGGTGAAGCCGATCGGCCGCGAGGCGATCCAGGCCCGCGCCCAGATGTGGGACGCCGGCCGGCGCAGCCTCCGCCTCGGCATGATCGTGACCCTGCTGATCTTCCTCACGGTGCCGCCGATCTACCTGCTCGAAAGCTTCGTGCCGCTGCTGATCGGCGGCCCGCTGATCGCGATCGCGGCGGTCTACGGCAGCGTCCGCGCCCTCGCCCCGGGCGGCGAGCTAGACAGCGGCTACGAGAAGGTGGGGCAGGCGATGGCGCCGCTCGGGCTGGAGGTGGTCGAGCGGCCCGAGGTCAGCATCGAGATGCGCGATCCGGTCACCCCGCGAATGGGACCGAAGGTCCACGGCGCCCTGGTGCTGCGGGGCGAGCGCCACGGACGGCCGGTGTCGGTGCGGCTGGGCAGCGGCGAGGTCCACAGCACCAGCGAGGTCACGGTCCGTACGCCCGTCCCCGAGTTCGAGGCGAAATCGCGCGACGGCCGCGTCCGCCCGGGCAAGGACGCCCCCGCGGCGCTCGCCAAGGCGCTGCAGGCGGTCCCCAACTCGACTCGCTGGAAAAGCGTCAAGGCCACCGGCGGCCCCGACGGCATCGTCGTCACCCGCAAGGGCGGCGGACAGAGCGACTGGCTCTGCGACCTCTGGCTGGCCGAGCGGCTCGCTTCCGCCTGAGCCGAGCCAGCCTCCCCCGCGGCGTCTGGGCAGTGGCGGAGATCGCCGAGATCGTCGCCGTGCAAGCATCGGGCCGCGATGGCGGCGATCGAACTCAGCGGCGTGATCAAGCGCTTCGGCCCGATCACCGCGGTGGACGGGCTCGACCTCGAGGTGCCGGAGGGCATCTGCCTCGGCCTGCTTGGCCCCAACGGCGCCGGCAAGTCGACGACGATGCGGCTGCTGACCGGCCAGGCGCTGGCCGACGCCGGCGAGCTGCGGGTGCTGGGACACGTGCTGCCCAAGGACTCCAAGGCGGCCCGCGCCGAGATGGGCGTCGTCCCCCAGCTCGACAACCTCGACGTCGACGTCACCGTCGAGGACAACCTCGCCGTCTACGCACGCCTGTACCGGGTCGAGGACGTCGGCGCCGCGGTCGACCGGGCGCTCGACCTGGCCCGCCTGCGCGACCGCCGCCGCGACGCCGTCGACGAGCTCTCCGGCGGGATGCGCCGGCGGCTGCTCCTCGCCCGCGGCCTCGTCCACGAGCCGAAGCTGGTCCTGCTCGACGAGCCGACGGTCGGGCTCGACCCGCAGATCCGCACCGAGCTCTGGACGCTGATCGGCGAGCTCAAATCCCGCGGCACGACGATCCTGATGTCGACCCACTACATCGAGGAGGCGGAGCGCCTCGCCGACGAGGTGGCGGTGATGGCCAAGGGCCAGATCATCAGCCGCGGGCGCCCGGCCGACCTGATCGCCGCCCACGCCGGCCGCCAGACGGCGGAGATCTACGCGGCGCCTGACCGCCTCGCCGAGCTGCGGGCCGAGGCCGAGGCGACGGGCCTGCGGGTGCGCCCGGCCGGTCCGGCGATCGCGATCGTCGGCTCCGAGCGCGCCGGCGACGGTGCCGTGCCGGCGGAGGCGGTCGTCCGCGCCGCCACGCTCGAGGACGTCTTCGTGTTGCTGACCGGGGAGGAGGCGGAATGAGGCGGCTCGAACCGGCTGCGATCGCCGGCGTGATGAGCCGGGAGGTGGCGAACTTCCGCACCTACTGGAAGGGCACGACCTTCTCCAGCGTGCTGGAACCGATCGTCTACCTGCTCGCCTTCGGCCTCGGCCTCGGCGCCACCCTGGTCGACGAAGTCGACGGGGTCGACTACATCCAGTTCGTCGGCACCGGCATGGTGGCGACGGCGGTGATCTTCTCCAGCGCCCTGCCGGCGATGTTCGGCACCTTCGTCAAGCACCGCTTCCAGAACACCTACGAAGCGATCCTGGCGGCGCCGGTCGACGTCGAGGAGCTGGTCACGGCGGAGATGCTCTGGATCGGCCTGCGCGCCGGCTTCTACGGCTGCTTCCCGCTGCTGGTCACTTTCGCCTTCGGTCTCGACCCGACGCCGGGGATGCTGCTCGTCCCCCTCTTCGGCTTCGTCACCGCGCTCGGCTTCGCCGGCTTCGGGATCGCGATGGCGGCGATCGTCGCCAAGATCGACCAGTTCAACTACGTGACGGCGCTCTGCATCACGCCGCTGTTCCTGATCGCCGGGACCTTCTTCCCGATCGACGGCCTGCCGCAGGGCGTGCAGGTCGTGGCCCAGCTCAACCCCCTGCACCAGCTGGTCGAACTGGTCCGCGGCGGCGCCTTCGGCTACGAAACGGTCGACCTCGCCCGCTTCGCCTTCCTCGTCGCCTTCGCCATCGTGATGTGGCGCATCGCCGTCAACCGCATGGCCGCCCGCCTGATCGACTGAGCGGCGTTCGTCCTTAATTGGGCATATGCCGATGAAAGGACGAACGCCGCGGCAGATATGGACCGTGCACCCGCCTTCGAAGCGAGGCCACCGGGCGTGTCCGTCGTTTTTGGCTCCTGCCGGGCTCACCTGCGGCACCCGCGGCATCCGCTTAAGGCTGCTTCCTTCCGGACCTGACCTGATTCGCGTGCCCACGTCGCGCAGGACCCGGCCGTCAACGCCGCCGCGACGCACTGACCCCGACGGCCAGCCCCTCGGAACGGTAGTCGGCCCCGCTAGAGCGGATTGCGGGTTACAAGGCACCGCTAATTCCCCGCCTAGCACGGTCCGCTGACGATCCTACCCGGCCGGCCGTAGGATCACTCCGCCCGTGATCACGGTCGACACCGATTCCTTCTTCGCGATCGTCGTCATCGCGGCCGTCGCCGCGGTCACCGCAGCCGTGGTGCCGAAACGCTTCGCGCCGCCCGTGGTCGTGATCGAGCTCCTGCTGGGAATCGCGATCGGCCCAGAAGTCCTCGACCTCGCCCACACCGACGACTTCATCGACTTCTTCTCCAGCCTCGGCCTGGGGATGCTCTTCTTCTTCGCCGGCTACGAGATCGACTTCGACCGAATCAGGGGCAAGCCGATGAAGCTCGGGGCGATCGGCTGGCTGCTCTCGGTGGCGCTGGCCTACGGGATCGGCGGCGCGCTGGCGGCGGCGGGCGTCGTGCTCTCCTTTCTCTACACCGGCTCGGCGATGGCGACGACGGCGATCGGCACGCTGATCCCGATCCTGCGCGACAACGGCGAGCTGAAGACCCGCTTCGGCACCTACCTGCTGGCGGCCGGCGGCGCCGGCGAGTTCGGCCCGATCCTGCTGGTGACGCTGGTCCTCTCGACCGCCAACCCGCTGCACGAGGCGGCGATCCTGCTCGCCTTCATCGCCCTGGCACTGGTCCTGGCGCTGGGCTCGGTGCGCTACGCCTGGCGCGGCTGGCCGGCGCTGGAGCGCACCTTCGAGTCGAGCAGCCAGCTGGCGGTTCGAGTCACCGTCGTCCTCGTCTTCGGCCTGGTGCTGCTCGCCGACAGCCTCGGCCTCGACATCCTGCTCGGCGGCTTCGTCGCCGGGATGATCGTGCGGCTGGCCCTGAAGGGACACGAGCTGCAGGTGTTCGAGTCGAAGCTGACCGCGGTCGGCTTCGGCTTCTTCGTCCCCTTCTTTTTCGTCACCAGCGGCATCGAGTTCGACCTGGCCGCCCTCGGGTCGGTCGAAGCGATCGCCAAGCTGTTCATGTTCTTCGCGCTCTTCCTCGTCGTCCGCGGGGCGCCGGCGTTGCTGCTCTACCGCAGCGTCCTCAGCGCCCGCGACCGCGCCGCCCTCGCCTTCTTCTCGGCGACCCAGTTGCCGCTGGTCGTCGCGATCACCACGATTGCGACCGAGAGCGGCCACATGAAGACGTCGACCGCAGCCGGCCTGGTCGGCGCCGCGATGCTCTCGACCCTGGTCTTCCCCTTCGCCGGCCTCGCCCTGCGCAAGCGCAGCGAGCGCGAGCAAAGCGAGGGCCCCTCCCCGCTGGGGAAGGGGCCCGTCGCTCCGCCGGGGGGTGGCGGTCTAGCGGCGAATTAGCTTCAGGCGCTTGTAGACGGTCGCCCTGGCCGGGCCGGCCTGGACCGTCTGCTTGAAGAGGAGGCGCTTGCGGGGCGCCACCTTCTTCCGTGCCTTCGGCTTCACCTCGAGGACGATTCGCTTGCTCTTGCCGGGGGCGATCTTGGCCACGCTCCTGCCCGTCGCGGCGCTGCGCCGCTTCAGCAGGCCCTGGATCGTCACCCTGCAGGCGCGGCCGACGGCGGCCGGGCAGCGGGCCTTGACGAAGAGGCGCTTGCCCTCGAGCGTGGCTGGGGCGACGAGGCTGTCCTGGATCGTCGCCAGCAGCCGCTGGTTGCTGAGGGCGCCGGGACCGTCGCCGAAGCCCTTGCCGCGGCCGCCGTTGCCGTCGCCGTCACCGGGGACCGAGAGCTCGACGTTGTCGAAGCGGGTGCTGGTGGTGCCACCCAGCAGGCCGGTGCCGATCACCGAGGAGCTGGCGTCGACCGCGATCGAGATCGCGTAGGTGTGCCCGGGGACGACGGTTACCGCAGCGTCTTTCCCGACGAAGCCGGAGGCGCTGTCGATCGTCTCGTCCAACGGGACCGATTCCCGGTCGGCGGTGCGGTCGATCAAAGTCACTTCGTGGGTCGTCGTCGCCGCCAGGTCGACGAGGTTGCCGGAGGTGAACTGGCGGTCGAGGTGGAGCGTGCCGAGGCGACCGTCCCCGACCGTGAAGTCAGGCGACTGCAAGGTCACGTTCGATTCGAACAGCGTCAACAGGTTGAGGGCGACGGTCGTGTTGGCGGCGATCGAGCCCGGCGGGTTGCCGTTGCCGCCGTCGTAGCCGCCGGACGCGGTGCAGACCGGTTCGGCGTCGCAGCCGGCGCTCGTCACCTGCCAGCCTTCGGCGCCGCCGCTGAAGCCACTGCCGCCGGCCGGGTACACGGCGGCGCTCGCCGGTCCCGCCAGAAGGAGCATCGCGGCAACGGCCATCCCAACCCCCATGGCCTTCCGTCTCGCGTTGGTTCCTATGGATCGATTCACGATGTTCCTTTCGTCGGGCCGTCCGGCCGTTCCAAGCCTCGATCCATAACCCGATACTTAAAATTCTCAATCGCAATACCAAATTTTATGGACCATTGTTCGAGCGCCCAACCCGCGTAAGATTCCCCTCTCCGGGGCGCGTAGCTCAGTGGGAGAGCGCTCGCTTCACACGCGAGAGGTCGCTGGTTCGAAACCAGCCGTGCCCATTACTTCGAGGCCTCCCCCCGCTGGGCCGCCGGGCCACGGGGCGGGAAGAGCAGTTCGGCGTGGGCACGTTCGACGAAGGGCTCGAGGCCGAGACGTTCGACGAGGCCACCGGAGATCAGATCTCGGCGATAGACCATCGCGAGCGAGGCTAGGGCGGAACGGCGCAACCATTGTGCGCAACGCGGACCAACTCCTCGCCATCTCTGTGACTAAACCGTCGCTACTGCTCCTGCAAGACCGACAGGGTGTTCCCGGCCGGGTCTTTGAACCAGGCGATCAGCGGGCCGCCCTCGCGCATCACGCCCCTGTCGTCCTGGGGCATCTCGGGATTGCCGTACTGCTCGAAGGTGACGCCGCGGGCGCTGAGGCCCTCGACGGCCTGGTCGATGTCGTCGACCGGGAAGTTGAGGATCGTGTAGCTGGGCGGGGTCATCCCGGGGCTGAGGTAGGCGAGGGTGTCGCGATCGCCGGCCAGGTGGAGCGTCAACAGGCCGTTCTCCTCGTCGAGCACCTCGGTCTTCAGGCCCAGGACCTCGCCGTAGAACCGCTTCGCCGCGTCGAGGTCGTCGACGGCGAAGCCGCTGAATGCCTTGGAGTCCGCGAGCATGGGAATCAGTCCTTTCGGTCGCTTGAAGGTGACGCTACTCCCCTTCCCCGCCCGGCCTCCTCCTATTCCGCTTGCGTTCGCCGAGGCGGCGCTTCTGTTCGAGGCGGCGCATGCGCGAGCCCTTGGACGGGCGGGTGGGACGGCGGCGGGGCGGGACGGCGAGGGCGGCGGCGATCTTCTCGGCCAACCGCCGCAGCGCCAGTTCGCGGTTGCGGGACTGGCTGCGGGCGTCCTGGGCGACGGCGGTGACGGTCGTGCCCGCGCGGGCCAGCAGGCGCTCGCGGCTCGCCTCGTCGAGCGACGCCGAGGCCTCGACGTCGAAGACCGCTTCGACCCGCGAGGCGGTGACGTTGGCGTGCTGGCCGCCCGGCCCCGAGGAACGGCTGGCGCGCAGCTCGATCTCGGCGAGCGGGATCGCCAGCCGCTCGTCGATCCGCAGCTCCTCGGCCACCGATCAGGCCAACTCGGGGATGTGGCGCTCGAGGTGGGCCGCGATCGTCCGCCGCACCCAGGCGCGCGTCGCGGCGTCGGCCATCCGGTAGCGGCCGAGCAGCATCTTCTGCTCGGTCAGCGGCAGGCCGGCGATCTCCCAGCGCACCGCCAGGCGCTCGAAGAGCAACTCGGAGCGGCGGCGCCAAGCGTCGTCCTGGCTCGTCGCCGCGGTCGCCGGCCCCTCCCCCAGCTTGGCCATCGTGCCCGCGCTGAGTGACTGGCGCAGGGTCAGCTTGTTGCCCTCGGCATCGACGTAGTCGACGATCGCGACCTTCTGCCGGGGCCGCCGCTGCTTGCGCTTCGCCATCGCCGCTCAGTCTGGCAGGCTCCCCGACGTGTCATCGGACGAACAACTCGAACTGCTCAGGCGCTTTGCCCCCACGCTGCACTTCGACGCCCTCGAGCGCTGGCGAC
>DASTNW010000040.1:0-18028 GCA_035762685.1 Solirubrobacterales bacterium | reverse complement strand
CAGTCTCGCAGACCCCGCGCCGCCCTTCCGGCGCTCGTGGCACCCGCGGGCGGCAAGCGTCGGGGAAATACAACTAGGCTGCCGTCCCTATGGCTCTCACCGTGGTCGGCTCCATCGCCTTCGACGCCGTCAAGACCCCGTTCGGGGAGCGCGAGCGCATGCTCGGCGGCGCCGCCGTGCACTTCTCCCTCGCCGCCAGCTTCTTCACCGAGGTACGGCCGGTGGGGCCGGTCGGCGACGACTTCGGGCCGGAGCAGCTGGCGGTGCTCGAGGGCCGCGGGGTGCTGACCGACGACATCGAGCGGGTCGAGGGCGGCAAGTCGTTCTTCTGGCGCGGCCGCTACGAGTTCGACCTCAACGTCGCCCACACCGAGGACACCCAGCTCGGCGTCTTCGCCGAGTTCGAGCCGAAGCTCTCGGAGGCCTCGAAGGCCGCCGACACCCTCTTCCTCGCCAACATCCAGCCCGACCTGCAGCGCCAGGTGCGGGCCCAGTGCGCGAGCGCCCGCTTCAGCGGCCTCGACTCGATGAACCTCTGGATCGAGACCGCGCAGGACTCGCTGCGGGCGGCGATCGCCGAGGTCGACTGCCTGGTCGTCAACGACGCCGAGATCCGCATGCTGACCGGCGAGTCGAACCTGGCCCGGGCGGCAGGGGCGGTGATGGAGTTGGGGCCGCGCGCCGTCGTCGCCAAGCAGGGCGAGTACGGGGCGGCGCTGTTCACCGAGAGCGGCTTCTTCGCCCTGCCCGGTTTCCCGCTCGAGGACGTACGCGACCCGACCGGCGCCGGCGACAGCTTCGCCGGTGGCTTCTTCGGCTACCTCGACGGCCAGGGCGGCGATCTCGACGAGGCCCACCTGCGACGGGCGATGGGCTACGGCACCGTGCTCGCCTCCTTCAACGTCGAGGAGTTCGGGACCGAGCGGGTCGCGCGCCTGAGCCGGGAGGAGATCGACGAGCGCTTCGAGGCCCTGCGCAGGATGACCCAGTTCGAGGGCCTCCCCACCTCTTAACAGCCGGCGAGGGCAAGCTGACAGAATGAGCGCCGCCATGGCCTCCGAGTCCCTCTCTGTCACCGACAACCGCACCGGCAAGACCTACGAGCTGCCGATCGAGGACGGCACGGTGCGGGCGATGGACCTGCGTCAGATCAAGGTCGACGAGGACGAATTCGGGACGATGGCCTACGACCCGGCTTTCACCAACACCGCCGCCTGCCGCTCCGCGATCACCTACATCGACGGCGGCGCCGGCGTCCTCGAACACCGCGGTTACTCGATCGAGCAGCTCTGCGAGCGCTCCAGCTTCCTCGAGGTCGCCTACCTGCTGATCTTCGGCGAGCTGCCGACCGGCCCGCAGCTCGACCGCTGGACCTTCGACATCACCCACCACACCTTCGTCCACGAGGACCTGAAGCAGTTCTTCGAGGGCTTCCGCTACGACGCCCACCCGATGGGGATGCTGCTGGCCGGTGTCGGTGCGCTCTCCACCTTCTACCCCGACGCGAAGCAGATCACCGACCCGGAAGAGCGCTACATGGCCGCGGTGCGGTTGATCGCCAAGGTGCCGACCCTGGCCGCGTTCTCCTACCGGCACAACATGGGGCTGCCCTACGTCTACCCCGACAACGACCTCGACTTCGCCGAGAACTTCCTCTCGATGATGTTCAAGAAGACCGAAGACAGGCACAAGCCGAAGCCGAGCCTCTCGAAAGCGCTCGACGTGCTCTTCGTCCTCCACGCCGACCACGAACAGAACTGCTCGACCAGCGCGGTGCGCGGCGTCGGCTCCTCCGGCGTCGACCCCTACTCCGCCGTCGCCGCCGGGGTCGCAGCGCTGTACGGACCGCTGCATGGCGGTGCCAACGAGGCGGTGCTGCGGATGCTGCGGCGGATCGAGTCGCCCGACAACGTCGCCGACTTCCTCGAGGGAGTGAAGAACCGCGAGGAGAAACTGATGGGCTTCGGCCATCGCGTCTACAAAAACTACGACCCGCGGGCGCGCATCATCCAGCAGTACCTGGACGAGGTCTTCGAGGCAACCGAGTACAACCCCCTGGTCGAGATCGCCCGCGAGCTGGAGAAACGCGCCCTCGACGACGAGTACTTCACCTCGCGCAAGCTCTACCCGAACGTCGACTTCTACTCGGGGATCATCTACGAGGCGCTGGAGATCCCGACCAACATGTTCACGGTGATCTTCGCCATCCCCCGCACCGCCGGCTGGATCGCCCAGTGGATGGAGATGCAGGAAGACCCGGAGACGAAAATCGCCCGGCCGCGGCAGATCTACACCGGGGAGCGGGAGCGGGAGTACGTCGCCCTCGAGGACCGCGACGGGCCCGAGAAAATCAGCGGGCCGCCGGCCAAACGGCCGAAACGGCCGCGGCGCGGGGCCTGAGACTTCGGGCGGGAGAGGGATTCGGTACCCCTCCCGGCTCAACTTTTTTGAGGGGCGGCGGTGGCCGTCCGAGGTTGTCGGTGGCAAAAAAGTACAAGCCGCCGGGAGGGGTACCGAATCCCTCTTTCCGATCTGGGGCTGAGGCCCGCGCCGGGTCTTTCGTGGAGCTTTTAGGGTTCCTGGATGGCTCGCTCTAGGTGGAAGCTGACTGTGCGCAGCGGCTCCAGTGTCGAGCAGGCTGGATTTGACGATCTCGACTCGGCAATAGCTGCGATGCGGGAGCGGGCGTTGGGGATTCGGGCGGGGGCTCGGCCGAAGACGGCTTCGTTGTTGGGGACGTATACGCCCGCCGATCAGGTGCAGGCGCGGTTGCAGTTGCAGGGGCGGGGGCTGCTGAGCAAACCGACCGCGGGGATCGACGTGCGGGGGGACGGGACGTTCGTTCCCTACCGGGGCGGGGTAGGGCGGGAGGAGCTGGACCCCAGCGCGCACGAGACTCCGTTCGACCTGGTGCGGGAGACTCTGGAGGCAGGAAGACGATGAGCGAGACGAGCGAGATCCCCAAGGGCAGCTACGCCGCCGGCGAGCGGGTGAAGTTGCCGCGCGCAGCGGAGCCGCCGTTCACCGTCTTCATCAACGGCATCGAACAGAGCGAGGGAAGCGACTACTCGATCGCGAGCGGCGAGATCGTCTTCAATCGCCCGATCGTCAAGGAGAAAGTCGGCACCGGCCGCTGGCTGGCGATGTACCTCGGCCTCTTCGGCACCTACCGCAAGGACGAGACGGTCGACCTCCAGTTCACCCGCAACGGCAAGGTCGAGCTGCTCTCCGACCTCGCCGTCGTCCCCTACCCCGAGGCACCGTGAACATCGGCTTCGTCCTGCTCGCCGACCACAGCGAGGCGGTCAACGGCAAGCTCTACCTCAACGGCGGCGGCTGGAACGTCCTGCGCCTGCCGGAGCTGCCGCACGAATGGTCCTTCCACATCGGCCTCGGGATCGACGTCGCCTGGCACGAGACGAACGATCCGCACGAGCTGACCGTCGGCATCCAGGACCCGGACGGCGTCGAACTCGGCGAGGGCCTCACGATCGGCTTCGAGACCGGTCGCCCACCCGGGATACCCCAGGGCCAGGAGCAGCGCCTGGTGATGTCGATCGGCGCCACCGCCAACTTCGAGACCGCCGGCCCCCACGCCGCCGTCGTCCAGGTCGACGGCGAGGAGCTCGGCCGGGCGCGGTTCTACCTGATGGAGGCCGCGCCCGAGGACGCGGAAGTCCTCTGACCAGCGCCCCGCCGCGCGGGGCCTCTCAGTTGAAGACGTAGAGCAGCAGGAAGGCAACCAGGGCGTAGGAGGCGCCGGCGGCCTGGATGCCGCGGTCGCCGGCGACGATCTGGGCCATCGAGCGATCGTCGGCGCGGTCGTAGATCAGGTACAGGTAGCGGAAGATCCCGTAGACCACGGGCGGGATCGTCAGCATCATCTGGCTGCCGATCTGGGGCGAGTTGACGGTGTAGATCGCGTAGCTGATCACGGTCCCGGTGGTGACCAGGGAGACCATCTGGTCGAGGAAGGGGAGCGAGTAGTGCTCGAGCACGGGGCGGGTCGCGGTGCCTTCGTGCAGCTCGGAGACCGCCTCCTGGCGGCGCTTGGTGAAGCCGAGGAAGGCGGCGAGCATGCCGGTGCAGAGGATCAGCCACTCGGAGGCGTGGGCATCGACGGCGCTGGCGCCGGCGGCGACGCGGAGGATGAACAGCCCCGCCAGCGTCATCACGTCGATGATCACGATCTGCTTGAGGCCAAGGCTGTAGGCCATCTGGGCGATGCCGTAGCCGACCACCATCAGCCCGACCTCCCAGTTGACGGTGGCGAAGGCGAGCGCGATCGCGACGACGGCAAGCGCCGGTGCGATCGCCTTGGCGGCGCCCTCGGAGAGCTCCCCCGCCGCCAGCGGCCGGAAGCGCTTCTTCGGGTGCTTGCGGTCGAGCTCGACGTCGATCAGGTCGTTGACGAAGTAGCCGGCGCTGGAGATCAGGCAGAAGGCGACGAAGGTGAGGACCGCCTCCATGACCTCATGCGGCTGGTTGAACTTGCCGGAGAAGAGCAGCCCGGCGAACACGAAGACGTTTTTGATCCACTCCTTCGGCCGCCCGGTCTTGATCGCAGCCCGCAGCGGCGAGCGCCGCGGCACGACCGGCCCCGGGACGTCGGCCCCGCCGCCGTCAGCCGGCACGGTCGGTTGTTCGGAGGTGATCGTTTCCATCGGGGAAGCGCTAGAGCGTAACGCTACGGGGTGCGCCCGACCGAGCGTCAGCCGTGCCCCGGGTCGATGAGGACGCCTGGGTTGAGGACGGCGGCGGGGTCGAGCTCGGCCTTGGCGGCGCGCAGGGCGGTGGCGAAGGGGGCCGGGCGCTGGCGGTCGTACCAGGGCCGGTGGTCGCGGCCGACGGCGTGATGGTGGGTGATCGTGCCGCCGCCGTCGATCAGCGCCTCGGAGACGGCCGCCTTGATCTCGTCCCACTGCTCGACCTCGCCGCCGCGCACGGCCGGGGCGAGGACCGTGAAGTAGGGAGCGGGGCCGTCGGGGTAGACGTGGGTGAAGCGGCAGCTGACCCGCGGCGAGCCCGGACCCTCGGCAGGGGCGCCGCTCACCGCGGCCACCGCGGCCCGCGCCGCCTCCATCACGCTGGCGTGGAACCCCTCGAACCGGTCCCAGGTGATCGCCGTCTCGAACGTCTCCGAAAGCACCCCACAGGCCACGAACGTGTCCCGCAAATAGGGCGCCAACAAGAACGCCCCCCGCCAAGCCCCCACCGCGTCCCCATCTTTGGGGTCGGTGGGCCGATTTCCCCCCTCATTCGTGGGTTTTCGGCCCATCGGCCCCGAGCTACTGAGCTCGCCGGGGGTGCCAGCGTGTTCGCGGGCGATCTCCAGGGCACCGTCCATCCAGGCATCGACGGGGTGGTGGGCGGACTCGAAGCCGAGGACCAGGAGGCTTGCCTCGCCGCTGCCGGCGCCGGTCAGCTCCGCCTCGGAGGCGTCGAGCAGGCGGCAGTTGGAGGGGTGCAGGCCGGACTGGGAGATCTCGCGCACGGCGCTCGCGGCGGCCATGAAGTCGCCGAACTCGACGCCGCAGGAGACCTTGAACTCAGGCCGGGGGCGCACCCGCACCCAGGCCTCGGCGATCGCGCCGAGGATCCCCTCGGAGCCGAGCAGGAGCCGGTCCGGCGAGGGGCCCGCGCCGGAGCCAGGCAGCCGCCTGCTCTCCCAGACGCCGCGCGGCGTCACCGCCCGCACCGACTCGACCAGGTCGTCGATGTGGGTCTCCAGCGTCGCGAAGTGACCGCCGGCCCGGGTCGCGATCCAGCCGCCGAGGGTCGCGTACTCGAAGGACTGCGGGAAGTGACGCAGGGTGAGACCGTGCTCGCGCAACTGCTCCTCCAGCCGCGGCCCCGTGGCGCCGGCCTGGATCCGCGCCGCCAACGACTCGGGGTCGACCTCGAGCACGCGGTCGAGCCGGCGCAGGTCCATCGTCACCACCGGCCGCTCGCCCAGCCGCGGCTCGACCCCGCCGACGACGCTGGTGCCGCCGCCGAACGGGACCACGGCCGCCCCCTCGGCCTCGGCCCAGCCCAGGACCGTCTCGATCTCCGTCTCGTCGCGGGGGAAGGCAACGAGGTCGGGTGGGTTCTCGAACTCGCCGCGGAAGCCCCGCACCACGTCGCGGTAGGCCTTGCCCAACGCGTGGGCCACCCGCTCGTAGTGCTCCGCCGAGAAGAGGTCGCCGAAGCGGGCGGGCGCCTGCAGCCGGGCCGGGCGCAGCTCCACGTCCTCCAATGGCACCGGCTTCTCCGGCTCGCCGCCGAACCCGAACCGCTCGCGGATCCCCGCAGCGGCCTCTCGCATCTCCTTCTCAGACGGGGCCTGGTCCTCGTACCCCCAGCCCCAGTGCTTGAGCCTGCGCTCGACGCCCATGGCGTTACTCGCCGGCCGGGTGGAGCGGGGTCGCGCCGGGTGCGAACCGCTCCGCGAAGCGCGGCAGCCCGTCGTCGGGAACCGGCGCCCAGGGCGCTGCGTAGGCGGTGAACTGGTGGAGGCCGGGGCGGATGCCGGGATCCTCGTCGAGCGTGCCCATACGGATCCCGACCATCTCCCGGTTCTCGGGGTTGGTCGTGAACAGATGGCTGCCGCAGCGCGTGCAGAAGGACTTGACCCAGCCGCCATCGCCGGGGTCGAAGGAGGCAAGGAGCTCCTCGCCGGAGACGGTCCGATAGGAGCCGGGCGCGGTCAGCGCGTTCACCGAGTAGCCCGTCCCGGTCCGGTGCTGGCAGCGCTTGCAGTGGCAGTAGAGGGCGCCGAGCAGCGGCTCGGAGAGCTCGTAGCGAACCCCGCCGCACATGCAGCCCCCCGCTACCAGTGCACGCCTTTCATCAGGTGCGCGAAGGCAACCGCCTCCGTCGAGGGCGCTTTGTCCGGTGCCTCCTCCGTCTTGCCCTTGGCCGCCTGCGAGTCGGGGAAGAGCTTGTAGGCGGTGTTGAGGATCGAGTCGCTGGCTTTGGGGGCGACCGCGTAGAGCAGCTCGCCGAAGTTGCCGAGCCTGGTTGCCACCTTCTTCGGCTTGCCGACCATCGCCTTGGCGATCATCTCCGCTGCCTCCTCGGGGGTGATCGCCGGGAACATGTCGTACATCCGCGTCGGCGCGATCATCGGCGTCCGCACCAGCGGCATGTTGATCGTCGTCAGGTGGACCTTGTCGTCTTTCACCTCGGAGGCGATCACGCGGCTGAAGGCATCCAGCGCCGCCTTCGAGGCGACGTAGGCGGAAAAGCGCGGCGGGTTGGTCTGGGTGCCGATCGAGCTGATGTTGATGATGTGGCCCTGCTTGCGGGCCCGCATCGTCGGCAGCAGCGCCAGGATCAGCCGCAGGGCGCCGAGGTAGTTGAGCTGGATCGTGCGCTCGAAGTCGTGGAAGCGGTCGTAGGAGAGGGCGATCGAGCGGCGGATCGAGCGGCCGGCGTTGTTGACGAGGACGTCGACGTGGCCGTGGTAGGCGAGCACCTCCTCGGCCATCCGCTCGATGTCCTCGATGTCGGACATGTCGCAGCGGTGGATGTGGGCGGAGCCGCCGGCGGCGACGATCTCGTCCCGCGTTTCTTCCAGCTTCTCGGCCGAGCGGGCAACCAGCAGCACGGTGGCGCCGGCGTCGGCAACCTTGACCGCGGTCGCTTTGCCGATCCCGGAGGAGGCACCGGTGATGAGGACGATTTTCCCCCGCACCGCGCCTGAGAGCGAGCGGTCCTTGAACAGGTCGGGGTCGAGGTTGCGCTCCCAGTAGTCCCACACCTTGGCCGCGTAGCTCTCCAGCGGCGGCACCTCGATGCCGGAGCCCTGCAGCACCTTCTGCGCCGCGGTCGAGTCGAAGCTGGTCGGGTAGTCGACGTAGGTAAGGACCGAGGCCGGCAGGTCGAGCTGGCCCAGCGCGACCTTCAGGCCTCGCTTTGCCGGCGGGAAGAGCCGCAGCGCCGTCCGCGCCAACCCAGTCGCCGGCTCGGTGACGTCGGTGCCCAGGCGAACGCTCATCCGCGGCGCGTCGGCCGCCTTGGCGAAGAGGTTGACGACCTCCCCCGCCGTCTTCGGGTTGGGGTCGGTGAGGTGGAAGGCGCGGCCGTCGAGCTTCGGCTCGTGGGCGATGTGGTCGATCGCCGCGGCGACGTAGTCGACCGGGACGATGTTGATCTCGCCGCCTTCGACCCCGATCGTCGGCAGCCAGGAGGGCAGCACCCGGCGTGCCCGCTGCAGCGCCTTGAAGAAATAGTAGGGACCGTCGATCTTGTCGATCTCCCCCGTGCGCGAGTCGCCGACGACGATGCCGGGCCGGTAGACCCGCCACGGGCGCGGGCATTCCTCGCGGACCAGCCGCTCGGACTCGTGCTTGGTACGGAAGTAGGGGTTGGTGTCGAGCCGTTCGGCCTCGTCGAACATGTCCTCGCGCCACTCGCCCTTATAGAGACCGGCTGCGGCGATCGAGCTGACCTGGTGGAAGCAGCCCGCCTCGATCGCCCCCGCCAGCTCGACCGCGTGCCGCGTCCCCTCGACGTTGGCGATCTCCTGCGCCTCGGCGTCGGCGGTGATGTCGTAGATCGCCGCCAGGTGGAAGAAGTGGTCGACCTCACCGCGCATCGCCACCATGTCCTCCTCGGAGACCCCGAGGCCGGGCAGGGAAAGGTCGCCTGCGACCGGGACGATGCGGGCCCCGTCGGCGCCCCACCCGGTGCGCAGCTCCTCCAGGCGGCCGCGCGATCCGGCCCGTACCAGCGCGTAGATCGTGCCCTCGCGCTGCAGCAGCCGCTCGACCAGATTGCGGCCGATGAACCCCGTTGCTCCGGTGACGAAGTAGTTCATCGCTTTCAGCCTACCTCGACCGAGAAGCTCGTTCCCTCGGTTCCATACACTCAGAAGCAGAAATGGCGGAGACGGCCACCGTGCAGATCGCGATGCCCGAGATGGGCGAGTCGGTGACCGAGGGGATCGTCCTCGAGTGGCACGTGGCGGAGGGAGACTTCGTCAACGAGGGCGACACCGTGGTCGAGGTCTCGACCGACAAGGTGGACGCCGAGGTGCCGGCGCCGATGGACGGGGTTATTACCAAGCTGATCGCGGCCGTCGACGACGAGGTGCCGGTGGGGGCGCCGCTGGCGGAGATGGAGGCTGGTGAGGGTTCCTCTGAGGGTTCTAACGGGTCAACCGCGGGGCCTGTCGCCGAGGCTTCCCCCACGGTGCTCGGCGCCGGAGGCGCCTCCGCGCCGCGGGGGGCCCCCGCCTCGCCGCCACCCGCGGGTGGTTCCGCTGGAAACACGCAAGGGACCAAGGCTGGGCAAGACTCCGATGACGTCCGGGCGACGCCCGTTGCTCGGCGGGTGGCTGCGGCGAACGGTGTCGATCTAAGCGCTGTGCAGGGCTCGGGGCCGGGAGAGAAGGTGACCAAGGCGGATGTGCTGGCTGCCGGCAATGGTGGAGGGCCAGGCGCCGTGGCCGCGGACGCGGGTGAGGCCAAACAGCTTCGGGGGCCGGCGGCGATGTTGGCCAAGGCGATGGACGAGAGCCGGGCGGTGCCGACGGCTACTTCGTTCCGGACGATTGCGGTGGACACGCTCGATGCGAAACGCAAGGCGATCAACGCGGTCTTGAAAGACCGCGGGCTGAAGGTCTCCTTCACGCATCTAGTCGCCTGGGCGATCATCGAGGCGGCCAAGGACTTCCCGGTGATGGTGCGGACGTTCGCGGAGGAGGACGGCAAGCCGTTCGCGATCGAAGGGGGGCCGGTCAACCTCGGCATCGCCGTCGACGTCGAGAAGAAGGACGGCAGCCACACGCTGATGGTGCCGGCGATCAAGGGCGCAAACGGGCTCGACTTCGCCGCCTTCCATTCGTATTACGAAGAGCTGATCGCGAAGACGCGGGAGAACAAGCTCACCGCCGACGACTTCCAGGGCACCAACATCTCCCTCACCAACCCGGGTGGGATCGGCACCGTCGCCTCGGTGCCGCGGCTGCTCGCGGGCCAGAGCGCGATCATCGCCACCGGCTCGATCGCCTACCCGCCCGAGTGGCTGCACGCCTCGCCGGAAAGGCTGAAGCAGATCGGGGTCTCGAAGGTGATGACGATGACCTCGACCTACGACCACCGGGTCATCCAGGGGGCCGAGTCGGGCGCCTTCCTGCGCCGGGTCGAGCAGCTTCTGCAGGGCGAGGACGGCTTCTACGAGGCGGTCGCCGCCGACCTCGGCATCGACGCCGCCGGCGTCACCTCCGCCCACCCCGCCTCGGCCTCGGCGCCGCCGCTCGGCGGCACCGTCACCGCCGCGCCGGCGGCGGAACCGAGCACCGCCCCCGGCGAGGTCGACGAGGAGCTGCTGCAGGCGGTGCAGGCGGCTACCTCACTGCTCAAGGCCTACCGCACCCACGGCCACCTCGCCGCCCAACTCGACCCGCTCGGCTCCGAACCCAAGGGCGACCCGGCGCTGCAGCCGGAGAACGTCAACCTGACCCCGGAGCTGATGGCCCGGATCCCGGCCTCGATCCTGCGCATCGGCGTCCCCGGCGAAACGCTGCTGGAGGCGCTGCCGCGGATGCGCGACACCTACTGCGGCACGATCGCCTACCAGGTCGAGCACCTCTCCTCGCACCAGCAGCGGATCTGGCTGCGGGAGATGATCGAGACCGGCGCCCACCGGCAGCCGCTCACCGACGGGGAGAAACAGCGGCTGCTCTACCGCCTGATCGACGTCTTCCAGTTCGAGCGCTTTCTCGAGAAGGCCTACCTGGGCCAGAAGATGTTCTCGATCGAGGGGCTCGATGTGGTCGTGCCGATGCTCGACGAGCTGGTCACACTCTCTCACCGCGGTGGTGCCGAGGAGGTCGTCTTCGGGATGGCCCACCGCGGCCGACTCAGCGTCCTCGCCCACAACCTCGGCCGCCCGGTCGAGTCGATCCTGGCCGAGTTCGAGGGCTCGAAGCGAATCGAGGCGGTGAAGGCCGTGGCGGCGATCCCGCACGGCGGCACCGGCGACGTCAAGTACCACTACGGCCACCGCGGCGTCTACGAGACCTCGGAGGGGGAGAAGATCTCGGTCCGGCTCTACCCCAACCCGAGCCACCTCGAGTTCGTCGACCCGGTCGTCACCGGCGGCACCCGCTTCCTGCAGTCCGACTTCGACGGCGCCGAGCTCAGCCACGACCCGAAGCGGGCGGTGCCGGTGCTACTGCACGGCGACGCCGCCTTCCCGGCCCAGGGGGTCGTCGCCGAGACCCTCAACCTGCAGGCGCTGAAGGGCTACAGCACGGGCGGCACGGTCCACCTGATCCAGAACAACCAGGTCGGCTTCACCACCGACCCCGAGGAGGCGCGCTCGACCCCCTACGCCGCCGACATGGCGAAGGGCTTCAACGTGCCGATCGTCCACGTCAACGCCGACGACGTCGAGGCCTGCTCGGCGGCGGTGCGGCTGGCGATGGCCTATCGCGAGCGCTGGGGCCGCGACATCGTCATCGACGTGATCGGCTACCGCCGCTTCGGCCACAACGAGACCGACGAGCCCGCCTACACGCAGCCGACGATGGCGGCGAAGATCAAGTCCCACCCGCCGGTCTCCGAGATCTACGCCGAGAAGCTGATCGGCGAGGGCGTGATCTCACCCGAGGGCGCCGGCGAGGCCGGCGAGCAGCGCCGCGAGGAGATGGCCGCGGCCCTGAAGGCCCTGCGCGAGAAGATGGAGGCCGGCGAGTACGAGGACCCGACGGTGGCCGGCACCACCAGCAGCACCGGCGAACTACTCGACCGCACCGCCAGCCCGCCCGTCCACACGGCGCTCCCCGCCGAGAAGCTGCGCACGCTCAACGAGGCGCTGTTGAAGACCCCGGAGGGCTTCAACGTGCACCGCAAGCTGCGCCGCCCGCTCGCCAAGCGCCTGGAGGCGATCGAGAAGGGAGAGATCGACTTCGGCCAGGCCGAGGCGCTCGCCTTCGGCTCGCTGCTGACCGACGGCGTCCACATCCGCCTCACCGGCCAGGACACCGAGCGCGGCACCTTCTCCCACCGCCACCTCGTCCTCCACGACGAGAACACCGGCCTCAAGTACTGCCCGATGCAGAACCTGGACGACGCCTCCGCCCCCTTCGAGCTCTACAACAGCCCGCTCTCGGAGATCGCCTGCCTCGGCTTCGAGTACGGCTACTCGGCCGCCTCGCCGAGCGCGCTGGTCCTCTGGGAGGCGCAGTTCGGCGACTTCGCCAACGCCGGCCAGGTGATCATCGACAGCTTCATCGTCTCCGGCGAGTCGAAGTGGGGCCAAACCAGCCGCCTCACCCTGCTGCTCCCGCACGGCTACGAGGGGTCGGGCCCGGAGCACTCCAGCGCCCGCATCGAGCGCTTCCTCGCCCTCGGCGCCGAGGGCAACATCCGCATCGCCTACCCGACCACGGCCGCCCAGTACTTCCACCTGCTGCGCCGCCAGGCGCTGATCCGCAAGCCGCGGCCGCTGATCGTCTTCACCCCCAAGGGGCTGCTCCGACTCGACCGCGCCACGGCAAGCCTCGAGCAGCTGACCGAGGGCCATTTCCACTTCATCCTCGACGACCCGAAGGCCGGCGACCGGCATGAGAAGGTCGAGCGCCTGGTCCTCTGCACCGGCAAGGTGTACTTCGACATCGACGCCAGCGAGCGCCGTGACGAGGCCGAGAACGTCGCCATCGCCCGGGTGGAGATGCTGTACCCGTTTGCGAAAGAACAGCTACAGGGCCTGATCTCGGCCTACCCGAACCTGAAGGAGATCGCCTGGGTCCAGGAGGAGCCGCGCAACATGGGGGCCTGGAAGGTGATGTCGCGCCGCCTGCCCGAGGTGCTCCCCGAGGGCGTGAGGCTGACCTACATCGGCCGCCAGGGACGGGCCAGCCCGGGCGAGGGATACTCCGGCGCCCACTCGCGCGAGCAGGAACGCATCGTCCTGACCGCGCTCACACCCGACGCCTGAGAGCCGATGCGCGGCCCCCTGCAGAAGCCCGTTCCCGGGCGCCTCTTCGTCTGGGTGAAGCGGCTCTCCTGGGTCGAGCTGGCGATCTTCGCCGGCCTGATCGTCTTCTGGCTGCTTCCCGGCTTCGAGACCGAGACGATGCTGTTCGGGTGGGCCCACGGCCTCGGCTTCATCGCCCTCTGCGTCTTCATCTGGATCGCCGCGGTGAGGCGCGAGGCGCCTTACACCTTGCTCGCCGCGACCCTTACCCCGGTGGGCCCGGTGGGCAGCGTCGTCGGGATCGAGTTGATCGAACGCAAGGGCTGGGGAGTGGGTGAACGAGACCTGGAAGCCACCGATCGTGCCCAAAGCGCGGCAGATCGGCCCTCAACCGGTTGATCTCGCTTGACCACAGAGGTATCAAGCGGTATAGCTAGATGGTGACTGTTCCGTCTGGGCAGTCCCGTCCAGGGGAACGGCCGCGTCGGCATCCCTCCCTGGCTACCGACGCGCAGGTGCAGTGAGGGTCGCGCGGACCCCCCTGCCTCCCGCGGCCCCGCTGCACCCCTACCCGCGCTCCGTCACCTCAGGTTCCTGAGGACGGTCTGGAGGATGCCGCCGTTCTGGAAGTAGGTGACCTCGTTGGGGGTATCGAGGCGGACGGTGGCGGTGAACTCGGTCGTGGTGCCGTCGTCACGGCGGGCGGTGACGGCCACTGACTTCGCCTGGCCGTTTTCGAGGTTGCCGAAGTCGAAGGTCTCCTGGCCGCTGAGGCCGAGGGAGGCGACGTTCTCGCCGGGGGCGAACTGGAGGGGCAGCACGCCCATGCCGATCAGGTTGGAGCGGTGGATGCGCTCGAAGCTCTCGGCGATGACGGCGCGGACGCCGAGCAGTTTCGTCCCCTTCGCCGCCCAGTCGCGCGAGGAGCCGGAGCCGTACTCCTTGCCGGCCAGCACGACCAGCGGGACTCCCTCGGCGGCATAGGACATCGCCGCCTCATAGATGGTGGTCTCCTCGCCCGCGGGGAAATGGCGCGTGAAGCCGCCGGCCCGCTCGACCAACTGGTTGCGGAGGCGGATGTTGGCGAAGGTGCCGCGGATCATCACCTCGTGGTTGCCGCGGCGCGAGCCGTAGGAGTTGAAGTCCCGCGGCTCCACCCCCTGGTCCATCAGCCACCTCCCGGCCGGGCTTTCCTTCTTGATCGCGCCGGCGGGCGAGATGTGGTCGGTGGTGATCGAGTCGCCGAGCAGCGCCAGGGCGCGAGCGCCGGCGATCGGCTCCACCCCCGGCGGGTCGGCCGGCATCTGCTCGAAGAAGCTCGGCCGCCGCACGTAGGTGGAGTCGGGCCAGGTGTAGCGATCGCCGGCGGGGACGTCAACCGCGTTCCAGGTCTCGTCGCCGCTGAAGACCTCGGCGTAGTTGCGGGCGAACATCTCCGCCGCGACCGACTCGCCGACGACCCGCTTGATCTCCTCGGCGCCGGGCCAGATGTCCCGCAGGTAGACGGGCTCGCCGTCGCGGTCCTCGCCGAGCGGCTCCTCGACCAGGTCGAGGTCCATCCGGCCCGCCAGGGCGTAGGCGACGACCAGCGGCGGGCTCGCCAGGTAGTTCGCCCTCACGTCCTGGTTGATCCGTCCCTCGAAGTTGCGGTTGCCCGAGAGGACGGCGCAGACCGCGAGGTCCTTCTCGGCGATCGCCGCCGAGATCTCCGGTGCCAGCGGCCCGGAGTTGCCGATGCAGGTCGTGCAGCCGTAGCCGACCAGGTTGAACTGGAGCGCGTCGAGGTACTCGGTCAGGCCGGCGCGCTCGAGGTACTCGGTGACGACGGTCGAGCCCGGCGCCAGCGAAGTCTTCACCCACGGCCTGCGCGCCAGCCCCCGCTCGACCGCGTTACGGGCGAGCAGGCCGGCGGCAACCATGACGCTGGGGTTGGAGGTGTTGGTGCAGCTCGTGATTGCCGCGATCACGACGCGGCCGTGGTCGAGCTCGAAGCTGGTGCCGTCCTCCATCGTCACCGCGATCGCGTCGCCGCTGCCGTGCTCCACGGTCGCCGCCGGAGCGCCGCCGACAGCGGGTCGCGGCTTGCCGCGCTCGTCGTCGTGTTCCTCCGCCGGCGGGTCCGATGCCGGGAACGACTCCTCGATCGCCTCGTCGCGGCCGTTGCCCATCCGCACCGCGGCCTCCGGGTCGAACTCCCCCATCGCCGAGAGGAAGGACTCCTTGGCCTGCGCCAGCGGCACCCGGTCCTGAGGCCGTTTCGGACCGGCGATGCTGGGCACGACCTCGCCCAGGTCCAGCTCCAGCAGATCGGAGAAGACCGGGTCCGGGCTGGACTCGTCGTGGAACATGCCCTGCTCGCGGGCGTAGGCGTCGACCAACTCGATCGTCTGCGTCGGCCGCCCGGTCAGGTCGAGGTAGCGCAGCGTCTCCGCGTCGACCGGGAAGATCGCGCAGGTCGAGCCGAACTCCGGCGACATGTTGCCGAGCGTCGCCCGGTCAGCCAGTCCCAGGGTCGCCAGGCCGGGCCCGAAGAACTCGACGAACTTGGAGACGACGCCGCGCTCGCGCAGCATCTCGGTCACCGTCAGCACCAGGTCGGTCGCCGTCGCCCCCTCGGGCAGCTCGCCGCCGAGCCGGAACCCGACCACCTGCGGCAGCAGCATCGAGATCGGCTGGCCCAGCATCGCCGCCTCGGCCTCGATCCCACCCACTCCCCAGCCGAGCACCCCGAGGCCGTTGACCATCGTCGTGTGCGAGTCGGTACCGACCAGCGTGTCGGGGTAGGCCTGGAGGGCGCCGTTCTCGCGGCTGTAGACGACCTGGGAGAGGTACTCGAGGTTGACCTGGTGGCAGATGCCGGTCGCCGGCGGCACGACGCGGAAGTTGTCGAACGACTTCTGGCCCCACTTGAGGAACGAGTAGCGCTCGAGGTTGCGGTCGAAGTCGCGCTCGGCGTTGACGGCGAAGGCGCCGGCGCTGCCGAAGGCGTCGACCTGGACCGAGTGGTCGATCACGAGGTCGACGTCGACCAGCGGGTTGATCGTGGCCGGGTCGCCACCGATCTCCTCCATCGCGTCGCGCATCGCCGCCAGGTCGACCACCGCCGGCACGCCGGTGAAGTCCTGCATCAGCACCCGGGCCGGCTGGAAGGGGATCTCGACGCTGGGCTCGGCCGCCGCGTCCCAGTTGGCGATCGCCTCGACGTCGGCGGCGCTGACCGAGACGCCGTCCTCGAGCCGCAGCACGTTCTCGAGTAAGACCTTGATCGAGTAGGGGAGGCGGGCGACGTCGAAGCGCTCCTGCAGCGCGTCGAGGCGGAAGACCTCGTACTCGCGCCCGCTCACCGCGAGGGTCGAACGGGCGCCGAAGGAATCGTTGCTGCTCATCGGGTGTCTCCTCGGGTCGTCGTCTCTACCTCTTGTCCTCGGAATGCCCGTCGGCGATCTCCGCAGCCGATTTCTGGCCGGCGGAGCCGCTTGAGACCTTCACCGCGATCCCCGGACTGGCGAGGCCGAAGTGAGCGAGGAAGCGCTGTCGCGCCGGCGCCACCGCGACCTCCACCTTGTCGGCCTCGATCGCCCGCACGGTCGCCTTCGCGACTTCCTCCGGGCTCGACGTGCCGAGGCCCGCGGGCGATTTCGCGCCCGACTCGGCAAACATCCCGGCCTCGCGGATGAACCCGGGCGATACGAGCGAGACGCCGATCCCCTGCGACGCCAGGTCGGTACGCAGGGCCAGGGCGAAGCCGCGCAGGCCGAACTTGGTCGCGTTGTAGATCGACGACCGCGGGGCCGGCGACTTCCCGGCCAGCGAGGCGACGAAGACGAGATGCCCGGAGCCGCGCTCCAGCATCGCCGGGTAGAGGGCCTGCGCCATCAGCATCGGCGACTCGAGGTTGACCCGCAGCGCTCGCTTCACCTGCTCGGGGGTGAAGTCCTCCATGCGCCCGGCGCCGGGCAGGCCGGCGTTGGCGAGCAGGACGTCGACTTCGCCTGCCTCGCCGGCGAGCCGCTCCGCCTCGCCCTCCTCCGCCAGGTCGGCGGGCAGGACAGCGTGGCCCGAACCAGGCAGCTCAGCCGCGAGCGCCTCCAGCGCCTCGCGCTTGCGCGCACTGAGCAGCAGGACCGCCCCCCGCTCGGCCAGCGCCTTGGCGATCGCCATCCCGAGGCCTCCGGTGGCCCCGGTGAGCAGTGCTTTGCGGCCGGCAAGTTCCATCCCAAGGCCCAAGCTACCAGCCGCCCGGCCGACAGGAATCTGGGATGAAAGTGCGAAAGGCCACTAAATGTTTGCGTTTTGTGAGCAAACGGCCGAGCGATGGTCTAGACTGCCGCCGGTCCGTAGAACCGAAACGCCGAGTCCCAGGCGCCCATAGGCGTCGCGGGAACGGGGGAACCACGTTTTCGGGGCTAACTCGCCTAGTTCAGGCGGGAGCGCAGGCTCCTTTTAGCGCTAGCCCGACAGCTAACCCCGTAGGCCGACAAAGGAGAATCGGTTTGCTGTCTGACAACTTGAAGTTCAAGGCGGGGTTGGCGCTATCGGCGGTGTTCGTCGTCGTTGCCCTCACCGCCCCCGGCAGTGCCTCGGCAAAGTGCGCTACCGGTGGTCTTACCCCGGCGGCGGTGGATGTATGCACCCCGACCGCCAAGGCAAAGCTGCTCCCGACCGGGGAACTGATCCCCCCCAAAAGCGCCCCGCCCCGTGTCGTCGCCGTGATCGAAGCGGCCAACAAGATCCGCACCAAGCCCTACGTCTGGGGCGGTGGCCACGCCCGTTGGTGGGACCGCGGCTACGACTGCTCCGGCTCCGTCAGCTTCGCTCTCCACGGCGGCGAATTCATCGAAAGCCCGCTCCCGTCGGGCCCGATGGCCAAATGGGGCGAAGCCGGCCTCGGCCGCTGGATCACCGTCTACACCAACGCCGGCCACGCCTACGCCGTGATCGCGGGAGTCCGCTGGGACACGTCCGGCGACAGCGGCGAATCGGGGCCGCGCTGGCACACCGACCTGCGCGACAACGTCGGTTTCACCGCGCGTCACCCGACGGGCTACTAAAAGCGTCTTGGCGTAGCGGGAGGGGGCGTGTGCCCCTTTCCCGCGCCTGGGGGAGTGCTCCTACTCGG
>DASTNW010000039.1:0-37996 GCA_035762685.1 Solirubrobacterales bacterium | reverse complement strand
ATCGCTACGACCAGCCCGGCGGTGCCGAAGTGCTCGCGGAGTCTCGAGAGCATCAAATCTTCTCCTTGTCCCGTGAGCCCCTCTTGCCGGCCGTTCCCTTACGGCGCTTCCCTGAGGCTCGGTTTGTCCCTGTACTGCTCGTTTCCCTGACTTACCAGACGGGTGGAACTAGTTCCTAGAAGGTGCTAGCCGTACCGCCAAGTGGCGCAAGTGAAGCACCCCGTTACGGGGTTGTCAAGGACAAGTTCCCAAAGGAAAAAGATCGTTCCTAGAGCGGTTCCCGACCCGGTACAGGCGGGTACCGATTTGCCCCTACACCGTGGCCCGGGCGAGGCGCTCGGCCTCGGCCGGGCCCAGGTACGGCGAGAGGATGAACTCGGTGAAGTCCGGCAGCAGGTCCTCGAGCCGCTCCGCCTCGCCGGCGGCGGCCTTGCGGGCGGCGAGGGAGACGAGAGCGCCGATCGTCGATTCCTCGGTCGAAGCGGGCAGCTCGCGGTCGGCGGCGCGCTCCCCCCTCCCCCGCTGCAGCGGCGGCACCAGCTCGCCGACGGCCGCGTGGAAGCGCTGGGCGACGACCGGGCCGGCGCTCTGCGACTCGACCAGGCAGAGGCGGGCCAGGTCCGGCTCGGCGGCGAGAAAGGAGAGCGTCTCGCGCGCCGCGGCGATCGCCTGGTGCGGCCAGTCCGGCGCCGCCTCGACCGCCTCGCCGACCAGCTCGCCGACGTGGGCGACGACGACGTCGAAGGCGGCGAGGAAGCACTCCTCCTTGCCGGCGAAGTTCTCGTAGAAGACGCGCCGGGAGACCCGCGCCGCCTTGGTGATGTGGGTGATCGTGACCGCGTTGTAGCCGTGCTCGGCAACCGCGCTCGCCAGCCCCGCGATCAACCGCTCGCGCTGGTTGTGAGCGACCTGCTCGCGGCTGAAACCGTGGCGGCCGGCCGGTAGCGGGCCCAGTTCTTCCTCGGCCATGTGAAGAGACTAGGGCGGAATGTGGCGAAATTAATGAGATAGCAAAATGTCTGTATTTTTCTATCGACTGAGCCTTTAGACCGATATACATTGGGAGTGATCGCGATCGCGAGACAGAAGACCTCATTGGAGATCGACATGGAGAAAGTGAAAGTCGCCAGAGAAGCCCTGGGAACGAAGACGATGACCGAGACCGTCGACGCAGCGCTGGATGCGATTCTCGAGCGTGAGGCGGGCCGGAAACTGATCGAGATACTCGATACGCCCGGAATGCTGGAGCTCGACCCGGAGGTGATGAAGGGCGCCTGGAGGATCGGAGGACGACGATTTTCCTCATAGACACGAGCGCCCTGGTTCGTCGTCAGACTCGGCCCGAGGTGCGCGAAGCACTCGACCCACTGCTGGGAGCAGGCGAGATCGTCACCTGCGGCATCGTTGACCTGGAGACCCTGTACACGGCAAGCAGCCCCAAGGCGTACGGCATCGTCGCGTCCACGCTTCGCGAGATGGCCCGTGCGCCCGTCGACCAACAGTGCGTGGATCGGGCCCTGAACGTGCAGGCAATGCTGGCCGAGCACTCACAGCACCGGGGCGTCACCTTGCCGGACCTTCTCGTCGCCGCATGTGCGGAGCGCGCAGAACTCACCGTCCTGCACTACGACGCCGACTTCGAGTTGATCGCATCGGTGACGGACCAGCCCACCCGGTGGGTCGTGCCGCGCGGCAGCGTTTCGTAGGCGGATCTCCGGACGGCGTATGGCCGCTCAGCCCGAGGCCGCCAGCTCAGCCTCGCGGGCCGCGCGGTCCTCGCCCACATAGGGCCGCAGCACGAACTCGATCGTCTCCGGGAGCAGGCCGCGCAAGGCGTCGGCTTCGCCGGCGGCGAGGCGCTGGTTGAGGATCCAGAGAACGCCGCCGACGAGGGTGTCCTCGAGCGTGTCCGGCAGCTGCTCGCGGCGCGGGTTGAGCTCGCGGCCCGGTTTCAGCAGGGGGATGAAGCGCTGCAGCATCGCCTCGTGGCGGGCGACCGCCTCGGGGCCGGCGGTCAGCGCCTCGACCACGCAGGCGCGGCCGACGTTGGGGTGTTCGGCGATCGTCTCGAACAGCGCCCCGAGCCCGGCCGCGACCTTGTCGGGCCACTCCTGCTCACGGTCATACGCCCGCTGGACGCGGTGCGCGGTGACCCCGTAGGCGGCGTCGAGCAGCTCCAGATAGCACTGCTCCCTGTCCTCGAAGCTCTTGTAGAAGGTCGCGTAGCCGACCTTGGCGCGGCGCACGATCGTCTCGATCGTCGCCCCCTGGTACCCGTGCTCGGCCACCAGGTCGGCGGTGGCCTCGAGGATGCGGCGGCGCTGGTCGGCGGCGGCGGCGTCCCGGCTCACCGGTGGGGGGCCGGGGGGCTGCCGGGACGCCTTTCCGGGCAGGGCTCGCACCCTTCCAGGATAGCGCGGGTTCCCATTGGTACGGGATCAGTACATTAAGTGGAGCGCGTTCCCAAATATGGGCTAAAGTACCCCGGGTGGAAGCTCCGCGTCCACTCCGAGCCGTCAGATCTTGGCCAGAGGCCGGTCCGGATCGCAGCGACGACCGCGGCGTCCTCGAAACGATGCTCCTCACGGTCGGCGCCCTCGGCTACGAGAAGACGACCGTGCAGGAGGTGGCCGAGCGCGCCGGCATCAGCCGCGACCAGTTCCACCGCCGCTTCGGCAGCAAGGACGAGTGCTTCGGGCAGGCCTACGAGGAGGCGGCGGACCGGCTTTGCGAGGAACTGCTCGAGGCGGGACGCGCCGCCGGTAGCTGGCGCCTGGGGTTCCGCGCCGCCCTGGCCGAGCTGCTGCGCACCGTCGCCGAGCAGCCGCTCCTCGCCCGGGCGCTGCTGATCGAGGTCCGCGCCGCCCGCGGCCGCGCCTGGGCGGCGCACCAACGGGTGGTCGAGCGCCTCGTCGCCGCCGTCGACAGCGCCCGCCGCGACCCCGACGTCCTGCCCTCGGTCTCGGCGACGACGGCCGGCTTCATGGTCGGGGCGATCGAGGAAACGATCGCGCTGGAGATCGGCGCCGGGCGGACGACGGACGTCGAGCGGCGGCTGCCCGACCTCTCGCACCTGGTGGTCCTCAACTACTTCGGCGAGGACGAGGCCTGGCTGGAGCTGCGCTCCGGAGACGTCGCGGCCGAGGCCCACTGAAGCGCCTCGCTCCCAAACTCCACCGTTTATTCAAAAGATCTTGCGCTAAGCGCCCGGGTGTGTCAGGCTGCACCTAGATGTTGGCCAAACATCGCTGAGGTGCGGGAGGGGCACGGCGGCGCCAGCGGCAAGGCCGCGACCCAGGTGGCGCACCTGCCACCGCCGTAGCCCCCAGCGCCTCGGCAGGCTCAGTCCTCGCGGGCGATCTTGGCCGCTTCTTCGCTGCCCAGGTAGGGCGTCAGCGTGAACTCGACCAGGTCCGGCAACAGGCTCTCCAACTCGGCCGTCTTGCCGGCGATGATGCGGCGTGAAATCAGCGACATCATGCCGCCGACCAGGGCCTCCTCGGTGGTCGGGTTGAGGCGGTCCAGGACTTCCGGCGGGCGCCCGGCGCGACCGCCCTGGAAGTAGGGGACGAAGCTCTGGATCGCGGCGTCGTAGCGCTCGACCACGACCGGGCCGGCCACCAGCGCCTCGACCATGCTGAGGCGGGCGAGGTTGGGCTCGGCGGCGAGGAAGCGCAGCATCGCGGCGATGCCGGCGCGGACCGCGTGCGGCCAGTCGTCCTCCTCCTCGAAGGCCTGGCCGACCCGCTCGCGCAGTTCCGCCATGACCGTGTCGTAGGCGGCGACGAAACACTCGTCCTTGCTGCTGAAGTGCTCGTAGAAGGTGCGCCTGGAGACAGCCGCGTGGCGGGTGATATGGGCGATGGTTGTCCCCGCGTAGCCGTTTTCGGCGATCGCCTCCGCGAGTCCCGCGATCAGGCGCTCGCGCTGGTTGTGCGCGACGAACTCGCGCGGCAGGCCGTGTCGTCCCGGCGGTAAGCGGGCCAGCTCCGGCGGGTATCCCTCCGCTTCCTCTACAGACGAGTTCGCAGGATCGACAGCCACAGGACGACGATACCGGTCGGAGGAATTAGAGCTTCGGTTCAGCTCTTCCAGGGCGGCCTCGACCCCCAGATACGGCATCACCGCGGCGGACATCAGCTGCGGCACCAGCGCCGGCAGGTCGTCGGTGTCGCCGCGCACGACCTTGGCGTAGACCTGCCCGTAGGCGGAGCCGGCGAGCGCCTCGGCGGTGGTGTGGGGGACCGCCTCCGGGTCTTCCATCTCCCTGCGGCCGGCGTCGATCAGCGAGGCGATCACCCGCATCGTCATGTCGCGGCGGGCGCGGGCGGCGTCGCCGGCGGCCAGCACCTCGACCCCGAAGCAGGCCCGGGTCGGCTCCTCGCAGAGCGAGGCGACGACCTCGTGCGCGACCGCGCGCAGCCGGTCGGGCCAGTCGCGCTCGCTCTCGTAGGCGCGCATGACCGAGCGCATGCACTCCTCGTTCATCTCCTGCCAGGCGCTGAGGAAGCAGTCGTACTTGCCGCGGAAGTGGCGGTCGAAGGCCGGGCGGTCGAGCCCGGCGCGGGAGACGATCAGCTCGATCGTGGTGTCCATGTAGCCGCGCTCGGCGGCGACCTCGATCAGCGCTTCGATCAGCCGCGCCCGCTCGGAGGAGGAGGCGGTCCGGGTCTCGGTCTCGAGCACTAGGTCATGGGACCCCCGATCCCCGCCTTGGTGGGCTCAGCCGGTGGCGGCTGAAGTTCGCTCGGCCGCCGACCGCTTCGCTGCCTCGGCGCCGATGTAGGGGGTGAGGGAGAACTCGACCAGCTCTGGCAGCAGCTCCTCGATCTGCTCCGTCTGCCCCATGATGATGCGCTGGTAGATGATCCAGAAGATGCCGCCGATGATCGTCTCCTCGAGCGTGGCCGGCAGCTCCTCGCCGTGCTGGGAGACCTTGCGGCCGAGGCGGAAGAGCGGGACGAAGGCCTGGATCGAGCGCTCGTAGCGCTCGACCGCGGCAGGGCCGGCGGAGAGCGCCTCAACGATGCAGGTGCGGGCCAGGGCCGGCTCGCTGGCGACGTAGTGGAGGAAGGCGGAGAGGCCGGCGTCGACCCGGGCGGGCCAGCTATCGACCTTGCTGGCGGCGTCGACGACGCGGCGCAGCGCCTCCTTGACCGCGTACTCCGAGGCGGCGAGGAAGCAGTCCTCCTTGGAGGAGAAGTTCTCGTAGAAGGTGTTGCGGGCGATGCCGGCGCGGCGCACGATGTCGGCGACGGTGACGGCGCGGTAGCCCTTCTCCACGGTCTCCTCCGCCAGCGCCGAGATGATGCGCGCCCGCTGATGCTGGGCGATGAACTCCTTGGGGAGAGGATGACGACCCGGTGGCGGTCGCATCGTAGATGCCTGATCAGCCACGAACGCCAGAGTACCTTGATCGGAATTGGATTCCAAGCTGGACGTCTCTGCTACATACCGCTAAAGTACCGGAAGCCAGACAATTGGTTCCCTAGATCCGTCCAAGGAAGGGGCAAATGGGAAAGCGCGCCGACACCAGGGCCCTGGCGGGGGCCGAGAGGGCCGGCGTTTCGGGGGCTGCGGGCCCTCGGACTCAGAACGTTCCCGAACTAGAGCTCGTGACCTCGCCGAAGCGGCAAGCGATCCTCGAAGGCATGCTCGAGGCGGTCGGGGCCGAGGGCTACGAGCGGACCTCGGTCCGCACCGTGCTCGACCGCACCGGCGTCTACCGCCAGGCCTTCTACGACAACTTCGCCGACAAGGACGACTGCTACCTGCAGGCCTACGACGCGGGCGTCGAGCGGGTGGAAGCGCTGCTGGCCGAGGCAGCGGGGGGGGAGACCGAGTGGACAGCGCAGTTGCGCTGCGGCCTCGGCGCCCTGCTCGACTTCCTCGACCGCGAGCCCGACGTCGGGCGGGCGCTGATCGTCGAGGTGCACGCGGCTGGACCGGAGGCGCTGGCCAAGCGGACCGCGGCGATGGAGCGCGTCAACGGCTTCCTCGACCGCGCCCGCGGGGAGATCGGGGGCGAATCGCCGCCACCGATCGCCGGCGAGGGGATCGCGGCCGGCATCCACGCGGTGGTCCACTCGCGGCTCGCGACCGGCGCCGACGACGGCTTTCGCCAGTTGCTGCCCGAGTTCATGTACTTCGCGGTGCTGCCCTACTTCGGGGCCGAGAAGGCGGCGGCCGAGATGCAGCTCGCCAAGGCCTAGCCCGGCCCTTACAGGCGTTCCAGGTCGCCCGAGTCGAGGGCCTGGGTGACGCCCCGGAAGTCCAGCGTCCGGGAAGCCGAGGAGACCACCTGGGCGTAGTCGACGTTCGGGTGGGCGGTGACGATGGCGGCCAGGTCGGTCGCGGCGAGGGCCTCTGCGAGGTCGACCGAAGCGAGGCCGAGCTCGGGCAGCTCGGGGACAAAGGGGTCGTGGTAGGAGACCTCGGCCTCCAGCGCGGTCAGGAGGCGCATGATCGTCAGCGCGGGGGACTCGCGGGTGTCGCCGCTGCCGGCCTTGTAGGCGGCGCCGAGGACGAGGACCTTCGAGCCCTTGACCGGCTTCGAGGCCTGGTTGAGGAAGCGCTCGATCCGCTCCACGCAGTACGCGGGCTGGGCCTGGTTGACCTTGCCGGCGAGCTCGATGAACTCGGGGTAGAAGCCCTGCTCCCGCGCCTTGTAGCCGAGGTAGAAGGGGTCGACCGGGAGGCAGTGGCCGCCCATCCCCGGCCCCGGGTCGAAGCGCATGAAGCCGAACGGCTTGGTCGCGGCGGCGTCGATCACCTCCCAGACGTCGATGCCGAGGCGGTCGCAGAGCTGGGCCAGCTCGTTGACGAAGGCGATGTTGACGGAGCGGAAGACGTTCTCGAGCAGCTTCGAGAGCTCGGCCGCCTCCGGCGAGGAGACGACGACGACCTCGTCGCAGACCTGGGCGTAGAGGTCGCGGGCGCGCTCGGTGCAGGCCGGGGTCATGCCGCCGACCAGCTTCGGCGTGGTCCTGATCGTGTAGTCGGTGCGGCCCGGGTCGATCCGCTCCGGCGAGAAGGCGACGAAGATGTCCTCGCCGACGGTCAGGCCGGAGCGTTCGAGGAGCGGCGTCAGCTGCTCGCGGGTGGTCCCCGGGTAGGTCGTCGACTCGAGCACGACTAGCTGGCCGCTGCGGAGAACGGCGGCAAGCGACTCGGCCGCTTCGAGCAGATAGGTGAGGTCGGGCTCGCGGGAGCGGGTCAGCGGCGTCGGCACGCAGACGATCGCCGCCTCGCAGGCGCTCAGCTCGGCGTACTCGCCGCTCGCCCGCAGGCGCGTGCCGAGCGGCGCCAGGACGCTGTCGGGCACGTCCTCGACGTAGCTGCGGCCGGCGTTCAGCGACTCGACCTTGGCCGGGTCGAGGTCGATCCCGGTCACCTCATGGCCGGCCTCGGCGAAGGCGACGGCAAGGGGCAGGCCGACATAGCCGAGCCCGACGATCCCGATCTTCATCGCCGGAAGCATAGGGGCGGTTGGACAGGTCGCCGCGACTGCCCTACGCTGGGTGGGATGGATTCATCGGCTTCGAATCCACAGTCCGGGTTAGGAACGAGCCAGGCGCTTCCGAGGGCATACGCGGTCCGCTCCGAGCGCGAGCGCATGCTGGAGGCGATGGTCCGGGTCGCCGCGGCCAAAGGCTACGAGGCAACCACCATCGACGACGTGGTCGAGGCCGCGGGGGTCAGCCGCGAGACCTTCGACTCCACCTTCGTCGGCAAGGAGGGATGCTTCCTCGAGGCCTACGACGCCGTCATCGACGTCCTCGTCGCCCATGTCACCAGCGCCTTCGAGAGCACCGTCGGCCAGCCCTGGCCGGACCGGATCGCAGCCGGCTTGCGGGCCCTGGTCGACCTGCTGGCGAGCGAGCACGACATCGCCCGGATGGCGATGGTCGAGGTGACCGCGGTCGGCGAGGACGCGCGGATCCGCTACCGCGCCGCGCTCGGCCGCTTCACCTACTTCCTCGAGGAAGGGCGCACCGTCTCCGCCCAGGGCGACGAACTGCCGGCCGACACCGCCCGCTTCGCGATCGGCGGCGCCACCTCGATGATCTTCGACGAGGTCCGCGCTGGCCGCGGGCCGGAACTGCGGCGGATCCTGCCCGACCTGCTGTTCGCGGTGTTGATGCCCTACATCGGCCCCGAAGCGGCCGAGGACGAAATGCGCCGCGTCGGCCGCGAGCAGTGAGAGGGAGTCAGACGCCCTCGCCGTGGCGGCCCTCTCCAGAGGAGAAGCGGGCGGCGCCTTCGACGGCTATGTGAAGCGTCTCGCGGCCGAGGCGGTGCTCGAGGGCGAGGCCCTCGGCGAGCGGCAGGCCGGCGCCCTCCAGTGCGGCGCGGCGGTCGGCGAGCATCGTCTCCTGCGGGAAGCCGGCAATCCGCTCGGCCAGCTCGAGGGCCCGCTCGAGGTGGGCGCCGGGAGCGACGACCTCGTTGACGAGACCGATCCGCAGCGCCTCCTCGGCGTCGACGGGGCGGCCGGTGAGGATCAGCTCCAGCGCCCGGCCCATGCCGATCACCCGAGGCATCCGCTGGGTGCCGCCGTCGATCAGGGGCACGCCCCAACGGCGCTCGAAGAAGCCGAAGGTCGAGCCCGGGGTGCAGAGGCGGAGATCGCACCAGAGGGCGAGCTCGAGGCCGCCGGCCAGGCACCAGCCGTCGACCGCCGCGATCGCCGGCTTGGACGGAGTGAGGCGGGTGAAGCCCTCGGGACCGGCGGGGTCGTCGACGTCGAGGTCGATCGCCTTCAGGTCGGCACCGGCGCAGAAGGCCTCGCCGCCGGCGCCGGTAAGGACGAGGACGCGGGCCTCGCCGTCGGCCTCGAACTCGTCGAAGCCCCGGCGCAGCAGCCTCGCGGTGGCGGCGTCGACCGCGTTGCGGCGCTCGGGCCGGTCGATCGTCAGCACCGCCGCCGCGCCCACCCGCTCGTACCGGACCTCGCCGCCCATCGCCGCCATCCTCGCACAGCTCGCCCACCCCGATTCAGCTCGAGACGTTCGAAGAGAAAGCAGGGAGCGGGCAGGCTAGTCGCCGCGAAGACACACGGGGATCGGCGACGACGCCCAGCTCCCGGAACTGCGCCCCGGTCGCGGGCCGGGGAGGGGCAGGTCTCCCAAGGCCGCCACCAAAGGTAGGCACGGCCGCGGACGGCAGGGGGAGAATCTCTTTCGCTGAGGACTTGACCACACCATGGGTGGGTCAACTCCTCAACCTTGGGCGGGGCTTCGACCTTTGAACCTGGGAGGCACGAAAAACGCGACCGGGGGTGACGCTCGTGGCCTGCCTCGCGCGTAGCCTTCGCGCTTAGAAGCTCGTCGCGCCACCTTCGAGGCCGCTCCCGCTTGGCTTCCGCGGGACCGGTCTCTCCCGGTCGCAGAGCGAACTTAGACCTCGGCTGCTGCCCTGTCCAGGGGCGCCCGTTCGGCGTTCCCGCAAAGTCCGAAATAAAGGCCGGAGCAGCCAGATCGAGGTGTGTCCGTCAGCCGAGATACGGTCCCGGCGGGATGAGCTCGGGAACGGAGGCGTCGGCGCGGAGGGCGCGGCGCAACGTGGTCCTCACCGCCGCGATCGCCGGTCTCGGCGGGCTGCTCTTCGGCTACGACACCGGTGTCATCGCCGGGGCGCTGCTCTTCATCAAGGGCGACTTCGAGCTCGGCAGCTTCGCCCAGGGCCTGGTCGTGGCGGCGGTGCCGATCGGGGCGGTCGCTGGCGCCGCCTTCGCCGGGCCGGCCGCCGACCGTTACGGGCGCCGGTTGATGATCCTGCTCGCCGCCGCCGTCTTCATCGTCGGCGCCCTCGCCTCCGCCGCCGCGCCCGGGGTCGAGGTCCTGGTCATCGCCCGCGTCGTAATCGGCGTCGCGATCGGGCTCGCCTCCGCCGCCGCGCCCGTCTACATCTCCGAGGTGGCGCCGCCGGAGAGCCGCGGCCGTCTGGTCAGCTTCTTCCAGTTGGCGGTGACGATCGGGATCCTCGTCGCCTACCTGGTCGGGCTCGCCTTCGACGCCAGCGAAGGCTGGCGCTGGATGCTCGGGCTCGGCTGCGTGCCGGCGCTGGCGCTCGGCTTCGGGATGCTGCGGATGCCGCAGAGCCCGCGCTGGCTGGTGATGAGCGGCGACGACTTCGCCGCGCGGGCGACGCTGGCGAAGATCCGCGTCGACGACCCGGACACGATCGACCGCGAGCTGGAGGAGATCCGGGAGAGCATCGACGAGAAGCCGGGGGCCTGGAGCGAGCTGCTGCAGCCGCTGGTCAAAGCGGCGCTCGTGGTCGGCATCGGCCTGGCGATCCTGCAGCAGGTGACCGGCATCAACACGGTCATCTACTACGCGCCGACGATCGTCGAATTCACCGGCGTCGACTCCTCCGCCGGCTCGATCCTCGCCGCGGTAGGGGTCGGGGTCATCAACGTCGGCATGACCCTGGTGGCGCTGCGGCTGCTCGACCGGGCCGGCCGGCGAACGCTGCTGATGGTCGGCGTCTCCGGGATGGTGATCTCGTTGTTCGCGCTCGGGGCCGCCTTCAAGATCGCCGGCGGGGGCAGCACCCTCGCCTCGGTCATCGCGATCGGCAGCCTGATGACCTACGTCGCCTCGTTCGCGATCAGCCTCGGGCCGATCTTCTGGCTGCTCAACGCCGAGATCTACCCGCTCAGCGTCCGCAGCAAGGCGGCCGGCCTGGGGACGATGGCCAACTGGACCTTCAACTTCATCGTCTCGCTCACCTTCCTGCTGCTGATCGAAGCGCTCGGTCGCAGCGGCGCCTTCTGGTTCTACGGCTGCATCGGGATCCTGACGCTGGTCTTCTGCTGGAAGCTCGTGCCCGAGACCAAGGGCAAGCACCTAGAGGAGATCCAGGCGGAGTTCCAGGCCCGGGTCGACCGGCGCAAAGCCTCGGCCTGAGCGCCCGGCGGCTACCCTCCGCGGATGCGGATCGACGAGATCATCGCCTCGCGGGCACCGACCTTCTCGGTCGAGTTCTTCCCGCCCAAGACCGAGGAGTCCAAGCAGCAGCTCTACGCGACCGCTCGCGAGCTGAGTCAGCTGGAGCCGGATTTCGTCTCCGTCACCTACGGAGCGGGCGGCTCCACGCGCGACGGAACGGTCGAGATCACGACGGCGCTGAAGGACGAGCTCGGCTACGAGACGATGGCCCACCTCAGTTGCGTCGGCGAGACCACCGAGGGCCTGGCGGCGACGCTGGACCGGATCGCGGCGGCGGGGATCGAGAACGTCTTCGCGCTGCGCGGCGACCCGCCGCGGGGGCAGGAGGACTTCGTCCAGCCGGAGGGCGGGCTCGGCAACGCGGCCGAGCTGGCCGCCTTCATCGCCGCGGGCTGGGACTTCGCGGTCGGCGGCGCCTGCTTCCCGGAGGTCCACCCGGAGGCGCCAGACCTCGAGACCGACCTCTCCTACCTGAAGACGAAGGTCGATGCCGGCGCCGGCTTCCTGATCACCCAGCTCTTCTTCGACAACCAGGTCTACTTCGATTTCGTGCGGGCGGCGCGGGCGCGGGGGATCGAGGTGCCGATCTTGGCCGGGGTGGTCCCGGTTGCCAGCTTCGCGCAGACGAAACGGATCTGCGACCTCTGCGACGCCTCGATCCCGCCGCGGCTCGAAGCGGCCTTCGCGGGCGCCGGCGGCGACCCGGAGCGGGAGTTCGAGCTCGGCGTCGCCTTCGCGGCGCAGCAGTGCGCCGAGCTGCTGATCGCCGGCGCGCCCGGGATCCACTTCTACGCGCTCAACAAAGCGCCGGCGACGCGAGCGGTACTCGGGGCGCTGCGGGCGTCGCGGCCCTGGGAGCGAGTCCGCGGCGACGCCGCGACCTTGAGCGGCAAGGCCGACTAAGCTTTGCTCGAAGATGTCCGGGCGGAGCGAGCGGGAGAAGAGGCGCCAGGAACGCCTCGAGAGCGAACAGTCGGAGGCGGGCTCTGACCGCAATCGGCTGGTCGTCGGCTACGCGATCGCTGCGGCGGCCGTACTGGCTGTGGTGGTCCTCGTGATCGTCCTCGTGACCGGCGGCGACGATGCTGGCGCCAAGGGCGACTCCCACATCAACCTCAACGCCGCCGTGGGCTCGACCAACGGGGTCAAACCGGACAACCGCGCCGGGACGCCGCCGCCGCCGGTGAAGGTCGACGACCTCGATGAAGCCGCCGAACAGGCCGGCTGCGACCTGCGTCTGAAACTGCCGGACGAGGGGAACCAGCACATCCCCGCCAAATCCCCCTCGCCGGGCTACGGGACCAACCCGCCGACCTCGGGGCCACACGTCGAACCGCCCTACCAGCAGGCCGACGGCGCCTACTCGCAGATGCCGTCCGAAATCAACATCGTCCACACCTTGGAGCACGGGCGGATGGAGATCCAGTACTCGCCGGACCTCTCTAAGCGCGACCAGCTAGCGCTGAAGGGCCTCTACGACACGATGTACGGGGCGACGCTGCTCTTCCCCAACGACAAAATGCCCTACGACGTCGCGGCGACGACCTGGACCAACCTGATCGGCTGCCCGACCTACAAAGGCTCGATCACGCTCGACGCGATCCGCGCCTTCGGCAAGGACACCTGGGGCAGGTACGGCGGCGAGCCGGCCGAGGCCTTCGAATTCACCGGGCCGACGCCAGTCTCCCCGGACGAATAGCCGCTCGCGCTAAGGGGCGCGGTAGGCAGGAAAGAAAGGCCCGGGGGCGCAGCCGGCGCTGAGCTGCCGGTACTTCTCGGGGTCGCAGACGAGCTCGGAGGTGTGCCAGACCTCTTGACGGTTGGCGAAACCGCGCTTGAACTCCTCGAGAGCGTCGCCGGGGGAGATGCCGCCGCCGAGGTTGAGCGGCAGGTCCAACTCGGCGGCGTGCTCGGCGAGGCGGGCGACGACGCTCTTCATCGGCGAGTCGCGCAGGTTCGAGTCGGCGCTGCCGCTGAGGTAGTAGTGGAGGTAGCCGTCACTGGCGGCGGCGATCGAGGCGGCGGCGAGCTCGCCGCCGGGGGCGGTGGCAAGGGCAAGCCAGGTGGGGGCCGCTTCGAACACGCGGTCGAAGTAGGCCGCGCCGAAGAAGTAGTGGTCGGCGGCAGCGGTGCGGCGCATCGTCTGCTCGTAGACGTCGAGGAAACCGGCGCGTTGGGCGGGGGTCGAGTCGGGGCCGGGAACGAGCGTCAGCTCGTAGCCCGCCTCGAGGTTGCGGCGCACCTGGCGGCGGTCGCTGGGCCGGCTCTTCGGCGCCAACGCCGGGTCGGCGATCTGGACGATGTTGCGCTCGGTGGTGCCGGCCAGGGGTAGAGCGTCGAGCGTGTGCCGGAGGAAGATCGAGACGAGGCCGGTGGCCGAGAAGTTGATTGCGGATGGGTCGAGAGCGGGAGGAGTCGGGGGCACCAATCCCGGATAGCCGTAGGGGGAGATGGCATCGCGCGCGTCGCTGCCCGGGATCTCGCGGACGATCAGGGGGGCGAGCAGGTCGCCAGACTCGGTCTCGATGCGGAGCGTGTGGGTCACGGCCTCGGCGTCGAGGAAGGGGCGGGAGCGGAAGAAGTGGTCGGAGACCGCGGCCTCGCCGCGGTCCTCCAGCAACTCGGCCGTGGCCCTCGGTGCGCTCACTAGAAGAGGTCGGCGGCGGCGGCGCGGAACTCGTCTGGGAGCACGCCCCAGACCTCGCAGTCGTCAGGTGGCGCGCCCTCTCGGGCGAGGTGCGCCCGCATCGTCCCCTCGTGCACCCAGCCGAGGCTGGTGACGGTCTTCTTGGCGACCTCGTTGCGGGCGGGGATGCGGCCGTAGACGCGGTGGGCGCCGTACTCGTCGAAGGCCTTGGCGATCGTCAGCGCCTCGGCCCGGCGGCCGACGCCCTTGCCGCGGACGTCGTCGCCGATCAGAGCGCCCAGCTCCGGCGCGGTCTGGCGGAAGAGCCCGTAGAGGGCCGTGAAGCCGACCGGCTCCTCGTGGCCCTCGACGACGATCGCGAACTTGCGGTCCTCGCCCGAGTCGTCCATCGCCCGCCGCGTCCAGGCCTCGGCTTCCTCGAGCGAGAAGCCGTCCCGCTGCTCCATCAACGATGCCGTCGCCGCCGGGTTGTTGAACCAGCGATGCACCGCGGCCGCGTCTCCTGGCTCGAACCGCCGCAAGCTGATCTGAGGCCTTTCGCTCACGCCGCAACCCTAACCGAGGGTCGACGGGCCGAAAACCCACTCATATCGTGGGAAATCGGCCCGTCGGCGGTCAGTCGGGGGCGAGGCCTTGGGCGGTGAGGACTAGCCAGACGGTCTTGAGGAGGACGCGGGCGTCGAGGGCGGGGGTGCGGTGGTCGACGTACCAGACGTCGAGCTCGATCCGCTCCTCCCAGGGGATGCCGGCGCGGCCCTGGACCTGGGCCCAGCCGGTGATCCCGGGCAGGACCTCGTGGCGGCGCTGCTGGCGCGGGGTGTAGTCGTCGACCTGGGCCGGGATGGTCGGGCGCGGGCCGACGATCGCCATCTCGCCGCGGAGGACGTTGACCAGGTTCGGCACCTCGTCGAGCGAGGTGCGACGGAGGAAGCGGCCGGGCCGCGTGACCCGCGGGTCGTCGCGGGCGACGACGGTGCCGTAGCCGACCGGGTCGGAGCCCGCGACCATGGTCCGCAGCTTCAGCAGCTCGAACTCGCGGCCGACGCGGCCGACGCGGCGCTGCCGGTAGAAGACCGGGCCGCGACTGCCGAGCTTGATCGCGATCGCGGCGATCAAGAGAAACGGCGAGAGCAGGGCCAATGCAACAGCGGCTACGACGATGTCGAAAATTCTGGGCATGGCTACCGATGGCGTGCGTGGCCAAGCAGATCAAGGACGCAGGGAGCGTGGCGTGCTCTGCACGCGAGCGACCGAGGACGCCGATATGCGCCGGTCACATGCGTCATCGGGTTCCTTCGGGCTTCTCCCAGCGGCCTGGGGCACCCTGGCGCCAGCGGTCCCAGAGGCCGGCGGCGATCGAGGTGGTGGTCATCACGTAGTAGCGGGCGACCCGCAGCGGGGCGAGGGGGAGCCGGCGGCCGAGCAGGGCCGCGGCGAGCAGGACCAGTTGCAGGGCGAGGGTGACGGTGTAGACCCAGCCGTCGCCCAGCAACAGGAGGTTGGCGAGGAAGACGACCAGGTGCAACAGCGGGCTGAGGTAGCGCAGCAGCCGGTGCGAGGCGATCTCGAAGGCGAACAGGGGCGGGTAGCCCCGCGGCGAGAGCATCCCTTCGCCGGCGACTATGTCCCAGAGCCCGACCATCATCCGCCGTTTGCGGGCGAACTCGCCCTCGAGGGTCGGAACCGCCTTCTCCTCCGCCCGCGCCGCCGGCGCGTAGACCGAGCGCAGCGCGCGCTTGGCCAGCAGGAAGGGGAAGGAGAGGTCGTGACTGCCGGACGGGGCCAGCGGCAGGTAGGCCTCGGCGCGGACCGCATAGATCGCGCCGTTGCCGGCGGTGACGCCGCCCAGCGCCGACTCCATCTCCCGCACCGCCATCTCGTAGCGCCAGTAGGCCCCCTCGAGGTTGCCGCCGCCCCCGTCGACGAAGCGGACCTGGCCGCAGGCGTAGCCGACAGCGGGGTCGGCGAAGGGCTCGACCAGGCGTCGCAGGGCGTCCGGCGCCCAGACGCTGTTGGCATCGGAGAAGGCGAGCAGCTCGCCGGTCGCCCGCTCGGCGGCGGCGTTGAGGGCCGCGACCTTGCCGGCGGCGGGGAGATCGAGCACCAGGTCGGCCCCGGCGGCGCGGGCTCGCTCGACGGTGGCGTCGCTGGAACCGTCGGAGGCGACGATGACCTGCAGCAGCTCGCGCGGGTAGTCGAGGGCGAAGGCGTTGGCAACCTTGGCCGCGATCACCCCCTCCTCGTCATAGGCGGGCACGATCAGCGAGACGGTGGGCAGCCGATCCGAGACAACGGTCGGCGGGCCGGCGGGCCGGCCATGGCTCCGCTCCCCGGCCCGACGGCGAGCGCCGAGGAGGGCCCGGAGCGCCAGCGGGTAGCCGGCGTGCGTGTAGACGATCAGGGCGGCGCAGAGCCAGAAGACGACTTCGAGGGCGATCACCGGCGCGCCTCGATCAGCTCGCGGTAGAGGTCCGTCGTGCGGCGGGCGGCGGTGTCCCACGAGAACGGCCCGGCCGCGGCGCGGGTGGCGGCGGCGGATAGCTCGGCGCGCGCGGCCTCGTCCTCGACCAGCTCCACCAGCGCCGAGGCGAGCGCGCTCGTGTCACCCGGGGGGACCAGCCGTGCCGCGCCGGTCGCGGCCACCTCGGGAAAGCCGCCGACCGCGCTCAGCAGCAGCGGCTTGCCGAAGGCGAGGCCGGTGTAGAGGACGCCGGAGTGCTCGGCATCGAGGTAGGGAAGGACGAGGAGGTCGGCGCGGCGGAAGATCGCCGGAACCTCGGCGTCATCGACGAAGCGGGTGACGAAGCGGACGCGGCCGGCGGACGCGGCGGCGAGCTCGCGCAGCGGCGCCACGTCCATGCGCGGGTTGCCGACTATCCAGAGCTCGGCTCCGCGCACTCGGCGAAAGGCCGCGAGCAGGTTCTCGATTCCCTTATACGGACGCAGTAGGCCGAAGCAGAGGACCACCGGCCCCTCGGCCCCCTCCAGCTCGGCCGGCAGCGGCCTCTCCTCCGGCAGGCGGGTGAGGTAGTCGAAGGCGCCGTGGGGGATGACGCGGACCTTGGCGGAATCGAGGCCGACCTCCTCGCGGAGCCGAGCGGCGCTGTGCTCGGAGTGGGCGACGACGGCGTCCATCGCGCCGAAGACGCGCCGGGCGCCTGTGACTTGGCGACGACTTGGTTGCGGCGGCAGGATGTAGTGAGCGGTCATCACCCGCGGGCGCAGCTTCGGCAAGAGGTGGCGGTCGAGGGCGGGGACAGTCAGCCACTGGAAGTGGAGGACGTCGGCGGGGGCCCGTCGACGGTCCAGGTCGCGGCGCAGGCGCAGCATGTCGGGGACGTGCTCGGCCGCTTTGAACGGAAGGCGCGCCGGGGCATCGAGGCCGCGGGCGGCGCTGCGGCGGTAGAAGCGCTCCTCGACCCGGTAGCCGTCCGGGAGTGGGACCGGCCCGTAGAGGAAGCGGCTCGTCAGCAGCTCGACCTCGGCGCCCGCACGGGCAAGCGCCGCGGCCAATGCCCGGTCGTAGGGCGGCGTGAAAGCCGAGGGGTCGACGAGTTGGACTTTCATAGCTCTGGTGGTGGTCCTATTCCGGTAGGGCTGGACGTCTTGTACTTTGCCCCCATCCTCTCCTACTGCGTCGTGAACACGAACGGCCGCGAGTTCCTGCTCGCCTGCCTGGCCGCGATCGAGCGCACCCACCCGGCCGGCATCGAGCGCGAGGTGCTCGTTCTCGACAACGCCTCCGACGACGGCTCGGCGGCGGCGGTGCGGGCGCTCGGTGGCGAGGTCCGCCTGATCGCGCTGGAGCGACGCCGGGGCAAGGCCGAGAACGACTCGGCCCTGATGCGCGAGGCGAGCGGCAGCTACTGCCTGCTGCTGAACGAGGACTCCGAGCTGCGCCCGGGCGCGGCGGCGGCGCTGGTCGAGGCGCTCGAGGCGGACCCCAGGGCGGCGGCGGCGGGACCGCAGCTACTCGACTCCGGTAGCGATCCGGTGCCCTGCGCTTGGCGCTTCCCGAGCGTGGGGACCGCCCTGGCGGGGGCGCTTTTCCTGCACCGCTGGCTGACCGTGCAGAGCAAGGGGGCGGCGACGCGGCGGGTCGACTGGGCGCAGTCGAGCGCCCTGCTGGTCCGCCGCGAGGCGGCGGAGGCGGTCGGTTACATGGACCCTGAGTTCTTCGTCTACTACGACGAGTGCGACTTCGCCAAACGCCTCGCCGCCGCCGGCTGGCACTCGCTCTTCGTCCCCGCCGCCACCGCCGTCCACCACGACCAGCTCTCGACCGACCTCGCCAAGGGCCTGCCCCGCATCGTCGAATTCCACCGCAACCGCGACCGATACATGCGCAAGCATCACGGCCGCGCGGCCGCCCTCGCGGTGCGCCTCCTCACCGCCTGGTTCTACGCCCTGCGAGCGCTTGCCGCGGCCGCGATGCCGAGCCAACCGGCGCGCGTCTACTGGGCGCATGCCCGCCAAGCGCTCTGCCCCAGCCGCAGCGAGTCCCTCCGCGACCGAGTGCGGCAGTCATAGGCGGGCGTCCTCGTCCATGCGCTCTGCCTCGTACACCTCGGGGATGCGGCCGTCGACCGTTGCGGGGGCGGCGCGCAGGCGCTGGAACTCCGCAGCTAGCTCGCTCGGGCGGCGGAGGCGGGAGAGCCAGGCCCGCTCGCCCGGAGTGAAAAAACCCGACGCGAGGAGGGCGAGCGGGTAGGCAGCGAAGAGGGCGGCGCGGCCGAGCAGGCCGCCGACCCCGTCGTCGGGCATCAGCAGCTCGCCGGCGCCGACCAGGACCGCGGCGACGAGGGCGACGCGGGCCAGGCGGCCCCACTGGTAGGGGACCGGGAAGAGGCGCTGGGTGAAGCCGTACATCAGCGCCAGCACGACGAGGTAGGAGGCGACGAGCGCGAGGCCGGCGCCGACGATCCCCAGCGGCGGCACCAGCAGCAGGTTGAGGACGACGTTGGCAACCAGGGCGGCGATCGCCGCCGGGAAGTTGAACTCGGTGCGGCCGGTGCGGCCGAGGATGACGACCAAGACCATGTAGAGGGCGTAGAGGGTGACCGCGGTCGCGAGCAGGCCGATCGCTTCGTGGGAGTCGAAGAACCTCGGCGCCGCGAGGGCACGGACGATCCAGCGTGAGAACAGCCACATGCCGGTGACGACGAAGGCGCAGCCGGCGACGAAGAGGGTGACGACGGTCGCGTAGGCGCCGCGCGCCTCGTCGTCGTCCCGGATCGAGTACGCAAGCGGCGGCCAGGCGAGCTGGAAGCCGCGGACGAGGACGTTGACGCCCTGCGCGAACTTGACCGCCAGCGAGTAGAGCCCCGCCTCGGCGAGGCCGACGGTGCGGACGATGATGATGCGGTCGACGAAGTTGAGCAGGTAGAGCGAGACCTCGGCCGGCATCGTCGGCAGGCCGAAGCGCAGCAGCCGGCGCAGCAGGGCGCGGTCGAAGCGCAGCGCGAGCCGGCGGCGTTGGACCACGATCAGCCCCAGCACGAAGGCGGCGCCGCTGGCGTAGCTGCCGATCAGGAGGCCGCGGGCGCCCTCGCCAGCGCCGACGACCAGGACGACGGTGAGGCCGATCGTGACCAGCACGTTGGCGATAGTCGTCGCGAAGTAGGCCCGCGCCCGCTCCTCGAGCCGGAACAGGGTCAGCAGGAACTCGAACATGGTCAGCACCCAGAGGCCGCCGATCGCGATCCGCGCCAGGTCGGTGGCGGGCCGGTCGAGCAGCGCTTCGGAGATCGGCGTCGCGAACGGGAGCGCGATCAGGGCGGCGAGGGTCGAGAACCAGAAGAGGCCGGCGAAGCTGCTGGCGACGACGCGGCCGGGATCCTCGTCGTCCTTGTAGTAGAAGCGCAGCACCGCCTCGATCAGGCCGAAGCGGACGACGATGCTGAGCGAGACGACGGCCGCGAACATCACCTCGGCGGCGCCGTAGTCGGCCGGGGTCAGGTAGCGCGTGTAGAGCGGCAGCAGCGCCACCGCGATGACCTTCGAGAGGATGCTCGCCGCGGTGTAGGCGGCACCGGTCGTCGCGAGGCGGCGAAGGTATCCCGACACGAGGCGAGCCTAAGGGGCGTCGCGGATCGCGGGGGCGGTCGCCAGCGAGGCGCCGACCGCCAGCAGCACCCAGGTGATCGGATCCTCGAAGAAGCCGGCGTAGGCCATCGTGTGGACTAAGAGGGCGATGAAGGCTGCCAGTACTGCGGCTCGTGCTGCGAGCGGTGAGGAGGGGGAGTCCTGCGGGCGGGGCAAACTGGCTCCGTTCTCGGACTCCCCCTCCTCACCGCCCACGGGCGGCCCGCGGATGCCCGACGTCATGGTCCAGAGGGCCACCGCGATGAGCGCGATGTAGAGAGCGAAGCCCACGAGTCCCTGCTCAGCTAAGACCGTCACCGGCTCGGTGTGGGAGATCGAGACGGGGGCGTCTTGGTTCTCGCGGTGGTCGCGGTAGGCGGCCTGGAAGGAGCCCGAGCCGTAGCCCCACAGCGGTCGTTCGGTCCAGAGGTCGAGCCCGCCGGAGACGAGGTCGGCGCGGCCGCTGGTGATGACGTTGAGGCGCAGCTTGCCGGTGGCACCGACGATGGCGAGGATCGCGACGGCACCGATCGCGACCACGCCCAGCGTCCAGCGCCAGTTCCAGCGCAGCGCCGCCAGCACCGCCAAGCCGGCGAGAAGGGCGAGGAAGCTCGACTCCGAGTAGGTCTGGGCCAGCCCGACCCAGAGGATCCCGATCAGCGCGGTCAGCAGGGCGAAGTCGCGTCGTTCCCGGGCCCACAGCAGCGCCGCCGTCGCGATCACGATCACCAGCGCCAGGTAGCGACCGTAGACGTTCGGGTCCCAGAAGATCGAGTTGACCCGGAAGTAGGTGTGGAATTCGTTCGAACGAATCACCTGGTCGTTCCAGAACAGGTCCCGGCTCAGGTACTCGACGCTGCCGACGAGCACGAACGCGGTCGCCTCGACGCCGACGACCCACAGCGTCAGGACCAGTAACCGCCGGTCCCACTCGACCTCGCGCAGCAACCTGTACGCCACCGTGAAGGGGACGAAGAAGAAGCACACGTTCTGCAGGCCCTTGGAGAAGTCGTCCGAGTCGAGGGCCTGGAGGGCGTAGAGGACGACGGCGGCGGCCAACAGCCAGGCCAGCGGCCGGGCTGGGTGGGTGGGTCGAGGGTCGGACCAGTCGCGCAGGGCCGTGGCGAGGACCGCGGCGCCGATCACCAGGTACAGCGGCACCAGCAGGTTCGCGGTGTCACCGCCGGCGTGGAGGGGCACGCGGAAGGGGAGCGCGGCGACGATCGCCAGCGGCAGCAGGACCGGCCAGCGCCGGAAGAGGAAGGCGAGCGCACCGACGGTGGCCGCGGCGATCGCCAGCAGGGCCACGATCCGCTCCTCGTCGTGGCGGATGTCGACGATCTGGTGGGTGTGCCACTGATCGCCGAGGACGAGGACCGGGAAGAGGCCGATCGCCACCAGCATCGCCAGCGAGCGCGGCCGGCCCGCCGGCAGCAGGATCGCGGCGGCGCTGGCGCCAGCCGCGATCAGGAGCCCGGCGCCGGCGAGGAAATCGTTCAAGGCGCCTGCCTTGCCTCGCGCTCGCAATCGGCGCGGGGCCGGGGGGGCGCCCGGTGCAGGTGGATCGTGCCGGGCGGCACCAGGGTCCGCTCCTGGCCGAGCAGCTTGACCCGCAGCTTGTAGCGCCCGGGCGCGGCGGTGCCGCCGCCGCGCTGACGGCCGTCCCAGTAGAAGGTGAAGAAGTGGTACCGCTTGAGGAAACGGTCGCGGGCGAGGGTGACGACGACCCTCCCGCCCGGCTTCACCACCTGCACGGTGGCGTCATCGGACTGGGTGACCCGGAAGCGGATCCGCACTTCGTCGTAGCGGCAATCGCCGTTCGGGGTGAAGCTGAGCACGGACGGCGCGTTGGGGTGGATGCGTGGCACGCCGACGAATTTCGCCCGGTCGAGCACCAGCGGGTCGCGCTTTACCCGCTGCGCCCAGCCAAAGGCGGCAACCGTTGCGAGGACGAGAAGCGCGAAGACCAGGGCGGCCGCGTACCGCTCAGCCGGCCGCCGCGGCATTGTCCTCGCCGACGACGACCGCCACGTCCGCCCCTTCGGAGGCGGTCTTGACTTCGGAGCTCATCAGCTGCAGCTTCGAGATCTGCAGCTGCTTGGCGACCTTCTTCGCTTCCGGCTTGTGGCCGCGTTCGAACATCACGACGCTCGCTTCGAAGGGCTGGTCGGTGTTGGAGACCGCGCCGAGCCCGAAGCCCTTGCCCTCGACCTTGTCGCCGTAGGTCGCGGCGAGGCCGGCCACCGAGGTGCCGTTGAGGACCGTGACTTCGATTTCGCTCGGCTTCACCTTTGCGGCGGCCTGAGTGCCGCGCTTGCCGCCGCCATCGTCCGAACCGCTGAGCACGAGGTAGGCCGCGCCACCCACTACCACCACCAGGACGACGAAGATCGCCGCCAGCCAGCGCGGTTCGGCCAGCCGTTCGCCGAGGCCGGAGGTGCTCTGGCGCAGGCGCTCGCGCCGGGTCAGTTCGGGCAGGCCGGCGTCACGGCGGCGCCGGCGCTCCTCGCGGTGGCCGATCGCCTCCTGCTCGGCGGTGCGCGCTTCCTCCAGCTGGCGCAGCTCCTCGGCCCGCTGGGCGGCGACGGCCGAGGTCGACTCCTTGCGCTCGGAGTCGCGCTCCGGCGCCGAGCCAGCCCAGTCGCGCAGGCGACGGATATCGCGCCCGTGCGTGAACGAGAGCAGGGCGAGGACGCCGAGGCCGAGGAAGGCGGCAAGGCCGGCGAAGGCGCCGATTTGTTCGATCACCCGGACCAAAGTGGCTGCGAGAGGTTATTCGGCGGGGGCGACTGCCGCCGAGTCGCCGCCCGGAGCGGCGATCAACTCGACCACCCGCTCGGCCAGATTGGCCTCGTCACCGGCCATCACCAGGTGTTCGAGCGAGTTCAGGGTCGACTGCACCCACTCGGGGTCGAGCGGCCGCTCGCGGACGGCGCGGTGGATCCGCTTGGCTGCCGTCGGCTGCACCTTCTCGGTCGCGCCGAACAGCTCCTCGTGCAGCTTCTCGCCGGGCCGCGGCTGCGTGAACTCGACCGCGATGTCCTGCTCGGGCTCGTAGCCGGCGAGGCGGATCATGTTGTGCGCGAGGTCGACGATCTTCACCGGTTCGCCCATGTCGAGGACGAAGACCTCGCCCTTGCCGGCGCCGATGTCGCCGGCGCGGATCACCAGCTGCACCGCCTCCGGGATCGTCATGAAGTAGCGCGTCATCTCCGGGTGGGTGACGGTGACGGGGCCGCCGCGCTCGATCTGGTTGCGGAAGATCGGCACCACGCTTCCAGAGGACGCGAGGACGTTGCCGAAGCGGACCGAGGCGAAGCGGGTGCCGGGGTGCTTGTCGCCGGCCGACTCGACGATCCACTCCGCCATCGCCTTCGAGGCCCCCATCACCGTCTGCGGGTTGACCGCCTTGTCGGTCGAGATCAGGACGAAGCGCTCGACTCCCGAAGCGGCAGCGGTCTCGGCCGTGACCCGGGTCGCGATCGCGTTGTTGCGGACGGCCTCGAGCGGGTTGGCCTCCATCAGCGGCACGTGCTTGTAGGCGGCGGCGTGGAAGACGACGTCCGGTTTGAACCGCTGCATCGTCTCCAGCATCCGGTGCGGCTCCTTGCAATCGGCGAGCACCGACTCGACGTGGGTGAAGTGCCGCAGCTCGACCATCTCGCGGTCGATCTCGAAGAGGTTGTCCTCGGCGTGGTCGAGCATCACCAGCAGCCGCGGCTGCACGCGGGCGATCTGGCGGCAGAGCTCGGAGCCGATCGAGCCGCCGGCGCCGGTGACGAGGACGATGCGGTCGCGCAGGTAGGCGCCGACCCGGTCGAGCTCGACGACGATCGGCTCGCGGCCGAGCACGTCCTCGACCTGGACCTCGCGCAGCTGCTTGTTGAGCTGGACGCCACCGCGCAGCAGCTCGAACACGGTCGGCAGGGTGCGGACGCGGATCTCGCGCTCGCGGCAGGCGGCGACGACCTGGCCGCGCAGCAGCCCCGGGGCCGAGGGGATCGCGATCACGACCTCGTCCGGCTCGGTCTCGTCGAGGATGGTCGCGATCTGCTTGGTCGAGCCGAGCACCTTCAGGCCCAGCATCCGCATCCCCCGCTTGCGCGGGTCGTCGTCGACGAAGCCGATCGCGGTGGCGCCGAGGTTCGGGTTGAGCTGCAGCTCGCGCACGACCATCTGGCCACCGGAGCCGGCGCCGACCACCAGCACCTCGTGCTTGGGCACCCGAGCGCCGCGCGAGGGCCGCTCGACGATCAGCCGCACCGCGAGGCGGGCGCCGGCGATCAACAGCATCGTCAACACGAAGTCGGTCACCTCGACCGAGCGCGGCAGCGCGTGGTCGAACGGCTTGGCGACGGCGAAGACGACGACGAGGATCGCGCTGGCGACGGCGACGGCGCGGACGATCAAGAGGAAGTCGCGGCCGCTGACGTAGCGCCACCACTTCTGGTAGAGGCCGAAGGCCGCGAAGACGACCAGCTTGCCGACGACGACGAAACCGACCGACTGGGCGAAGAGGACCTCGTAGCGATGCGGCAACCCGTTCGGGTCGTCGAGGAAGCGCAGCTGGAACGCGAGGAAGTAGGCCAGGGCGACGAGCGCCGCGTCGGCTGCCACCTGCAGGATCCGGTTGCGATAGACGGGGTGATTCAGCCGGCCCATAGAGCCAGGCGAGTTTAGTGGCTGCTTGGCCCATCCCTACAATCCTCGCTTCACCGATGCCGATCCTGCTCGCCAGCGTCACCGACTTCTTCCTCGACCCGATCGTCAACTGGGGAACGGACTTCATCAGCGCCACCGGGCTGCCGGCGGTGTTCGTGCTGATGGCGCTGGAGTCCGCCTGCCTGCCGGTGCCGAGCGAGGCGATCATGCTCTTTGCCGGCTCCAGCGTCGCCGCGGGCGACCTGACCCTGTTCGGCGTCGTCGCCGCGGGAGTGCTCGGCAACCTGGTCGGCTCCTGGGCCGCCTACGCGGTCGGCTACTACGGCCGGCTCGACCTGCTCGAGAAGAACAAGCTGATCCACGTCAGCCCCAAGCACCTGAAATGGGCCGACGACTGGTTCGAGCGCTACGGCAGCGCCACCGTCTTCTTCTCGCGGATGCTGCCGATCGTCCGCACCTTCATATCGCTGCCGGCGGGCGTGGCGAAGATGCCTTTCTGGCGCTTCACCTACCTCACCCTGCTCGGCTGCATTCCCTGGGTGCTGATGCTGGCGCTGGTCGGCAAGAGCGTCGGCGACAACTGGGAAGAGTGGCGTGACCACCTGCACTACCTCGACTACCTGGTGGTGGTCGGCTTCGTCGCGCTCGCCGTCTACCTCGTCGTCCGACGGCGGCGAGGCGGCGGGCCTGGAGAGGACGAGGGCCAGTCGACCGGCGCCCCGGAGCCAACCGGCACCAGCGGCGCTTGAGCGAGGGACGGCTGCCGAGCGGCCGCGCCGTCGCCCTCGGCATCGTCCAGGGCCCGGCCGAGCTGCTGCCCGTCTCCAGCTCGGCCCACATCGTCCTCGTCCCCTGGCTCGCGGGCTGGGACTGGGACGGCATCGACCCGGAGCTGCGCAAGAGCTTCGAGGTCGCCCTCCACACCGGTGCCGCGGCGGCGCTGCTGATCGGGCAACGGCGCGTGATCGTCGAAGAGCTGCGGCAGCTCGACAGCGGCAGGATCGTCTTCCTCGCCCTCTCCTTCCTGCCGGCGGCGATCGTCGGCTACGCGCTGGAGCGGCCGATCGAGCGGCGCCTGGGCGGGCCGCGGACGACCGCCTACGGCCTGCTCGCCGGCGCGGCGGCGATGCTCGCCGCCGACACACGGCCGCAGCGGCGCGGGCGCGGCGACGCGACGGCGGCCGACGGCCTCGCCCTCGGCATCGCCCAGGCGGCGGCGCTGGCGCCCGGCGTCTCCCGCAACGGCGTCACCCTCGCCGCCGCGCGCTGGCGCCGCTTCTCGCGCGACCAGGCCAACCTGCTCTCGCGCACGATCGCGCTGCCGATCATCGTCGGCGCCACGGCGCTGAAGGGAGGCCGCCTCGCGCGGCGCGGCACGACCCCGGAGCTGCGCCGCTCGCTGGCCGTCGGCGTCGCCGCCTCCTTCGCCTCGACCCTCGCCTCCCAGCGCCTGATCCGCCTGGTCGAGCGCGACCGGGCGCTCTGGCCGTACGCGGCCTACCGGGCCGTTCTGGCTGCAGCAGTGCTTTTGAAGCTCCGCCGCTAGCAGTTAACTCCAAGACTTGGAGAAACTTGGAATTGATTTGGAGTTCGTGGTACAACTCCAAGACTTGGAGAAACTTGGAATTGATTTGGAGTTCGCTTGTTTGTAGCCCAAGCACCCACCGTCCCCGAACTGATCGCCAGGCTCGGGCCCGAGGCGCTCGGGCGCGTGGTGGAGGCTGTGCCCGTCCTGCCTGGACGCGACGACTACGTCCACTGGGACAAACTGCGTCACCTCCCCCCGCCTGAGGGCCTCAGCCACGACGAATGGTGGCTGGGCATCAAGCTTCAGCGGACGGCTGAATTGCGCCCGCTGCCTTTCGGTGACTCCCTGGGCTCCCTTTTTTCATACGGCTTGCCCGACCTGGTACTCCGGTACCTGCATCGCATAGACCAACGCTGCAGCGGCGAGGTCGCGATGGACGAGGTCGTGACCTCTGAACACCGGGCGGGCCAGCGCTTCCTGGTCAACTCGCTCATGGAGGAGGCAATTCGCTCGAGCCAGCTCGAGGGGGCGACCACCTCCCGGCGGGTCGCCAAGGAGATGCTCAGGACCGGCAGGAAGCCTCGCAACCGCAGTGAGCGAATGATCGGGAACAACTACCGGGCGCTGCAATTCATGCGGGAGGAGATGGGCCCTGCACTCAGCGTGGAGGCGGTCCTAGAACTGCACCGCATCCTGACCGAGGGCACGCTCGACAACCCCGAGGGGGCAGGCCGCCTGCAGCAACCAGGCGAAGAGAGGGTCGCGGTGTACGACCGAGACGAGGACGAGACGCCCGTCCACCGGCCGCCCGCAGCCGAGGAGCTGCCGGCACGCATGGAGCTTCTATGCGCCTTCGCGAACGAAGAAGATGGGAGTGAGCGGTTCATCCACCCGGTCGTCCGCGCGGTCCTCCTCCATTTTTGGCTGGCCTACGACCACCCCTTCGAGGACGGAAACGGCCGCACCGCCCGGATCCTCTTCTTCTGGGCGATGCAAAGGCGCGGTTACTGGCTGATCGAGTACCTCCCCATCTCTCCGATCCTGCGAAGGGCGCCAGCCAAGTACGCCCGTGCCTTCCTGGAGACCGAGACCGACGGCGGCGACACCACCTATTTCCTGATCCACCAACTCAGGGCAATCGAACAGGCCCTGGACGAGCACGACGTCTATCTCCGTCGCAAGATCGCCGAGGTCCGGGACGTGGAGCGCCTCCTGCAGGACGCCGACGACTTCAACTATCGGCAGCTCGCCCTCTTGACGGACGCGGTTCGGCACTCCGAGAGCACGTACTCCTTTGACAGTCATGCGACCAGTCATCGCGTCTCCCACGAGACTGCCCGCAACGACCTCTCGGGGCTGGTCGATCGCGGTCTTCTGGTCCGCAAGCGGAAAGGACATCGCTATCTGTTCGAGCCCGCTTCCGACCTCCCGTCCCGCCTGAAAGACTTGGGCGCGTGAGCGATGCCTACGCCAAAGCCGGGGTCGACCAGGGGGCGGCGGACTCCGCGGTCGGCGGGCTGGTGCGGGCGTTGGCTGCGATCGAGCTCGGGCGGCCGTCGCGGCAGGTGCCGCTGCCGGGGCACTACGCGAGCGTGATCAAGCTCGACGAGCGCAGCGGCATCGCGCTCTCCACCGACGGGGTCGGCACCAAGCTGCTGGTGGCCGAGGAGCTGGGGCGCTTCGACACGGTCGGGGTCGACTGCGTGGCGATGAACGTCAACGACGTGATCTGCGTCGGCGCCGAGCCGCTGGCGATGCTCGACTACATCGCCGTCCCGCGGGCCGACCCCGCGGTCTGCGAGGAAATCGGCGCTGGCCTGGCCCGCGGTGCCGAGCTGGCCGGGGTCGAGATTCCCGGCGGCGAGCTGGCCCAGTTGGGAGACCTGGTCTCCAGCGTCGACGTCTCCGGCGCCTGTTTCGGGACCGTCGCCCTCGACGCGATCGTCGACGGCTCCGCCGTGCGGCCGGGCGACTCGGTGATCGGCCTGCCCTCCTCGGGCATCCATTCCAATGGATACACCCTCGCCCGCGACGCCCTCCAGGGCATTCCCCTCGGCGACGAGCGGCTCGGCCGGCCGCTCGGCGACGTCCTCCTCGAGCCGACCGAGATCTACGTCAAGCCGGTGCTGGAGCTTCTGTGCTCCGACGTCGAGGTGCGCGGCCTCGCCCACATCACCTCCGGCGGCCTCGGCAACCTGCTCCGCCTCGCCGCCGAGGTCGGCTACGAGATCGACGACCCGCTGCCGGTGCAGCCCGTCTTCGAGCTGATCCAGGAGCGCGGCGGGGTCTCCGCAGAGGAGATGTACGACGTCTTCAACATGGGCTGCGGCTTCTGCGTCGTCGTGCCCGCCGCCGCCGAGGCCGCTGCGCTGGCGCTGCTTCGTCCCCACCACCCCGAGGCGAGACGGATTGGCCGCGCGGTGGAGGGCGGCGGCGGGGTGCGACGAACCTGATCCCACCCCGATGAACTCCCGGCCCACCAGCTCGCAGATGATCGGCACCGTCCTCTCGGGCCGCTACAAGCTGGAGGCGAAGCTGGGCAGCGGCGGGATGTCGACCGTCTACCTGGCCCGGGACGCGACCCTCGACCGCGCCGTCGCGGTCAAGGTGATGCACCGCGAGATGTCCGAGCAGGCCGACCAGCTCGAGCGCTTCCGCCAGGAGGCGCGGGCGGTGGCCAAGCTCTCCCACCCCAACGTGGTCGCGGTGATCGACGCCGGCGAGGACGGCGGCCACCCCTACATCGTCTTCGAGTACGTCGAAGGGGAGACGCTGAAGCAGCGGATCGGGCGGCTGGGGGCGCTCGATCCGCAGGAGGCGCTGGCCTACGCGATCGAGATCGCCCGCGGCCTGACCGTCGCCCACGCCCGCAACATGGTTCACCGCGACATCAAGCCGCAGAACGTCCTGATCGACGCCGAGGGCCGGGCCAAGCTGACCGACTTCGGGATCTCGCGCCAGCTCGAGCAGGACGGGATGACCGCCACCGGCCGTGTTCTCGGCACCACCGACTACGTCGCCCCCGAGCAGGCGATGGGCCACGGCGTCGACCCCCGCTCCGACATCTACTCGCTCGGCGTCGTCCTCTACGAGATGCTGATCGGCCAAGTCCCCTTCCACGCCGACAGCCAGGTCGGGGTGGCGATGAAACACGTCAACGAGGAGCTGCCCGACGTGCAGCAACGCCGGCCCGAGGTCTCGGCGGCGGCGGCGCTGGTGGTCGAGCGGGCGACCGCCAAGGACCCTGCGCAGCGCTACCAGGAGGTCGGCGAGATGATCGACGACCTCTCGACCGCGCTCGAGGTCGAGGCGGCGCGGGCGGGCTCGACCACCGGCGAGGCAACCAGCGTGCTCGAGGCGGTGCCGCCGCCGCAGCGCCAGCTCTCCGGGCGCGGGCGCTGGTCCTGGGCGGGCATCGCCGTGCTGGCCCTCGTCGCCGCCGGGGCGCTGCTGGCGGTATGGCAGATCAGCAGCGGCGGTGGAGGCGGGGGCGCCCTCAAGGACAAGGGCTCGGTGATCGGGCTCTCCTCGGCCACCGACTTCGACCCGCAGGGAGACGGCGAAGAGGATCCGGAAGCAGTCGGGTTCGCCGTCGACGGCAACCCGACCAGCACGGCCTGGACCAGCGAGCACTACGACAGCGACGACTTCGCCGGGACGAAGAGCGGGCCCGACCCCGGAGTCGGCCTCTACGTCACCGCCAAGTCACCGGCGACGCCATCGGAGATGGTGGTCCGCAGCGCCCCCGGCTGGGACGCCCGCATCTACGCCGCGCCCTCCGGCCCACCGGAATCTCTCGAAGAATGGGGCGAACCGGTGGGTGACGTCGTCGACGCCGGTGAGACGACCGAGATCCCCCTCGACGTCTCCACCCCCGCCAAGTACTTCCTGCTCTGGTTCACCAAAGCCGCGCCGTCCCGCGACCAGGACGGCCGCTACCGGCTCGAGATAGACGACGTCAAGCTGATCGAGTGAACTATTGGCACGCGATTAGGCAGGTGGCTCCGTAGTAACTTACGTCCAGGTTCCGGGCACTCTGCACGACGGGCGAGGAGCAACTGGCCCATGCATCAAGCGATGTTCAAAACGTTCCGCATTCGTTGGTTCGTCCTCCCCGGCTTGACCGTGCTCGCTGCGTTGGGCCTTGCTGGCACCAGCTCGGGGAAATCGCTCACGGATGTGACGGCATCGTCCGCGCAGAACGGGGGCCTGAAGGCAGGCGTATCGATGGGGGAGGTTGCCGTGCGCCGGGCCAGGCGAGAGTGCCGCGCCAACGGCAGGCGCGCGCCTGCCACAAGACGACGTGCCTGTCGGCGCAAAACTCCAACCCAGCTGCCCGTCGTCGCTGGTCCGACCTTAGTCGCCACGTCCTCGGCCGAGAGTAACGACGACCCTCCGTCCGGAAATCCAGCCGAACCACCAGCAGATTCTCCGGGCGTTACGCCTCGCTGCGACCTCGTTGAAGGCGATTGCAGCATCTACAGCGACAAGTTTTGGGAACTCCAGGTCAAATATGAGCGCTTTGAGATCAAGACTGGCGTCTACCCCTACCTCCCCAAATGCATGGAAGCCTGGGAGCGCGGGGAGCCAACCGGCTGCCTTACGGTGATCGCCTTCCTATATCCAGACGGGACTGTTGGAACTTCAAATTGGTCCATCGACCCGTGCTCGCCAAAAGGCTGGCGCTTCTGGGAACCCGATCCTCCTCAGTGCTAGGCCAGTGACCTAGAACTCGAAGGAGCGGGCGCGGCGGTGGCGCTCGACCGCGAGCTGGACCAGGCGGTCGCAGAGGTCGGGGTAGGGGATCCCGCTCGCCTCCCAGAGCTTCGCGTAGACGCTGGTCTCGGTGAAGCCGGGCATCGTGTTGATCTCGTTGACCAGCACCTGGCCGTCGGGCTCGACGAAGAAATCGCAGCGGGCGAGGCCGGAGCAGCCGGCGAGGGCGAAGACCGAGGCGGCCAGCTCGCGTACCCGGGCGGTCGCCGGCTCGTCGAGCGGCGCCGGCACCCGCAGCTCCATGCCGCCCTCGGTGTACTTGGCCTCGAAGTCGTACCACTCGGCATGGGCGACGATCTCGCCGGGGAGGGAGGTCTCCGGCTCCTCGTTGCCGAGGACCGAACACTCGACCTCGCGGCCGCGGGCGGAGGCCTCGACGATCACCCGCGGGTCGTGACGCAGCGCCAGCTTGGCCGCCTCGTCGAGCTGGCCGAGGTCGTCGACGCGAGTGATGCCGACGCTGGAGCCGAGCCGCGACGGCTTCACCCAGAGCGGCAGCCCGAGGCGCTCGCAGCGAAGGCGCCAGTCGGGGCCCTCGACGGCGGTGAAGTCGACCTGGGGGACGCCGGCGGCGGCGAAGAGGCGCTTCAGGGTCAGCTTGTCCATGCAGACGGCGGAGGCGAGGACGTCGGAGCCGACGTAGGGCAGGTCGAGCCACTCCAGCATCCCCTGGATGCTGCCGTCCTCGCCAAAGGGGCCGTGCAGGGCGGGGAAGGCGACATCGACGCCGAGCAGCCCGGCGGCGGGGACGAGCTCGATGCCGCCGGCGGCGTGGCTCCACTCTCCGCCGCGCCCGATCGTCACCCCGATCACCTGATGACCGGCGGCGCGCAGGCCGCCGGCGACGGCGGCTCCCGAGCGCAGCGAGACCTCGTGCTCGGAGGAGCGCCCGCCGCTGAGGACCGCGACCCTCACGGTCCTTCTTCCCCTTCTTCTTCGCCGGGGGGAACGACCGCCGGGACGCCGACGACGATCGTCACCGAGTCGCCCGGCGCGAGTTCGGAGCCGGGCGGCGGAAACTGGTCGAGGGCGCGGCCGACTTTGCCCTGGACCGCGGTTTCCTCTTCTTCCACGCTCGGGGTGAGGCCGGCGTCGCGGACTGCCTGCACCGCTTCGGACCGCAGCTTGCCGATCACGTTGGGAACGGTCGCCTGCTCCTCGCCGGAGGAGACGACGATCGTCACGGTCGACCCCGCTTCGACCTCGCTGCCGGCGCTCGGCGACTGGCTGAGCACCTCGCCCACCGGGGCGGAGCTTTCTTCTTCGGAGACGCTCGGCGTCAGGCCGCGCCCGCGGACCTGCTGCACGGCGAGGCGGCGCTGGCTGCCGACCAGGACCGGCACCTTCACCAGCTTCGGCCCCCGCGAGACGGTCAGAGTGACGACGGACCCATTGGTCGCAGTCGTGCCCGCCGAGGGCTCGGAGTGGATCACCAGCCCTTCTTCGACCGAGTCCGAGTTGGCGCTTTCGAACTGGGGGTCGAAGCCGGCGTCCTCGATCTTTTCCGCCGCTTCTTCGCTCTCCAGGCCCGCGGTCGCCGGCACCTTGCTGCTGCCGGGCCCGGCGCTGACCGTCAGCGTCACCTCGGGCTTCGAGCAGAAGAAGGTGAGGAAGGCGCAATCGAGGGCCGCCTCGTCGGCCGGTGGCGAGGCCAGGGGATCCTGCTCGAACACGGTGTTCGCCGGCACGTCCCGCTCGACCCGCTTCACCTCGCCGACCGAGAAGCCGTCCTGCTGCAGCAGCGCGATCGCCACGTTGAGCTGGTTCCCCTTCACGTTCGGCACTTCGGTGCTGGTGTCCCGGGTCAGCGCCAGCCCGATCAGGACGCCGATCAGCACCGCCGCCAGCGCCGCCAGGAGCCAGCGGCGGCGGCGCTTGCGCTGCTCCTCCTCCTCGGAGTCCTCCTGCTCCTCCTCCGGCACCGCGACCACCGGCGGCAGCGGCGCGAAGGAGGCGGTGCCGCCGCCGCTTCCGGGGTCTTTCATCGCCGCGTCGAGGGCGGCGATGAAAGCGTCGGCGCTTTGGAAGCGCTCGCCGGGCTCCTTCTCCAGCGCTCGCATCACGACCGCGTCGAGGGCCGGGGAGACGAGGTGGTTGATCGAGCTTGGCCGCTGCGGAGTCTGCGAGACCTGTTTCATCGCCACCGCCACCGCGGAGTCGGCCTCGAACGGGACGCGGCCGGTCAGCGCCTCGTAGAGGATCACCCCGATCGAGTAGAGGTCGGAGACGGCGGTGACGTCGTGGCCCTGCGCCTGCTCGGGCGAGAGGTAGTGCGGCGTGCCCATCACCGAGCCGGTCTGGGTGATCTCCGAGACGCCGGCACGGGCGATGCCGAAGTCAGCCACCAGCGCCTTGCCCTCGCCGTCGACGATCACGTTCTGCGGCTTCAGGTCGCGGTGGACGACGCCCTTGCGGTGGGCGAAGCGAGCGGCCTCGAGCACCTGGCGAATCAGCGGCACGGCCTGCTCCGGCGTCAGGCCGCGGTCGATCAACTGCTTCAGCGTCGGCCCCTCCACGTACTGCATGGCGATGTAGTACGTGCCCTCGAACTCGCCGCGGTCGAAGACGGAGACGATGTTGGGGTCCTGCAGGGCCGCCGCCGACTCCGCCTCGCGGCGGAAGCGCTCGACGAACTCCCGGTCCTGGGCGAAGCGGCGGTGCAGGATCTTCAGCGCCACCCGCCGCTGCAGGTGCGTGTCCTCGGCCAGCCAGACATCGGCCATCCCCCCGGCCCCCAGCCGCCCCAGCACCCGGTAGCGCCCGTCGACGACGCTTCCCTCGCTCACTTCAGCCACGCCAAGCCTCCGTTCCTGGGCCGATGGGCCGATTTCCCACGAGATACGTGGGTTTTCGGCCCATCGGCGGGGTGTTTCGCGTCATTCGCCATTGAGGATCGATTCCGCGACTTGCCGGAAGATCGGTGCGGCGACGTCGTTGCCGAACTGTTCCGTGCACTCGACCGACGCCGCGATCGCGATCTGCGGGTCGTCGGCCGGGGCGAAGCCGATGAACCAGGCCTGGTTCTCGTCGAGGCCGCCGCCGCAGGCTTCGTTGCCGGGGGTTTCCGCGGTGCCGGTCTTGCCGGCCACCGAGACGCCGGGGATCCTCGCGTTGGTGCCGGTCCCTTCCGTCACCACCCCTTCCATCGCCGTGGTCAACTCCGCCGCGGTCTCGGCGCCGATCGGCTGGCTGTACTCGGAGGGGTCGAGGCGGTCGGTGACGCGCCCGTCCGGGTCGACCACCCGGTTCCAGATCTGCGGCTTCATCAGCTTGCCGCCGTTGGCGACCGCGGCGGCAACCATCGCCATCTGCAGCGGCGTCACCAGTAGCCGCTCCTGGCCGATCGCGACGCGGGCGAGGTCGACCGGGTCGCGCACGGTCAGCGGCCCGTCTTCGCCGTAGACCCCGCTCTCGTAGACCTCGTCGTCAGGCAGGTCGATCGGCGGGGTCGAGTTGAAGCCGAACTTTTCCATCGTCTCGAACAGCTTCTCGTTGCCGAGCTGCTGGCCGAGCTGGCCGAACCAGGTGTTGACCGAGTTGGTCAGGGCGGTGTCGAGGGCGATCGGACCGAAGCTCTCGTTGAAGTCGTTCTGCAGCGGCTGGCCTTCGACCTCCAGGGTGCCGGGGGCATCGATCGTCGTTTCCGGCGTGATCGCGCCGCTCTCCAGTCCCGCCGCCGCGGTCACGACCTTGAAGGTCGAGCCCGGCGGGGAGAGGCCCTGGGTGGCCCGGTTCAGCAGTGGCGTTTCGATCTTGTTGTCGACCAGATTCGAGAATTCGAAGGGCACTCGGTTGGGGTCGTAGGGCTTGTTCGAGGCCATCACCTTGACCGCGCCGGTGCTCGGCTCGATCGCCACCACGCCGCCGAAACCGGCTTCTTCGAGGGCCGACAGCGCCGTCCGCTGGGCCGCCGGATCGAGGTTGGTGACGATGTCGTTGCCCTCCTGCTCGGCGCCGGTGAGCTCGTCGAGGATCGAACTGAATTCCGAGCTTTCGCCGACCAGCGTGTCGTTGTGGAACTGCTCGAACTCGGTGTCGCCGTAGCGCACGAAGCTGTACCCGATCGGGTGGCCGTAGAGGGCCCCTTCGGGGTAACGGCGCACGTAGCGGAGGTTGTCGCCGCGGCCCTTGGGGACCGACCTGGCGATCACCGTCCCGTCGGCGGCGAGGACACGGCCGCGGCGGATCTGCTGCTGCTCGAGCAGTGGCCGCTTGTTTGCTTCCTTGTCCTTCAGCGCCTCGGCGTCGAACACCGACCACCAGGACGTGAAGCCGACCAGCACCCCGAAGAGGACGACGATGAAGGCGAACAATTTGACGATCTGGCGATTCACGCGGCCCCCAGGGCGAGCCGGCGGCCGCTCGGTTCGAGCGCCTCACGGCGGGCCCGGTCGGAGATCAGCAGCAGCAGCGCCAGCAGCACGAAGTTGGCGACGATCGAGCTGCCGCCGTAGCTGATGAAGGGCAGGGTGACGCCGGTCAGCGGGATCACCCGGGTGACGCCGCCGATGATGACGAAGGCCTGGATCGAGAAGACCGCGGTCAGCCCCGTCGCCAGCAGCTTCGAGAAGCCGTCGCTGGCGAGCAGCGCGACTTTGAAGCCGCGGGCGGCGATCAACAGGTAGACGAGGACGACGCCGCAGGCGCCGAAGAGGCCGAGCTCGTTGACGATCAGGGCGTAGATCGTGTCGGTCTGGGCCGCCGGCAGCAGGGCGTCGTTGGTGCCGGGGATGGTGATCAGCGCCTGCCCGAAGCCCTGGCCGAAGAGGCCGCCGTCGGCCTGGGCGAAGATCGACTGCAGGATCTGGTAGCCGCTTTCGGTGGGGTGCGCGTAGGGGTCGAGCCAGATTTCGACCCGGTCGCCGACGTGGGGCACGGTCGAGGCGAAGAACCAGGCGCCGACCACGAACATCGCCATGCCGATGACGACGAAGGAGAAGCGGCCGGTCGCCACGTAGAGCAGGGCGAGGAAGGCGGCGAAGAACATCAGCGAGCTGCCGAGGTCGCGGATGAAGACGAGCATGAACATCGAGGCGCCCCAGACGACCAGCATCGGGCCGAAGTGCTTGAGCGGCGGCAGCGTCACCCCGAGCACGCGGCGGGCACCGACGATCAAGACCTCGCGGCGCTCGCGCAGGTAGCTGGCGAGGAAGACGACGATGCAGATCTTCGAGAACTCGGCCGGCTGGAAGGCCAGCGGCCCGAGCTTGATCCCGAGGTAGGCGCCGTTGACCTGCTGGCCGATCCCCGGCACCCGCGGCGCCAACAACAGCAGCAGGCCGGCGGCGGCGATCGTGTAGCGGTAGCGCTCCAGCACCTCGTAATCGCGCAGGAACTGGATCGTCAGCGCGAAGAGCACGAGCCCGAGGACGAACCAGTTGGCCTGGTCGCGGGCGAGGCCGTCGTCGATCCGGTAGACCATCACCAGCCCGAACGCCGTCAGGGTCGCGACCAGCGGGAAGAGGTAGGGGTCCGCGTAGGGAAGGCGGACGCGGAGGAATATGTGAGTGGCGAGGCAGACGGCGAGGAAGTAGGCGCCGTAGATCAGGCTGAGGTTGCCGAGCTGGGCCTCCTCCTGGGCGAAGACGGCGGCGAAGCCGGCGGTGAGGAGGAGGGCGACCGGGACCAGGGCGAGCAGCTCACGGTTCCTGGCGGAGCTCAACGAACCCCCTGGCTTTCTTGGATGTCTTCGACCAGCGAGACCGCGTCCTCACGCGAGCGCAGGTCGTGGCCGGTGACGGCTTCTCGCCGCTTCGGCGGCAGCGCGGTGGTCTGGATCGGGCTGGAGTAGCGCTCGCTGTAGAGGGCGATGCCGAAGGGCAGTTCGTAGGGAAGGCCGCGGTAGAGGGCGACGCGGCCCGCGTCGTCGGTTCCCAGGAACCAGACCTGGCGGTTGCCGTACCAGGCGCCGAAGACGAGCGCAGCGACCACCAGGAGTAGGCCGAGCACCTTCGCCGTCGTGCGCAGGCGGCGGTGGCGGGGACGGGCCGCGAGCTCCTCGCGGCGCTGGCGGGCGGCCTCGGCGGCGGCGCGGCGGCGGACCTCGGTCGCCGTCAAGCCGGCCTCCTCGGCCGCGGGGCCGACCAACGTCGCGCCCTCCGGCGCCCGCGCCGGCGCCGCCGCGTCCTCGAGCTGGAAGGCGACGACGGTGATGTTGTCGCGGCCACCGGCCCGGTTCGCTTCGTCGACCAGGGCGCGCACCGCGGACTGCATCGAGGTCGCGCGGGTGAGGAGGCGGGCGATCTGCTCGTCCCCGAGCATCGTCGTCAGGCCGTCGGAGCAGATCAGGAAGACGTCGCCGGACTGGGCCGGGACGGTCTGCAGGTCGACCTCCACCTCGGGTTCGGGACCGAGCGCGCGGGTGATGATCGAGCGCTGCGGGTGCTCCTCGGCCTGAGCGTCGGTGAGCTGGCCCTTGCGGCGCATCTCCTCGACCAGCGAGTGGTCGCGGGTGAGCCGCTCGAACTTGCCGTCGCGCAGCCGGTAGGCGCGGCTGTCGCCGACATGGCCGATCGCCACCTCCTCGGACTCGGGATCGACGATCGCCGCGGTGATCGTCGTCCCCATCCCCGTCAGCTCGGGATCGTTGCGGGCGCGCTCGTGGATCGCCCTGTTGGCGCTCTCGATCGTCTCCTTGAGGACGCGCTCCGGGGGCGCCTGCGGCAGCTCCCGGTCGAAGGACTCGGCGGCGGCCTTGGAGGCGACCTCGCCGGCCTGCGCGCCGCCCATGCCGTCGGCGACGACGAAGACCGGGGCGCGGGTGAAGAACGAGTCCTCGTTGGCGTTGCGCTGGCGGCCGGTGTCCGTGCGGGTAGCGATGTCCTCGATCCGCAGCGCCATCAGCCAGCCTCGAACCTGAACACCGTGTCGCCGATCTGCACCGTGTCGCCGTCGATCAGCTCCGCCTCGCCGCTGAGCGTGGCGCCGTTGAGCAGGGTGCCGTTGGTCGAGTTCATGTCCTCGACCAGATAGCGCCCGCCGCGCGAGAAGACGCGGGCGTGCAGGCCGGAGGCGTAGCGGTCCTCGATCTGCACGTCGGCGTCGCGGGAGCGCCCGATCGAGAGGCCGCCGATCAGGTCGAAGCGCTCGTCACGGGTGAGCCCGCCGCCGCGCTCGGCGATCAGCCAGGCGTCGTTGCCCCGCTGGACCTCGGCCCCGCCGACCGCGGCGTGGAAGCCGGTCGCGTCGGGCGCCGGCTGGGCCGTCCGCCGCAGGTCGCGGAAGGCGCTCCTCGCGATCACCAGGAGGAACAGGAAGAGGACGGCCAGGAAGCCGAATTTCAGCGCGGTCGATAGGGGGTCGTAGGCCACTCGCTCCTCACCTTACGGTCAGCGCCTGAAGCCA
>DASTNW010000038.1:0-7625 GCA_035762685.1 Solirubrobacterales bacterium | reverse complement strand
CTCCTCCAGCGCCTCGACCCGTTCGCGCTCGACCTCCGGGTCGGGGGTGAGGATGCCGCCGTCGGCGCCCGCCGTCAGGGGCGAGTCCTCGGTCTCGGTGAAGCTGTTCTGGCCGATCACCTTCTGCTCGCCGGCCTCGATCCGGGCCACCCGCTCGCGGTGGGACTCGACCAGGCGGGCCTTCATGTAGGGGACGGCCTTGACGGCGCCGCCGTGCTCCTCGACCACGGCCATCTCCGCCCGCGCCCCGGCGGTCAGCTCCTCGACCAGCCCGTCCATCACCTGCGATCCCTCGAAGATGTCGGGGTACTCGAGCAGGTCGGTCTCGTTGGCCAGCACCTGCTGGATGCGGAGGCTCCACTGCTGGTCCCACGGGCGCGGCAGGCCCATCGCCTCGTTCCAGGCCGGGAGCTGGATCGCCCGGGCGCGGGCGTCGCGGCTGAGGGTCACCGCCAGCGCCTCGAGCACGATCCGTTGGATGTTGTTCTCGGGCTGGGCCTCGGTCAGGCCGAGGCTGTTGACCTGGACGCCGTAGCGGAAGCGCAGCATCTTCTCGTCGGTCACGCCGTAGCGCTCGCGGCCGATCTCCTGCCACAGGGCGCTCATCGTCCGCAGCTTGGCGATCTCCTCGACAAGCCTGATGCCGGCGTTGACGAAGAAGGAAATGCGGCCGAAGACCTTGGGGAAGTCCTCGTCGGCGACCTGGCCGCGGGCTTTCACCTCGTCGAGGACGGCGATCCCGGTCGAGAGCGCGTAGGCGATCTCCTGCACCGGCGTCGCCCCGGCCTCCTGCAGGTGGTAGCTGCAGATGTTGGTCGGGTTCCAGCTCGGCACCTCGTTGACGCTGAAGGCGACCATGTCGGCGATCAGCCGCATCGAGGGCTCGGGCGGGAAGGCGTAGGTGCCGCGCGAGAGGTACTCCTTGATGATGTCGTTCTGGGTCGTGCCCTTGAGTTGGGAGCGGTCGACGCCGTTCTCCTCGGCGACGGTGACGTAGAGGCCCAGCAGCCAGGCGGCGGTGGCGTTGATCGTCATCGAGGTATTCATCTCGTCGAGCGGGATCCCGTCGAACAGCTGGTGCATGTCGCCCTTGTGGGCCACCGAGACGCCGACCTTGCCGACCTCGCCGCGGGCGAGGACGTGGTCGGGGTCGTAGCCGGTCTGGGTCGGGAGGTCGAAGGCGACGGAGAGGCCGGTCTGGCCCTTGGCGAGGTTGCCGCGGTAGAGCTCGTTGGAGCGCTTGGCGTCGGAGTGGCCGGCGTAGGTGCGCATCACCCAGGGGCGATCGCGCTCGGGCAGTCGGTGGTCGCTCATGCCCTCATCTTATTTGGGATCGCCGGAAAACTCCGGTTTTGGCGACGGGCCGGGGAGATCAGCCTTCGACCGAGGCCCGGCTCTCGCCGATCTTCAGTGCCCCGAAGTAAACGGTCGCCGTCTCGAACATGCCGACCTTGCGGTAGAGCATGACCTTGGCGGAGTTGGGACCGTCGTTGTTGCTGGAGTCCATCGTCGCCATCTCCAGGTGTTCGGTGCTGCGGCTGCTGCCGGGGAAGAAGGTGATCCGCTGGCCGTCGATCCACATCTCGACCCAGCCGTCGCCGGCGAAGCGCTCGTGCAGCAGCAGTTCGACCCAGCGCCCCTTCGTGGCCGGCGCCCGCCAGGGGACGTCGTAGCCGTAGGTGCTGTTGCGTTCCCAGATGAATTCGTCTTCGTAGACGCCGATCTGCCAGGGGCTGGAGCCGGCGAAGGGAGGTCCGTAGATGGAGATCAGCGAGAGCCATCCGGGCACGTTGGGGAAGTTCGCGGGCAGGAGGAATTTCGTCGCCAGCCAGATCTCGTCGCCGGCGCCGATCAGCGCGGGGGAGAGGGCCTGGGCGCGCGGGTTCTCGGTCGGGGTGACGGGGGCGACGTCGTCGTCGTCGACGGTCAGTTTCAGCACCGTCTCGCCGCTGCCGAGCGGGTCGGCGACTTCGGTGATCGCGTTCGGAGCGGACTGGATTTCGGCGAAGTCGTCGATCTCGTCGCCGTTGAAGAGCGGCGGCGAGGAGGGAGGGAGTGGAGTCTGTGGCTGCGCCGGCGGCGCCGGTTCAGCCGGGTCGACGTCGGGAGGCTCGGGGCTGGGAGCGGGTGGCGCAGGTTCGGGCTCCGGCTCCGGTTCGCTCGGTGGCGCCGGTTCGGCCGGCGGTTCCGGCTCTGCCGGAGGCTCGGCCGGGGGTTCCGGCGCAGGCGCTTCCGGTTCGGAGGGCGACACGGGGGCAGAGGGCTGCGCCGGGGGCTTCGGGGACGCCGGTGGCGCCCCGCTCGGCCCCGGTGCACCAGCGTCCGGTTCGACGGCAGGCGAGGGGGCGAGCGGGGGGTCGGCCTCTGGTGCCACCCCTTTGCCGATCACGCCGGTAGCGCCTCGCCGCCCCTTGGAGACGGCGCGCTTGCGCAGCAGCGCAGGGCCGTGCCGGAAGCGGGCCGACTGTGCGGCGTTGAGGTTCGGCGCCGTCGCATCGCTCCGGAGGTGCGGGGAGATCGCCGTCTTCCAGGGCGGGTGGGCATCACCGAGGGAGGCGCCGAGGAGAAGGAGCACGAGCGCCGAAAGGCAGGCAAAGATGGCGAGGCGGGACTGGCGCTTCATACGTTCGTCTATACCCACTACCGCGCAGGTTACTCATCTGGTAAGCGCTCGTGTAAAGCACCGGATACCTCGCGTATACCTCGGTCGGAGAGCCGGACGATGTCGTCCAGGACTCGCCCGGCCGCATCTTTCCGGGGATCCTGTGTTTAGGCTGCCAGCGATGAAAACGAGATTTGCAGCCGCTTTGCTGGTCGCCTGCGTCGTCGGGGCGGCCCTCTCCGGCCTCGCCGCCGCGGCGATGATCGGCGTCTACCGCAACAGCATGGAGAGCACCGGGCAGCGCGCCCAGTTGATCGCCCTGGCGGGCGCCAGCTGCGCCCGGGGCGGCGCCAGCGGCGCTCTGCGGATCGCGGTCGGCAAACGCACCGACGCCTGCTCCTACCGGACGCCGGTGCTCGGCCGCGACCTCGAGATCGCGGCCACCGAGCGGCTGCTCAGCGGCACGCCCCCGGCGCTGCAGAGAAAGGCCTACCTGGGGCTGGAGCTGCGCGCCGGCGCCGGCGCCAAATACCAGTTGCTGGCCTTCCCGCTGCAGCGCAAGGTCCAGTTGGTCAAGGTGACCGCCGCGGGAACCGAGTTCCTGGCGATCGAGAAAGACGTCGAAGGCCTGATGGGCGTCAACAAAGCCAACGCGCTGCGCCTGCGCGCGGTCAACGCCGAACCCGGCAAAGCGCGCCTCTCCGCCTACCTCGGCGGCGCCCTCGTCGCCGAAGCGAAAGACGAAGCGGCGGGCGAACTGAGCGGCCGTGCCTCCGGCTTCACGATCGGCGCCGTCAAGGGCGGCAACGGCGTGATCGGCAGCGTCGACGACGTCGTCGTCCGCGCCCGCGTCCTCTTCAAGTAGGAATGGCCTCCCGCTGCGGGTGGGCTGCATAATCCGCGGCGATGTCGACGACGACCATCGAGCGACCCCGCAACGCCGGCCCGGACTCCGGGTTGGGTGGTGAGTGGAGGGTGATCGTTCGCAACGACGACCACAACACCTTCGAGCACGTCGCCGCGACGCTGGCCAAGGTGCTGCCGGGGGTCGACCTGGCGCAGGGGCACCGGATCGCCGACCAGATCCACAACAGCGGCCAGGCGATCGTCTGGAGCGGCCCCCGCGAGCCGGCCGAGCACTACTGGGCCGAGCTCGACGCGGCGGGCTTGACGATGGCCCCGCTGGAGCGGGCATGAAGGTGATGAGCCCGGTGCGGGCCCTGGTCCTCGTCGCCGCCGTCTGCTCGGCGCTCGCCTTTCCCGGCGCGGCGAGCGGGTCGAGCCTGCCCAGCGGCTTCCGCGACGACCTCGTCTTCTCCGGCTTGGAAGAACCGACGACCCTCCGCTTCGCCCCCGACGGCCGGGTCTTCGTCGCCGAGAAGGCGGGCAGGGTCCTCGCCTACGACAGCGTCGACGACCCGAGCGCGACCGTCTTCGCCGACCTTCGCACCCAGGTCTACGACACGGGCGATCGCGGCCTGCTCGGTCTCGCGCTCGACCCGGACTTCCCGGCTGACCCCTACCTCTACGCCCTCTACACCTACGACCACGTCCTCGGCGAACCTGGCGGCGCCCCGAAATGGGGCAAAGCGGGCCAGAGCGGCGACGGCTGCGACGCGAAGCCCTCCGGCACCGGCGTCGACGCCTGTCCGGTCAGCGGCCGGCTGGTGCGCCTGACCGCTGACGAAGGCGGGGCCGGAGACCACGCGGTCGAGAACGGCAGCGGCGAAGCAGAAGAAAAAGTCCTGGTCGAGGGCTGGTGCGCGCAGTTCTCCTCGCACTCGATCGGCGACCTCGAGTTCGACTCCGACGGCTTTCTCTACGCAAGCGGGGGCGAGGGCGGCGACGCCAACGGCGTCGACTACGGGCAGCTGGGCTGGCCCCAGAAAAACCAGTGCGGTGACCCGCCGGTGGGCATCGGCGGCGAACAGACGCCACCCACCGCCGAAGGCGGCTCCCTCCGCGCCCAGGACGCCCGCACGCCCGCCAACCCCTTGGACCCGAGCGCCGACCCGACCGGGCTGAGCGGGACGCTGATCCGGATCGACCCCGACACCGGCGCGGGCGTCCCCGGCAACCCGATGTTCTCCAGCCTCGATCCGAACGAGCGGCGCATCATCGCCTACGGGTTCCGCAACCCGTTCCGTTTCGCCTTCGACCCTGCCGAAGAGAGGATCTACGTCGGCAACGTGGGCTGGACTCGCTACGAGGAGATCGACGATTTCGCGCTCAGCTCCGAACGCGCCTTCAACTCGGGCTGGCCCTGCTACGAGGGCCCCGGGCCGACCCTCGGCTACCAGAGCCTCGGCCTCAACCTCTGCAAAGGCCTCTACGCCGAACCGGCCGCGACCTCACCGCCGCTCTTCTACTACCGCCACGGGGCCTCCGTCGTCCCCGAGGAAGGCTGCTCGGAAGAAGAAGGCTCGGCCGTCTCGGGGCTCGAGTTCTACGAGGACGGCCCGTTCCCGGCCGCCTACGACGGCGCTCTCTTCTTCGCCGACGCGGTTCGCGGCTGCGTCTACGTGATGTTCCGCGACGACGACGGCCGCCCCGACCCGACGACGACCACCACCTTCATGTCGGACACGCCGCCCCTTTCCTACCCCGCGACCGACATCAAGCTCGGGCCGGACGGCGACCTCTATTACACCCAGCTCTTCGGAGCGGGCTTCGGCCCCGGTTCGGTGCGCCGGATCTCCTACGACCCCGATGCGCCCGTCGCCCGCTTGACGGCGAGCCCCGAATGGGGGCCGACGCCGCTGGAGGACGTCGAACTGGACGCCGGCGGCTCCTCCGACCCCAACGGCGAACCGCTCAGCTACGCCTGGGACTTCGAGGGCGACGGCACGTTCACCGGCCCCAACCAGGCAAAAGTCACGCAGACCTTCGGCGGCAGCGCCAACGTCGTGGTCGCGGTCAAAGTCAGCGACACGAGCGGCAAATCGAACATCGCCCGGGTCACTCTCTATCCGGACGACACGCCGCCCGAACCGGAGATCGAAGAGCCGTCGGAATCGCTGCTCTGGCGGGTCGGCCAGGAGGTCGACTTCGCCGGCTCCGCCGCGGACCAGGAGGAAGACGGGGTGGAGAACTCGGGCCTCTTCTGGAAGACGCGGCTCTACCACTGCCCGGCGGGCTGCCACGCGCACCCCCTCCAGGTCTTCCCGGCGGTCGGTGCCGGCAGCTTCGTCGCCCCCGACCACGACTACCCGGCCCACATCGAAATCAGCCTCACCGCGATCGACTCGCGGGGCCTCAGCGCGACCAAAGCGGTCACGATCTACCCGCGAACGGTGGACCTGACGATCGTCTCCGACCCGCCCGGCCTCGAGCTCAGCGCCGGCCTCCTCTCACAGCCGGCGCCCTTCGACCTGCCCGTGATCGAGGGCTCGAACGTCGTCCTCTCGGCCCCCGGCAGCGCCAGCTTCGGCGGCCAGGACCATCCCTGGCTGAGCTGGTCCGACGGCGGCGCGCGCGTGCACCCGATCGTCGCCGACCAGTCCGCGACCTACACCGCCACCTACGCGACCGCTCCGGTCGTCGGCCCACCGGCGCCGCCGGCGCCGATCGCCGCTCCGGCGGCGCACTCGCCGCAGACGCGGATCGGCGCCCACCCGCCCCCGCATGTACACGGCACCAGCGCCCGTTTCGTCTTCGCCTCTGACCAGCCGGGGTCGCAGTTTCGGTGCAAGCTGGACCGCGGCCCGTACAAGCCGTGTCGCTCGCCCTGGACCTACAAGAACTTGAAGCCCGGCAAGCACGTGCTGCACGTGTTCGCCGTCAGCGCCGACGGATCGGCCGACCCGACTCCCGCCGTCTTCAGGTGGACGCAGGCCCGGAATCACTAGCCAGGAGGGCTCCAGGCCCTCCTGGTGAGAAGGGCTACTCGGCCGCGACCAGCGTGTGCCAGGCGGGCAGAAGCGGCAGGTCGTAGAGGTCGATGACCGCGGCGCGGGCGGCCGCGATCTCCTCCGCGTACCAGTAGCGCTCGAAGTCGGTGCGGCTCTCCCAGATCGAGGTCTGCTGGAAGGCGAGCGGGTCGTCGATCGAGCGGGTCAGCGACCAGCTTTTGGCGCCGTAGGCGGGCATCTTCGCCGCGGCCGGCTCCCAGAGGTCGAGCCAGCGGTCGGCCCGGAAGGGCGCGATGTGCCAGTCGAGCCTGCAGACCTCCGCCATCAGATGCCTCCTTCGAGTCGCGCTTGCAGTCGTCTCATGCCCCGACCTCGGCCCGGATCGCGCCCGGCCCCTCCTCGGTCTTTCCCTCGTCCTCGGACTCGGCCCCGACCAGGATCGAGATCTTGCCGAGGTGCTTGTTTTCGTGCATCAGCTGGTGGGCGGTGGGAACGCCGTCGAAGGGCATCGTCTCGGAGAGCACCGGCCGCACCTTGCCCTCGACCATGAGCTGGTTGGCGCGCATGCACTCGTAGGCGTTGGCGAAGTGGGAGCCGATGATCTGCTTCTGCTTCATCCACAGGTAGCGGACGTCGAAGTCGAGCTGGTAGCCCGAGGTGGCGCCGCAGATCACGACCTTGCCGAACGGCTTGACGGTGAAGACCGAGGTCGGGAAGGTGGCGCGGCCGACGTGCTCGAAGACGATGTCGGGGGCGTCGCCGAGGATCTCTTTGACCCGCTTGGCGAAGCCGCGTGAGGCCTTGAAGCGCTCCTTGTCGGCGGCCGGGTCGGTGAGGTTCTCGTCGGTTCGCATCATCTCGCCGAACTCGGCGCGGTTGATGTAGTCGACGGCGCCGAGCTGCTTGACCAGCTCGCCCTTCTCGTCGGAGGAGACCACCCCGACCGCGTTGGCGCCGGCCGCCTTGCAGAGCTGCACGGCGAAGACGCCGAGGCCGCCGGCGGCGCCCCAGATAAGCACGTTGTGGCCCGGCTGAAGCTTGCACTGGTCCATCAGCATCCGGTAGGCGGTGAAGTAGGTGAGGCCGTAGGCCGAGGAATCGACCCAGGAGAGGTTCTGGGGGCGGGGGAGCAGCTGCTGCGCCTGCACCTTGGTGAACTGGGCGAAGGAGCC
>DASTNW010000037.1:0-6326 GCA_035762685.1 Solirubrobacterales bacterium | reverse complement strand
TCGTCGGCTTCCTGATCTTCATGCTGGCCGGCTTCGCCGAGACCAACCGAACCCCGTTCGACATGCCCGAGGCCGACGCCGAGCTGGTCCAGGGCTTCATGACCGAGTACGGCGGCATGCGCTTCGGCTCCTTCCTGCTGGTCGAATACATGGAGATCCTGGTCGTCTCCGGGATCGCCGCGGCGATGTTCCTCGGCGGCTGGATGGGCCCCGGCCCCAGCTTCCTCGACCCGATCTGGATGCTGGCGAAGATGCTCGGCCTCGTCTTCGTCTTCATCTGGGTGCGGGCGACGCTGCCGCGGCTGCGGTACGACCAGCTGATGGGCCTGGGCTGGAAAGTGCTGCTGCCGCTGGCGACCCTCAACGTCCTCGTCACCGCGGTCCTGGTGGTGGTGACGTGAGCTTCGACCCGAAGTCCGCCTCCTACCTCGACTCGATCGAGGTGGTCGAGGTCCAGCGCGGCCCCGAGCCCGGTGGCGTCGGCGGCGCCTACCGCGCCTTCGGCGAGACCCTGCGCGGGCTGAAGACGACGATGGCGCGGCTGATCGAGGGGCCGCTGACGATCGAGTACCCGGAGGAGAAGACCCCCGTCTACCCCCGCTTCCGCGGCCGCCACAAACTGCACAAGTTCGAGGACACCGGGTTGGAGAAATGCGTCGGCTGCTCGCTCTGCGCCGCCGCCTGCCCAGCCGACTGCATCCGCGTCGTCGCCGCCGAGAACGTCCCCGGCGAGCGCGTCTCCGCCGGCGAGCGCTACGCCGCCGTCTACGAGATCAACCTCTCGCGCTGCATCTTCTGCGGCTACTGCGAGATCGCCTGCCCGTTCGACGCGATCACGATGGGCCACGACTACGAGATGGCCGACTACGACCGCCACAACCTGATCTTCACCAAGGAGATGCTGCTGGCGGAGCCGATCGAGCGGACGCCGCTGAAAAGCGAGGGCGAGTGATGGAAGCAGTGCTGTTCTTCGGGGCCGCGGCCGGCGCGATCGGCGGCGCGATCGGCGTCATCGCCATGCGCAACCCCTTCTACAGCGTGCTGGCGCTGATCGTCCACCTCTTCTCGCTGGCGGTGCTCTTCCTCTTGCTGACCGCGGCCTTCGTCGCCGCCGCCCAGGTGGTCGTCTACGCCGGCGCGGTGATGGTCCTCTACCTCTTCGTCGTCGCCTACGTCGGCGGCGGCGAGTCGGCCTGGGAGCCGATTCCGGGCCAACGCTTCCTCGCCCCGCTCCTGGGAATCGCCCTCTTCGTCGAGCTCTCGGTAGCCGTCCTCTCCTCCGCCCTGCTCGCCCTCGGCACCCACGGCCCCGAGGTCAACCCCGGCTTCGGAAACCCAGCGGCGATCGGAACTCTCCTGCTCGAGAAGTTCCTGCTGCCTTTTGAGGCCTCCTCGATTCTGTTGCTGCTGGCGGCTGTAGGGGCGGTAGTACTCGCAGGTCGCAATAGGGAGGAAGGCACCTCCTCAGAACACTCTGCGAAGCGTTCGGAGGAGGTGCCTTCCTCCCTATGACGGCCGAGTGGTATGTCGTCCTTTCTGCGCTCCTGTTCTGCACCGGAGCGGTCGGCATCCTGATCAGGCGCAGCCCGATGGTGATCCTGCTCTGCCTGGAGCTGATGCTGAACGCCGGCAACCTGGCGCTGGTCGCGTTCAGCCGCATGGTCGGCAACCAGGAGGGGCAGGTCTTCGCGATCGTCGTCATGGTCGTCGCCGCCTGTGAGGTCGTCGTCGGGCTCGGCCTGATCGTCGCCATCTTCCGCCGCAAGCTGCCGCTCAACGTCGACGAGCTGCGGGAGCTGCGCGGATGAGCGCCACCGCCTGGGCCTGGCTGGTCCTGCTCTTCCCGCTGCTCGGCTCGATCGCGATCGGGCTCGGCTTCCGCGTCCTGCCGGCGAAGGTCGCCGGCATCATCGGCACGGTCGCGATCGGGCTCGCTTTCGCCTGCGGCATCGGCGCCCTGCTCAGCCTGCTCGGCGAAGACCCCGAGGCGCGCCACCACGCCTCCTCGCTCTGGGACTACGCCAGCGCCGCCGGCCTCGACATCAAGCTCGGCATCTTCGTCGACCCGCTCTCGGTCTTCATGGTCCTCGTCGTCACCGGCGTCTCGACCCTGATCCACCTCTACTCCTACGGCTACATGCAGTCCGACGCGGGCTACCACCGCTTCTTCAGCTACCTCAACTTCTTCGTCTTCTCGATGCTGCTGCTGGTCTTCGCCGGCAACTTCGTGCTCCTGATCGTCGGCTGGGCCTTCGTCGGCTTCGCCTCCTACGCGCTGATCAGCTTCTGGTACCGGCGCGAGACCGCGACCAGGGCGGGGATGAAGGCCTTCGTGATCAACGTCGTCGGCGACATCGGCCTCGTCCTCGCCGCCTTCCTGATCTTCCGCGAGCTCGGCAGCTTCGACTACGGCCCGGTGTTCGAGAAAGCGCCCGAGGTCTTCCAGACCAACGAGTGGACGATCACGGCGATCTGCCTGCTGCTGCTGGTCGGGGCCTTTGCCAAGTCGGCGCAGTTGCCGCTGCACACCTGGCTGCCGGACGCGATGGAGGGCCCGACGCCGGTCTCCTCGCTGATCCACGCGGCGACGATGGTCACCGCTGGCGTCTACCTGATCGCCCGCACCCACGTCCTCTTCGAACTGGCCCCGACCGCCGCCGACATCGCCGCCTTCACCGGCCTGGCGACGCTCTTGGTGGCCGGCACGATCGCCCTGGTGATGACCGACCTGAAGCGGGCGATCGCCTACTCGACGATGAGCCAGATCGGGTACATGGTGATGGGCGTCTCGATCGGCGCCTACAGCGCCGGGCTCTTCCACCTGATGACCCACGCCTTCTTCAAGGCGCTGCTGTTCATGGCGGCCGGCTCGATCATCGCCGCGATGGCGAACAACCAGGACATCGACCGGATGAGCGGCTTCGGCAAGGCGATGCGCTTCACCTCGATCGCCTTCCTCTGCGGCTCCCTCGCCCTGGCTGCCTTCCCCGGCACCTCGGGCTGGTTCTCCAAGGACGAGATCCTCGCCTTCGCCGAGGCGCGCGGCGGCATGTACCTGATCTTCACCGTGCTCGGCTACGTCGGCGCCCTGCTCACCGCCGTCTACACCTTCCGGCTCGTCTTCCGGGTGCTGCCGGGCACGCCCTGCAAGGAGGCCCAGGAACTGATCGACAGCGGCCACGTCGCCCACGAGGAGCCGCGCAACCCGGCGACCGGTGAGGTCGAGGACACCGAGGTCGGCTTCCCGGGCGCCGAGCACCACATCGCCGAGCAGTCCTGGCCGATGAAGGCGGCGATGGGCGTGCTCTCGGTGCTGGCCCTTCTCGGCGGCCTGATCCAGGTCCCCGGCCTCGACGACGTGCTCGAGCAGTGGCTCGACCCGGTCTTCGAGGGCTCGCCGCTGGCAGCGATCCACCCGAGCCTCAGCGCCGACTGGATCGGGCTCGGCGTCGGCGGAGCGATCTCTGTCATCGGCATCGCCCTTGCGCACTTCTTCTACGTCCAGCAGCCGACCACGCCGGCCTACCTGATCCGGCGCCTGCGCCCCCTCTACACCCTCTTCGTCAACAAGTGGTACTTCGACGAGCTGATCGACCTCCTGGTCGTGCGACCGGCGCTGGCGATCGGCCGCTTCGCCAACCGCGTCTTCGAGCGCTTCGTCGTCGACGGCCTCGTCAGCGGCACCGAGGGGACCGTACGGGCGGCCGGCGGCGTCGTCCGCGCCGTCCAGAACGGGTTCGTCCGTAGCTACGCGCTGATGCTGCTGGTCGGCGTCGCCGGGCTCGCCCTCTACTTCCTCTTGAGCAGCTCATGATCAACTCGCTGCTCTGGACTCCGCTCCTGTTCGGCCTCGTCGGTCTTTTCCTGCCGAAACGCGCGGCCGGCTGGTGGGCGACGCTGGGCGCGGCCGTGACCCTCGGCATCGCGGTCTCGATGGCGATCGGCTTCGACTCCGCCAACTCCGGACTGCAGTACACCGTCGACACCGCCTGGATCCCCGGGCTCGGCGTCGACTACAGCCTCGGGATCGACGGCCTCAACCTCTTCCTGGTCCTGCTGACCGCCGTGCTCTGGCTCGGCGGCACCGCCTTTGCGGCGTTCCGCGAGCAGGAGCGGCCACAGCTCTTCTTCTTCCTGATGCTGCTCGCCGAGACGGCGACGCTGGGCGCGTTCCTGGCTCAGGACCTGCTGCTCTTCGTTCTCTTCTTCGACTTCATGCTGGTCCCGTTCTACTTCCTCTTCGGCTCCTGGGGAAGCGACCGCGAGGGCGGCCCGACGGCCGCGGCGGCGACGCTGAAGATGATGATCTTCACCCTGATCGGCTCGCTGCTGATGCTGGTCGGGGCGATCGCGGCGGCGATCATCTCGGCCGACGGCGGCCACCTCACCTTCTCGATCGCGGCGATCCAGCAGCAGGGCCTCGACCTCGCCAGCCAGCGCTGGATCTTCTGGTTCTTCGCCGCCGCCTTCCTGGTCAAGATGCCGGCCTTCCTCCTGCACGGCTGGATGCCCGACGCCTACCGGGCGGCACCGCTGCCGGTCCTCGTGGTCTTCTCCGGGGTGCTGGCCAAGGTCGGCGCCTACGGCTTCCTGCGGGTGGTGCTGCCGCTCTTCCCCGACGCCACGGTCGAGTTCCAGGAGGTGGTCCTGATCGTCGCCCTGGCCTCGATCCTCTACGGCTCGGTGATGGCCTTCACCCAGACCAACGTGCGGCTGATCGCCGGCTACTCCTCCGTCGCCCAGCTCGGCTTCATCACCGCCGGCATCTTCGCCCTGCGCGCCGACGGGGCCGACGGGGCGGTCCTGCAGATGGTCAACCACGGCCTCGTCGTGGCGCCGGTCTTCGTCATCGTCGCGATCCTGGCCGAGCGCACCGGCAGCGAGGACATCCGCGAGATGGGCGGGATGGCGCTGCGGGCGCCGGTGCTGGCGGCGCTGTTCCTGATCGTCGCCCTCGCCACCCTGGCGATGCCCGGCTCGGCCAACTTCGTCGGCGAGTTCTACATCCTCAACGGGCTGTTCCAGGCGAAGATCGCCTTCGCCTTCGTCGCGATCAGCGGCGTCGCGATGTCCGCCTACTACGCGCTGCGCCTCTACCAGCGGACGATGCACAACCGCGGGCCCGATGGGATCGCCTCGCGCGAGATCGGCCTACGCGATGCCGTCGTGCTGGCGCCGCTGGTCCTCTGCGTCCTCGGCCTCGCCCTCTACCCGCAGCTCATCCTCCACCGCACCGCCCCGACCGTGCAGCAGACGGTCGCGAGCGTCACCGGCGGCCCGGCACCGGAGGCGCATCTGGCATCGAACAAGGGGTCGACGGGCCGAAATGTCGTCTCTGAGTCGACTTATCAGCCCATCGACCGCAGGAACCCATGAACTTTCACGAGCCGACCATTGATTACGCCGGGATCTCGCCGCTGATCGCGCTCACGGTCGGGCTCTGCGTCGTCCTGCTCAGCGCCGTGTTCAGGCCGACCAAGCGGATGGCGCCGGGGCTGACGCTGCTCACCCTGGCGGCGGCCGCGGGGCTGCTGATCTGGCAGTGGGGCGAGGACCTGGACCTGATCACGGGGGCGCTGCGGCTCGACGACCTGGCGATCGCGATCTCGCTGATCGCGATCTTCATGGCCGCGGCCTGCGTCCTGCTCTCGCTCCGCGAGTCCGCCGCCGAGCAGGCCGGCGCCGGCGAGTACCACGCGTTGTTGCTTGGCTCGGTGCTGGGGATGACGCTCCTGGCCCAGGCCCAGAACCTCGTCACCTTCTTCGTCGCGATCGAGATCCTCTCGATCCCGCTCTACCTCCTCTGCGCCACCAACCTGCGCCGCGAGGGCTCGCTCGAGTCGGGCCTGAAGTACCTGATCGTCGGCTCGCTGGGCTCGGCGACGCTGCTGTACGGGATGGCCTTCCTCTACGGCGGCACCGGCTCGACCGGGTTCGACGGGATCGCCGCCGGCATCGCCCGCGACGGCGTGCTCGGCGACCCGCTGGTCCTGGTCGGGATCGGGCTGGCGGCGGTCGGGCTGGCCTTCAAGACCTCGATCGCCCCCTTCCACCAGTGGACGCCCGACGTCTACGAGGGGGCGCCGACGCCGATCACCGCCTTCATGGCGGTGGCAACCAAGGCGGCCGCCTTCGCCGTCTTCCTGCGCTTCTTCGTCGTCGCCCTGGGACCGCAGCTGGAGGAGTGGCAGCCGGCGCTGGCGGCGCTGGCGGCGGTCTCGATCGTGGTCGGCAACGTCGGCGCCCTCGGCCAGGACTCGCTGAAGCGGCTGCTCGGCTACTCCGGGATCGCCCAGGCCGGCTACATGCTGGGCGGGATCGTCGTC
>DASTNW010000036.1:0-59186 GCA_035762685.1 Solirubrobacterales bacterium | reverse complement strand
GGTGTTTTCATCAATGGACCCCTCTGCTTACAGCTCAATCGCGATCTATCTGGTCATCGGCCTGGTGACGCTGTGGCGCCTCCCAGTCTGGGGCCAGCGGGTTCTCGCATTCCTCCGAGATCTCAAGAAGTTTCGGCGCGGCGAATGAAAGGACACGGCCAGCGCCACAGGGAGGCGGGCACTCCCTCGCGGGAATGTGCGCGAAGCGGCGATATGCAATCTGATTCCTGCCCGCCATAGGCGGGCGCCAACATCCGGAGCCGCACCCGCAGGGTGCGCGACTCAATTCGCCCGCAGCGCGACCGGACCCTTCCTCTCTCCCCTCGGACCTTCTCTAATCCGCCCGCGACCCAGCCGTCTCGAAACTCGCCAGCCCGACGACCGTCGAGATCGCCTCTTCGGCCCCGCTGGCGCTGAGCCGGTCCTGGCTTCGCAGGTGCGCCGCCAGGACCTGCTCGGTCGCCCTTTCCATGATCGTCACCACCTCTTCCCAGCCACGTTGGTCCAGGAGCAGCGGCATCCAGCGGAAGATGGTGTCGTCGCGGCCGTCGAGGGAGCCCGCCTCGAGCGCGCCGACGGCCTTGTCGAGGAAGGTCTGCAGGGTGGCGCCGGAGACCCCGCTGAGGACCGGGCGGGGCACCCCGCGCCAGGCCGGGCCACCGACGAAGGCGTCCGGGGTCGCCTTGTAGAAGTGCTCGGTGGCGCCGCGCCTCTGCGCCGTTTCGACCAGCACCAGGCACCCGCATTTATCGAGCGCGCGGGTGTGGTAGGCGACATGGCTGAGGCTGGCGTCCAACTGTTCGGACAGCCAGTTGGGGCTGGCGATCCGGTCGGTCAGCAGCTCGAGGATCTGAACGCGCAGCGGGTGGCATAGCGCCCTGACCAGGCGCTGGTCGATCGGTTCGGGTCGGTTGGGCACGGCGAGGGCTCCTTCGGGGTGGGTGGCTTGCTTCAGACGCATTGCATACTCGATACATATTGAGCGATTGTTGAGCATCGCGAAGGAGACCCGCAAGTGGGCCGGTCGATTTCGCTACTGGCCGGAAGGGGGAGGCCCCCGTCGTTAGACGGGATGTCCGAGCAGCGTGATCGCGTAGATGGCGGCGAAGCCGGCGATCGTGAGCAGCACGCGGGACCACGAGCCCTCCCCGTCGTGCTCGTGTGCGTGCGCGGTGGGAAGCAGATCGGTGGCGCCCATGTAAAGGAAGAAGCCGGCGTAGACGGCGAGGAAATACCCGAGGGTCTGCTCGGAGACGGAGATCAGGGAGCCGACGACCGCGCCCGCAAGCGGAGCCAGCGCGTCGATCCGCAGCCAGCGCAGCGCGCGGACTCGGTCGCCGGACTGACTGAGGACGAAGCTGACCGTGTTGAGGCCGTCGGCAAAGGCGTGGCTGACGACCGCGATGAGGACCAGCACCCCGGTCTCGGTGTTGACGCTGAACGCGAGGCCGATCCCGAGCCCGTCGGTGAAGGAGTGCAGGGAGAGGCCGGCTGCGCCCAGTACGCCGACCCTGCCGTGGGAGCGGGCCTCCTCCGGGTCGTCACGATGGTGAAGCACCAGGACTCGCTCCATCAGGAAGAAGGCGATGAAGCCGAGGACCACGAACGGCACCGTGTCGTGGGCGTCGCCGACGCCCTCGATTGCCTCGGGAAGGATCTCGAGCAGGGCCACCGCGACGACGATGCCGCCGCTGAGCGCGACCACGGTGGGCAGCGTGTGCGCAAGCCGCAGCGCGATCGCCCCGCCGGCGAGGATCGCGAGCACCGCGAGCCCGGCAAGCGGAATCGCGACCTCAGGCATCGCGACCGCTGCAGTCCGGGCAGGTCCCGCGCAGGACGACGTCGTGGCTGGCAACCTCGAATTCGGAGCGCCTGCTGACGGCCTCTATGGCCCTCTCCATCTGCTCGCTGGTGAAGGGGGAGAGCAGGCCGCACTCCTGGCAGACGAGGTGATGGTGGTGGGCGGCCGGGTCCACTCGCTCGTAGCCGGCGGTCCCGCCGCCGATGTCGACCCGCTGGATCAGCTGCAGTCGCTCGAGCCGCTCCAGGGTGCGGTAGACGCTGGCACGGCCGACCGACTCGATGCGACGGTCGATCTCCAGCGCCGTGAGCGCGCACTCGGCGCCGGCGAGCAGGTCGACCACCTGGCGGCGCGCATGCCCGCTGCGGTGTCCCGCTTCGTCGAGGTGCCTCGCTGCGTGGGCGGCCCAGTCCATGGGCGCGACCCTATCAGAGAATGAGAACCATTCTCATCTAGCTGTAGGCGTCCCACTTTTCGAGATAGGGGAGCGGATCGAACGGGCTGCCGCCCTCGTACCAGCCGGGCGCTCCCCAGATCTCGAAGTGCAGGTGGCAGGCGGTGGCGTCGCCGGTGTCGCCGACGATGCCGATCGGCTGGCCGGTGCGGACGATGTCGCCTTCCAGCAGGGGCGAGGGTTCGGCCAGATGCGCGTACATGAAGTCGTTGGCGGTGCCCTTGCCGTCGATGACGACGTAGTTGCCGGCGTTGGCCTCGTATCTGGAGTACTGGACGATGCCGCCGCGGGCGGCAACCAGGGGGGTGCCGCAGTCGGCCATCACGTCCTGGCCCTGGTGGGTGTGGCCGGCGCGGCCGGCGCCGAAGCGGCCGCCGCTGCTGCCGAAGTCGTGGGCGCCGAGGATCGGGAACGCGTATCCGTAGAACGTGAAGGCGGCCGCCACGGCGCTCGAAGCGGTCGCCCGCCGCGCCGCCGCCGTGCTTCCCTGCGCGACGACCTGGAAGCTGTAGCGGCCGTTGCGCGCGGGGCGACCTTCGGCGGTGGTGCCGTCCCACCGCACCGAGACCGGGACGGCCGGGGCGACGTCGTTGCGGAAAAAGCTGCGGACCACTTCGCCCGCTTCGTTGACGACGTTCACCTGCAGGTCGTTCTGCGCTTGCGAACTGGCGACCGAGAAGCTGAAGCGGGGATAGCGGTAGCCGAAGAAGTAGCTCTTGCGTGGCGAGGCCTGGGCGGAGAGGAGGGTCACTGCGCCCGAGCTCGGCGCCGGGTCGGCGGCACCGGTCGGGCTGCCCTTCGCGGTCGGCGTTGCGCCCGGAGTCGCGGCGCCGCCGGTGGCCACCGCCGCCGCGGCGGTGCCGCTGCCGGCGCTGAGGAGCGCCATGGCTGCGATCGTGCAAATCCTTCCCGCCAAGCCCGGCCGGGACGTCCCGTTGTCGCGCACCGCAAACCCTCTCTTTCGTTCGCCTGCGGAGTTAGCTGTCGGGCTCGCGCTGAAAGAGATGCGCTACGGACGGATTCGTCCGATTCGCCCCGGAGACCTGCTTCGGCCTCTTCGGTTCCTCCGCTCCCGACCGGATGCCCGGACGGGATTCGGCATTGCTGGCGCGGCAGTATAGACAGCGAGGTGGCTATGATCCTCCGGCCGCGTGGAGATCGACCGCGCGGTTTTTGCACGATGAAGACCTTTGTCGCCACGCCAGCCAACCGCCAGCGAGACTGGTACGTCGTCGATGCCGAGGGCCAGACCCTCGGCCGCCTGGCGACGCAGATCGCCGACGCGCTGCGCGGCAAGCGCAAGCCGGAGTACACCCCGCACGTCGATACCGGCGACTTCATCGTCGTCGTCAACGCCGAGAAGATCCGCGTCACCGGCGACAAGCTGGCGCAGAAGACCTACTGGCGCCACAGCGGCTACCCGGGGGGGATCAAGTCGCGGACGCTGGCCGAGATGCTCGAACGCCAGCCCGAGGAAGTGATCCGCAAGGCGGTCAAGGGCATGCTCCCGCGCAACCGCCTCGCCCGCCAGCAGCTCACGAAGCTGAAGGTGTACGCGGGGCCGGACCACCCACATGCGGCCCAGCAGCCGAAACCGATGGAGACGAACTGATGGCAGACGACGAGAAGCGCGACGAGATCTCCGAAATGCCGGAGAAAATCGAGACGACCACCGGCGCCGAGGAAATCGAGACCACGACGGGCGCCGAGGAAATCGAGACGACGACCGGCGCGGAGAAAATCGAGACCAGGACCGGCGGCGAGGACGTCGAGACGACCATGCCCGAGCCCGTCGACGCCGAGGCACCGGTGGCCGCGGAGCAGTCCGCCGAGGAGTCACCTGCCGAGTCCGCAGAGGAGTCCGTGGCCGAGGAGAGCCCTGTCGCGGCCCCTGAGCCTGCCGAGGAGCCGAAGGCCGCGGAGCCGAAGAAAGACGTCATCCCCGGGGCCGATCTGGAGCCGATCGCGGTGGAGCCGCAGGGCCCGGAGCTGAGCGCGGAAGAGAAAGCCCGGCTGGAAGCCGAGGAAGAGGAGAAAGCGCGGCGCGAGGCGGAGCTGGCCAGCGTCGAGGAGCCGGCGAGCCGGGCCCCGGCGAAGATGGAGAGCGGCGCCCGCTACCTCGCCACCGGCAAACGCAAGCGCTCGATCGCCCGCGTCACGCTGCTGCCCGGCAACGGCAAGATCGAAGTCAACAAGCGCAGCCTCGAGGAGTTCTTCCCCCGCCCCTTGCACCAGACGATGGCGCAGCAGCCGCTCGCGGTCTCCGGCTACGAGGGCAACGTCGACGTCCGCGTCCGCGTCCACGGCGGCGGCATCAGCGGCCAGGCCGGCGCGGTCCGCCACGGCATCGCCCGGGCGCTGACGGAGATCGACCCGGAGTTGCGCGGCGACCTCAAGCGGCGCGGCTTCCTGACCCGCGACGCGCGGGTCAAGGAGCGCCGCAAGGCGGGCTTCAAGAAGGCCCGTAAGAAGCCCCAGTTCAGCAAGCGCTGACGGGGGCTTGGTGAGGACCGAGCGCAAGCTCTTCGGAACCGACGGGGTCCGAGGAGAGGCTGGGACGTTCCTGACGGCGGAGCTGGCGACGGCGCTGGGCCGCGCGACCACCGCCTCGCTGCAGGCCGCTCGCCCGCAGGTCCTGATCGTCCGCGACACCCGCGAGTCGGGCCCGATGCTGGAGGCGGCGCTCGCCGCCGGCGTCGCTGCGGCCGGCGGCGACGCCCTGCTCGGCGGCGTGCTGCCCACCCCCGCCGCGGCGATCCTGGTCAAGCGGCTGGGGCTGGACCTCGCCGCCGTGGTCTCCGCCTCCCACAATCCCTACCGCGACAACGGGATCAAGTTCTTCTCCGGACAGGGGACGAAGCTCCCCGACGAGCTCGAGGCACGGATCGAGTCGCTGCTCGACGAGCCGCCGGTCGAGACGACGCCCGGCCGCGTGCGTGAGCTGAACGGCGGTCTCGACGACTACCTGCGGGAGCTGGAGAGCGCCTTTCCGCTCGACCTCTCCGGCCGCCGCGTCGTCCTCGACTGCGCCCACGGCGCCACCCACCGCGCCGGCCCGGCGATCTTCGAACGCCTCGGGGCCGAGATCGAGACGATCGGCGCCGAGCCGGACGGCCGCAACATCAACGCTGGCTGCGGCTCCACCCACCTGGAGCCGCTGAGCGAGCGGGTCAAGAGCTCCGACGCGGAGATCGGCTTCGCCTTCGACGGCGACGGCGACCGCATGCTGGCGGTCGACGCCGGGGGCCGCGTCCACGACGGCGACGAGCTGATCGCGCTGGCGGCCCGCGGCAGGGCGGCCCGCGGCGAGCTCGGCGGCGGCGTCGTGGTCACGGTGATGACCAACTTCGGCTTCCACCGGGCGATGGAGGAGGCCGGGATCGAGGTTGCCGTGACCCAGGTGGGCGACCGCTACGTGCTGGACGAGATGCAGCGCCGCGACTGGTCGCTGGGTGGCGAGCAGTCCGGCCACATCATCGCCTCCGACTTCGTCGCCACCGGCGACGGCATCGCCGCGGCGCTGATGACGATGCGCGAGCTGGGCGAGGCGAACCTCGCCGACGCCGTGCCGATGGAGAAGCTGCCGCAGGTGCTGGTCAACGTCGAGGTCGCCGACCGCGAGGCCGTGGCGGGTGCCACCGCGGTCTGGGAGGCCGTCGAGGCCGAGAGCACGGCGCTCAGCGGCCGCGGCCGAGTCCTGATCCGGCCCTCGGGAACCGAGCCCCTGGTCCGGGTGATGGTCGAGGCCCCCGGCGCCGAGGAAGCCGAGGCGGTCTGCAAGCGGCTGGTCACGGTCGTGCGCGAAGAGCTGGCCTGACCGGGCCCGCCGTCTACCCTTACTCGCCTTCGTGTGCGGAATCGTCGGATATGTGGGCGCCCGCCCCTGTGAGGAGCTGTTGCTCGCGGGGCTGGAAAAGCTCGAATACCGAGGCTACGACTCGGCCGGGCTCTCGCTGATCGAGGACGGCCAGGTCGAGAGCGTCCACGCCGTCGGCAATCTCGCCAACCTGCGCGCCGCGGTCGCGGAGCGGGCCGACGGCGCTGGCGCCCTGCCGCCGTCGCACACCGGCATCGCCCACACCCGCTGGGCCACGCACGGGCGCGTCACCGAGGAGAACGCCCACCCGCACGACGACAGCTCCGGCAAGGTGCACATCGTCCTCAACGGGATCGTCGAGAACCACGCCAGTCTGCGCAAGCGGCTTCAGGCCGACGGCGAGGAGTTCACCTCGGAGACCGACGCCGAGGTCGTCGCTCATCTGATCGCCGCCCACTACGACGGCGATCTCGCCGCCGCGGTCCGCGCCGCCTACGCCGAGCTGCGCGGCCACTATGCCTTCGTCGCCATGCACGCCGACGAGCCGCAGCGCCTGGTCGGCGCCCGCAAGGAGTGCCCCCTGGTTGCCGGCCTCGGCGCGGGGGAGGCCTTCCTCGCTTCGGCGATCCCGGCCTTCCTCGCCGACACCCGCACCGCGGTGCCGATCGAAAACGGAGAGATCGTCGAGATCGAAGCGGGCGAGGTGCGGATCACCGACACCGACGGCGGCGCCGTGGACCGCGCGCCCGAAGAGGTGACCTGGGACGCCGACGCCGCCGAGAAGGGCGGCTTCGAGACCTTCATGCTGAAGGAGATCCACGAACAGGCCGACGCCGTCGCCGAGACCCTGGCCGACCGCCTGCCCGGCGACGAGGGGGTCGACCTCTCCGACGTCGAGCTCGGGGACGACTTCCTGCGCGGCGTCAAGCGGATCGTGATCGTCGCCTGCGGCACCTCCTACCACGCCGGCCTGATCGGCCGCTACGCGATCGAGGAGTGGGCGCGAGTGCCGGTCGAGATGGACATCGCCTCCGAGTATCGCTACCGCAACCCGGTCGTCGGCCCCGGCGACCTGGTGATCGGGATGACCCAGTCGGGGGAGACGGCGGACACGCTGGCGGCGATGCGGCTGGCACGCGAGGCCGGCGCCACCGTGCTGGCGGTCACCAACATCATGGGCAGCCAGGTGACGCGCGAGGCGGACGCGGTCCTCTACACCCGCGCCGGACTGGAGGTCAGCGTCGCGGCAACCAAGACCTTCGTCGCCCAGGTCGCGGCGATGTACCTGCTGGGGCTGCGGCTGGCCGAGCTGCGCGGGACGCTGCCGACCGAGCGCATCGCCGAGTTGGTGGCGGCGCTGAAGGCGCTGCCCTCGAAGATCGAGGAGACGCTGGCAGCGGTCGAGGAGCCGGTCCGAGCCGTCTCGGCGGCGCACAGCGCCCAGGACTTCTTCCTCTACCTCGGCCGCCACATCGGCCTGCCGGTCTGCCTCGAGGGGGCGCTGAAGCTGAAGGAGGTCTCCTACATCCCGACCGACGCCTACGCCGCCGGGGAGATGAAGCACGGGCCGATCGCCCTGCTCGACGAGTCGACCCCGGTGGTCTGCGTCGCCACCGACAGCCCGGTGCTGGAGAAGGTCCTCTCCAACGTCGAGGAGGTCCGCGCCCGCGGCGCGCAGACGATCGCGATCGCCACCGCCGGCGGCGAGCGCGCCGCCGAAGTCGCCGACGAGACGGTCGAGGTCGCCAGTACCGACTGGATCCTGCAGCCGATCGTCGCAATCCTGCCGCTGCAGCTCCTGGCCTACGACATCGCCCGCGCCCGCGGGCTCAACGTCGACCAGCCCCGTAATCTGGCCAAGACCGTCACGGTCGAGTGAACTGGTCCAAAAGGGCGGCTAGGATGCCCGCTCTCGTGAAGGCCCGTCTCGTTCCCAGGGTCGCCGCTGCGGCGACTGCTCTGACCTTCGTCCTCGCCGGCTGTGGCGGCGGCAGCGGCGACTCCGGCTCCGATCCCGCAAGCCTGGCACCGCCGCGCTCGCCGCTCTACATCGAAGCGGCGGTGCAGCCGGAAGGCAAGCTGAAGACCGATGTCGAAGCCCTGGCCGAGAGCATCGCCGGCGTCGACGATCTCGGGGGCCTGATCGTCTCCGAGCTCGAAAGCTCCGCCGGCGACTCCGGCGAAGAGCTCGACTTCGAGAAGGAAGTCGCGCCCTGGCTGGGCGAAAAGGGCGGCCTCTTCTTCGAGGACTTCGACGGCGAGGACTTCCACCGCTACGGCATCGCGATCCAGACCACCGACGCAGCCGCCAGCCAGGACTTCGTCGACAAGCAGAGCGAAGAGGGCGACGACCCGGTCGAGGACGGCTCCTACGAGGGGGTCGACTACAAGATCGAAAGCGACGACGGGACGACGCTCGGCGTGGTCGGCGACTTCCTCGCGATCGCCGAAGACGAGCGGACCTTCAAGCAGATGGTCGACGCCTCCGGCGGCGAGTCGCTGGCCGCCGAGGAGGACTTCGCCGACGCCTTCGACGCCGCTGCCAGCGGCAGCCTCGCCGACGTCTTCGTCGACGTCGGCGGCCTGATCGATCGGTCCGGTGGCTCGATCGACCCCGATGCGAAGCAGTTCCTCGACAGCGCTGGGATCGACCCGGCCGAAGCGACCGCGGTGGCGAGCCTGATTCCCGGCTCCGACCAGGTCGAGATCGACCTCAGCAGCGACCTCAGCGGCGAGGACCCGCCGAGCGGCGACGCCTCCGGCCTGCTTGGGGAACTGCCGGCTGCTTCCACTGCCGCCGTCGCCTCTGCGAACTTCGGCGCTCGCTTCGGCGAAGCGCTCGACCAGATCGACGCCAACGGCATCCCCGGCGAGGTGCCGCCCGGGAAATTCAAGAGCACCCTGAAAGAAGCCGGCATCGACGTCGAGAAGATCACCGCCGCGGTCGGCAACCTCGGCGTCTTCGTCGAAGGCAGCGACGAGGACAGCCTCACCGGCGCCGCCGTCCTCACCACCGAGAACGCCCAACAGGCCACCAACACCGTTTCCAACGTCGGCCTCCTGCTCCGCGCCACCGGCACGTCCGGGGTCACCGCGCTCTCCGGCGCGGTCAGCGGCTTCTCGGTCCGCGACCCGGAGGAGCTCGGTCCCAAACCGCTCGTGGTTGCCGCCAAGGGCCAGCGGATCGCGATCGGGTACGGCTTGCGGGCCGCGACCCGGGCGCTGGCAACGAACTCGCAGGAGACGCTCGCCACGGCCCCGACCTACCGGGAAGCCGTCGGCGCCCTCGGCGACGTGCCGATCAGCGGGTTCGCCGACGGCCCGGCGGCGCTGCAACTTGCCGGGACGCTCATCGACGCCGAGGACCGCGACGAATTCCGCGAGGCCAGGCCCTACCTGGCCAAGATCGAGTACCTGGCGATCGGCTCCGGTTCCTCCGGCAACCTCGCCACCGCGAAGCTGATCGCCCACATCGGCGAGTAGGCGATTCAGGTAAGGCTGAGCTGTCGGCGCTCGCGGACGATGGTGAAGGGATCGTCAGCGACCTTGGGCGAGCGTTCCGTCCGGACCTGCGCTCGCAGCGCGGTGACCTCGGCGCTCGCGACGTAATACCGGCCGCGGCGCTCACCCACCGCCGTCAGCATCCCAGCGTCGACCAGCGCTTTGAGGTCACGAGACGCAGTCAGGTCGCTGATCTCATCGCCGGTGACCGCCTCGGCCGAGCTGCGGTAGCTGCGACGCCGAAGCCGTAGTCCGAAAGCGGCATCCATAACGCCCGACGCACAGCGTTCTGGCAGGCGTTTTTGGCTGACGATGGCCAGGGACGCGTTCCACAGGGCCTCGATCTCCTCCCGCCGGCGCAGCATCGTGCGGACCTGCGTGTAGTGGGCCCGCAAGCAGAAGCGAATCCATGGACGGGCATCGCGCTCCGGGCGCCAGGATCCGGCGCCGACGTCTGCCAGGACCGAGTAGTAAGTCTCGGTGTTCCTTCCCAAGAACTCCTCGATGCTGGCGAAGACTGGCGCCAGCACCCTGTCGCGCGCCAGCACCAGGGTCTGGAGACAGCGGGCCATGCGCCCGTTGCCGTCGCTGAAGGGGTGGATCATCACCAGATTCAAATGGGCCATGGCAGCCTTGATGACAACCGGAGTCTCGTCTTGGTCAAGGTCGCGGAACAGCTCGGCAACCAGGCCAGAGACCTCCTCGACGGGGGCCCCTTCGTAAACGATCTCTCCGCTTTCCCCCTGCCGAACGTAGACGGCCCCGGGGCGCCAGCGTCCGGGGTTTTTGCTGAGGTCGTACTTGAGCATCATGAAGTGGAGGCTCTTGAGCAGGCCCTCGTCCACGTCCAGGGTCTCGTCGTCGGCGATTTGGAGGACGTAGGTCATTGCATCTCTGTAGCCCGAGAGGGCAAGTCGGGTCTCCTCGTCGGCCCCCAGGGTGGGCTCGCCCTCGACTGCCGCGACGACGTCGTCCAGGGAGGCGTTGTAGCCCTCGATGCTGTTGGAGCCCTGGACCGCACGCGCGAGCGCCATGCGCCGCAACGTCCCGGTCCAGCGGCGGGGCTCGGCGACGCGATCGCGAAGCTGCTCGCGTTGCTCCGCAAGCAACGCGAGCACTTCCTGCTCGTCCTCTCTCGGGGTGGGGGCTCGGAAGATCATGATATTTAGAAAGTATCATGATCTGATCCAGCCGATAGTTAATAACTATCAATGAATCATTTTTGGAATCCCGCTCGGGCAAGGGCGGCCCAGCGGCGAATGCCGGGCTAGGCTGCTCGCATGGAGGCTTGGCTGCAGCCGCTCTACGACGCCGAGGGGATTCGCGCCGTCGATCGCTGGGCGATCGAGGAGCAGGGGATTCCCTCCGCGCGCCTGATGGAGGCGGCTGGCACGGCCCTGGCGGAGGCGGTGGCGGGGCTGGCCCCGCAGGGCCCGGTCCGAATCGTCTGCGGCAAAGGCAACAACGGCGGCGACGGGCAGGTCGCGGCGCGGCATCTGCGCGACACGGGATTCGAGGTCGAGGCGGTGGACCTCTGGTCCGACGCGGTGCCAAGCGACCTCGACCGCTGGCTCGCGGGCGCGGGGGCGGTCGTCGACGCGATCTTCGGGACCGGCTTCTCCGGCGTGCCGCGGCCACCGGCGGCGGCCGCGATCGAGGCGATCAACCGCTGTGGCGCGCCGGTGGTCGCCTGCGACATCGCCTCCGGTGTCGACGCCTCCAGCGGCGAGGTCGCGGGCGCCGCGATCGAGGCCGACCTGACCGTCAGCTTCCACGCGGCCAAGATGGGGCACTGGATCGCGCCCGGCAAGTGGCACACGGGCGAGCTGCGCGTGGTCCCGATCGGGATCCCGGACGGGGCGCCGGGCGGACCTGCCGGCGGGACCATCGATCCGGCGGTCCTCGCCCTGGCTCCGCGTCGCGGCCCGCGCTCGACCAAGTTCAGCTCCGGGCAGGTGGCGATCGCCGGCGGCTCGCGCGGGCTGACCGGGGCGGTGCGGCTGTCCTCGACCGCGGCGATCCGGGCTGGCGCCGGCTACGCGACGGTCGCCGTCCCCGCCGAGCTGGAGCCGGTCTTCGAAGCGGGTCAGCCGGAGGTGATGTCGGTCGGCTGCCCCGGCGGCGACGGCTGCCTGGCGCCGGCGTCGGCGAAGGCGGTGCTGCGTACCTTCGAGCGCGCGGCGGCTGGCGCTTTCGGCCCGGGCCTGGGCCGCGACCCCGGCGCGGTCGAGCTGGCGCGCGAGGTGGTGGGGGGGATCGGGGTGCCGTTGGTGATCGACGCCGACGGGCTCAACGCCTTCGCCGAGCATCTCGGGCCGGTTGCCGCGCGCGAGGCGCCCACCGTCCTCACCCCGCACGCCGGCGAGCTGGGGAGGCTGCTCGGTCGTGACTCGGAGGAGGTCGGCGCCCACCGACTCGCGGCGGCCCGCGAGGCCGCCCGCGCGGCGGAGGCCGTGGTCGTCCTCAAGGGCGACGACACGATCGTCAGCGACGGCGAGCGGGTCGCTGTCAACACGATCTCCGCCCCCGCCCTGGCGACGGCGGGCAGCGGCGATGTCCTCACCGGCATCGTCGCCGCCCTCCTGGCGCGCGGCCTGGAGCCGTTCGCCGCCGCCTGCGCGGGAGTCGTCGCCCATGCCCGCGCCGGTCGCGCCGCCGCCGCCCGCATCGGTGCCGCCGAGTCGGTGATCGCCACCGACGTGATCGACTCGGTCGCGGTGGGCCTGCGGGCCGGGGGGCCGGTGGAATAACCTCGCCAGCGATGAAGACCGCTGCCGACATCCTGAATCGCGACGTGCCCAGCGTCGGCCCCGACGACGATGCCCGCAAGGCGATCGATCTGCTGGCGAAGACGGACATGGGCGCGGTCCCGGTCGTCGACGAGGGGGGCAAGGTGGTCGGGATCGTCAGCGAGTCGGACCTCGTCCTCAGCGACGAGGAGTCCGACCTGCACCTGCCGCACTACCTCAACATCATGGGCGGCATCGTCTTCGTCGGCTCGATGAAGGGCTTCGAGGAGCGCCTCGACAAGGCCTTCGCGACCAAGGTCTCGGAGTTGATGACCGCCGACCCGATCGTGGCCCACGACTACGAAGCGGCAGATCGCGTCGCCAAGAAAATCGCCGATACGCACCACAACCACCTACCAGTGGTCGACGCCGACGGGCGCCTGGCGGGCATGGTCACGAGGGCCGACGCCCTCGCCGCGCTGGTCGACGACGAGTAGGCCGATGGAGCGGGCGGTCGCCCGGGTCGACCTCGAGGCGGTCCGGCGCAACTGCGGCCGCCTGAAGGAGGAGCTGCAGGACGGGGCCGAGCTCTGCGCCGTGGTCAAGGCGGACGGCTACGGACACGGCGCCGTGGCGTGCACGGAGGCGGCCCTGGCCGGGGGGGCGACGAGGCTGGCGGTCGCGACCGCCAGCGAGGCCGAACAGATCGGCCGGCGCTTCCAGCACGTGCCGCTGCTGACCATGGGGGCGCTGACCGCGGCGGACGTCGACGTCGTCCTCTCGGCGGGCTCCGAGGTGGCGGTCTGGCGGGAGGGCTTCCGGGCGCTGCTCTCCGACCGCGCCCGCGCCCAGGGGCGGCCGGCGCGCGTGCACGTCAAGTACGACAGCGGCATGGGTCGGCTCGGCGATCCGGACCCGGAGCGGGTGCTGGCGCTGGCGCGTGCCTGCGACAGCGACCCGGACCTCGAGCTGGCGGGTGTCTGGACCCATCTCGCCACCGCCGACGAACTCGACTCGGCTTTCTTCGACGAGCAGCTCGATCGCTTCGAGAGCGTCGCCGCGGCGGTCAAGGCTGAGTTCCCGTCGGCCCTCGCCCACGCCGCCAACAGCGCCGCCGTCCTCCGCGATCGTCGCTCCCACTTCGACATGGCCCGCTGCGGTGTCGCCGTCTACGGGCTCGACCCCTTCCAGGGCGACCCGGTCACGAACGGCCTCGCACCGGCGCTCTCGCTGCACTCCTACGTGGCCGACGTCAAGCGCTTCGAGCCGGGCGTGGGCGCCGGCTACGGGCTGACCTGGCGGGCCGGGGAGGAGACCTGGGTCGGGGTCGTCCCGCTCGGCTACGGCGACGGGGTCCGCCGCGGGCTCAGCAACAACGCCGAGGTCCTCGTCCGTGGCCGCCGCTGTCCCCTGGTCGGCACGGTCTCGATGGACAACATCACGCTCGACCTTGGCCCCGAGACCGAGGTCGAGCCCGGCGACGAGGCGGTCCTGATCGGCGCGCAGGGCGAGGAGGCGATCCGCGCCGAGGAGCTTGCCAGCAACCTCGGGACGATCAACTACGAGATCACCTGTGGGATCTCGGCCAGGGTGCCGCGGCGCGCCGGCTGATCGCGAGCTTGTAGCCGTATGGGCCAAGAACTCGTCAGCCTCGAGACCGCACCGCTCGCTCTCGCCGCGCGGCGGGCGATGGAGGGCGGTGCGGGCGCCTGGATCGTCGGTGGCGCCGTGCGAGATGCCGCCCGCGGACGCGAGATCGACGACCTCGACCTTGCCGTCGCCGGCGACCCCGGCGCGGCGGCGCGGGCGATCGCTGCTGAGCTGGGTGTGCACGCCTTCGAGCTCTCGGCCGAGTTCGGCACCTGGCGGGTCGTCTCGCCGGGCCGCGGCTGGCAGGTCGACGCGACCGCGCTGCGGGGGGAGGGGATCGAGGCCGATCTGGGCGAGCGGGACTTCACGATCGGCGCCGTCGCCGTGCCGCTGGCGGGCGGCGAGCCGATCGACCCGTTCGGTGGTCTCGCCGACCTCGAGCGCGGCGTCCTGCGGGCGGTCGGCGAAGGCAGCTTCGCGGCCGATCCGCTGCGCCTGCTGCGGGCGCCACGCCTCGCCGCCGAGCTGGACCTGGAGATCGATCCCGACACCGCGGCCCTGGCCCGCGCCACCGCCTCCCGCGCAGGCGAGCCGGCCGGCGAGCGCCAACTGGCCGAGCTGCGTCAGTTGCTCGGCGGGCCGGACCCGCTGCGCGGCCTGTCCCTGCTCGACGAGCTCGGCCTTACGCCGGTGGTCCTGCCGGAGCTGGATGACCTCCGCGGCGTCGGGCAGGGCCCCAACCACCACCTCGACGTGCACGGCCACACCCTGGCGGTGCTCGAGCACACGCTGGAGGTCGAGGGAGACCTGGATCGTTTCGCCGGCGAGCGCGCCGACGAGGTCGCAGCCCTGCTCGCGGAGCCGCTCGCCGACGAGATCAGCCGTGGCACGGCGCTGCGCCTCGGCGCCCTCTTCCACGACATCGGCAAGCCCGCCACCCGCGCCGAACGCGACGGTTTCGTCGGCTTCCGCGGTCACGACCAGGTGGGGGCGGAGATCGTCGGCGGGATCTGCGGCCGCCTCCGCGCCAGCCGTCGCCTCACCCAGCACCTGCAGGGCCTGACCCTGCACCACCTGCGGCTCGGCTTCCTCATCCCGGAGGCGCCGCTGCCGCCGCGGCGGGTCCACGAGTACCTGCGCGCGACCGAACCGGTGGCGGTCGACGTCACCCTGCTCACGGTTGCCGACCGCCTCTCCGCCCGCGGCGCCGGCCCGCTGGCCAGCCCGGCGATGGTCGAGGCGCACCTGACGCTCGCCCGGGAGATGGTCGCCGCCGCCCTCGACTGGCGCCGCGACGGACCGCCGCCGCCGTTGCTGCGCGGCGACGAGCTGGCGCGCGAGCTCGGGATCGAGCCTGGGCCGAGGCTGGGAGAGCTGCTGGCCGAGCTGGAGGCGGCCCAGTACGCGGGCGAGCTCGACGGTCGGGAGGCCGCCCTCGAGCACGCCCACAACTGGACGGGCTGGACCGCCGAGGACGCCTGACCCTCCTGGGCCGCTGTGTCAGGTACGCTGCCCGCCGCATGGCCAAAGAGGAAAAGATCGAAATGGAGGGGGAGATAACCGAGGCCCTCCCCAACACGATGTTCCGGGTCAAACTGGACAACGGCCACGACGTGCTCGGCCACATCTCCGGCAAGATGCGCCGCCACTACATCCGCATCCTCCCCGGCGACCGCGTCAAGATCGAGCTCTCGCCTTACGACCTCGACCGCGGCCGAATCACCTATCGCTACAAATAGCCCGCTGGCGGTGTCCTCGGTCGGTTGGCTGCAGGTCACGCACTGAAGTGCGCTCCCCTTGCCGCCCTCCCTGCGTCCTTGCCAGCGAACTATTTGAAGCGATAGGCCGGATCTGGGTCGGCGAACTCTGCGACGAGCGCTGACCAGGCGAAGTCTTTGGCGCCGAGCCCCTTTCCCGTACGCGGGTCGTAGTACTCGCGCAGGCCTTCGCGCTCGACGGTGGCGATCAGTCCTGACGCCAGGCGCCGCGCCTCCTCCTCGTAGCCGAGCCGGCGCAAGCCCAGCCAGGCCATCCAGGCCGAGTTGACCCAGGTGGGGCCGCGCCAGTAGCGGCGGATCGGACCATGGCCGCCTCCGGGCTCGTAGCTGGGCTCCGAGACGGCGACCGAGGGAGGGGCGACGGGGGTGAGGAACTCGCGCTCGTTCAGCAGGTGCTCCTCGACCAAGCGCCGCCCGATCGCGTCGGGCAGGTCGGGAAGCGCGAGCGGTGCGAAGGCGGTCCAGGTGAGGACGTCGGACCGTAGGCCTCCCGGCTGCGCCTCGTCGACGAAGAGGCCGCGGCGCTCGTCCCAGAGCCGCTCGACCAGGGCCGGGGTCGCCGAGGGCCGGCCCAGCGCCTGCAGCGACAGCGACCACATCGTGTTGACCAGCGTCTCGCAGAGGACGGGATGGCCGCGCTCGCGCACCCGGCGGGCATCGAAGCCGAGCTTGCGGTTGCGCCGCACCAGCAGGGGGAAGCCGATGCGGGCGTTCGAGTACCGGCCCCAGACCGGTTCGAACTTCGGCGAGGCGTCCAGCCCCGACTCGTCCGGCTGCAGGATCCAGAGCAGGCCGTCGCCCTCGAGGTCGCGATGGGCGGCGAGCCACTCGACCTGGGCGCCGATTCGCGGCTCCGCCGCCGGGTCGCCGACGGCGATCTGCCAGGCCCAGGCCAGGAGCGGCGGCTGGATCGTCTCGGTCTGGAAGGCGCTGCGCGAGGCGACGTTGTAGAAGGCGAGGCGCGGCAGCGAGACCGGGCGGTCCCAGAAGATCGTGTGACCGATGAACCCGTCCGGCCGCTGCGCCGCCAGCAGGCTCTCCAGCTCCGCCCGGGCCTTGCCGGCGTCGAACCGCCGCCAAACGATCGCCGCGAAACAAGAGTCCCAGTACCACTGCCACGGATACCGCCCCGGACTAGGCCGCGTATACCCATACCGCCTCCCGTCACGCTCCCCCTCAACCCACCCCCGCCCCAACACGAGCTCCGCCAGCCCCGCGGCCGACGGGCCGATATGTCTCCCCACAGGCGACATATCGGCCCGTCGGCGGCTCATCTGCCGGTGCGGCGCATTTCGCGTAGGGCTAGGGCGCCGAGGAGGGCTAGGAGGCCGGTTAGGGCCAGGAGGCCGGGCCAGGTGTTGGCCCAGGTGACGCTGCCGACGAAGCCCTGGCGGGCCGCTTCGACCACTTCGGTGACGGGGTTGACGCGGGCGATGTCCTGGAGCCAGCCCTGCAGCAGCGCCAGCGGCGCGTAGGCGGTCGTGGTCAGGATCAGGGCCATCATCCCCGCCTGCATCAGCGGCGCCGCCGACTGGCTCTTGAAGCGCAGGGCCAGGAACGAGCCCCAGCAGGCGGCGACCGCGGCCATCGCCGCGACCATGAAGTAGGTCACGAGCAGCCCGTCGATGCCGGGCCAGCCGGCGCCGAGCGCCAGCGCGATCGAGAGCACGAAGGTCGCCGGGATCAGCGCCCGGGCGCTGGCCGCGAGCACGGTGCCCATCAGCAGCACCCAGCGGGGGGCGGGGGAGACGAGCAGGCGGTCGAGCCAGCCCTGCTCGATGTCGCGGGCGAGGTTGACCCCGGCGGCGGCGCCGGTGAAGCCGGCTCCCTGCAGCATGCTGACCGGGACCACGAAGCTCTCGTAGGTGCCGGTGGTGAACCCGTTCAGCTGGGTCAGGGCGCCGAAGACCCCGTTGAGGCCGAGGAAGAAGATCGTCGGTGCCAGCACCCCGGGGATCGCCGCCCCCGGCACCCGCATCAGCTCGTTCTTGGCCCGCGCCATCAGGGCGCCGATCGTCGCCAGGTTGGCGCGCCAGGCGGGGATCGTGACGGCGGCCTCCATCAGCCGACCCGCAGCCGGTGGCGCAGCGCCCGGGCGCTCAGGACCAAGCCGAAGACGACGATGCCGAGGATCGCCAGCACCGCGTAGAGGGTGTCGGCGGCGTCGATGCCGGAGATCATCGGCTCGCGGACCCCTTCGGCGATGAAGCTGAGCGGGTTGTACTGGGCGATCGTCTTCGCCGGCTCGATCATCAGTTCCTGGGGGAAGAAGGCGGAGGAGATGAAGAGGACGACGAGGACCAACGGGAAGAGGCCCTGGACGACGCTGGCGCTGCCGGTGCGCAGAGCGATCGCGGCGCCGATCCCGCCGACCGCCATCGCCGCTGCGGTGACCAGGACGATCGCCAGCAGCGCCCCGGCGACGCCGCTCTCGATCTCGGCCCCGAAGACCAGCCCGATCGCGAGGAACCAGAGCGCCGCGAACAGTCCCAGCGCCGCGGTCCCGGCGAGCCGGCCGAGGACGATCGCGAAGCGCGGGATCGGCGCCGAGAAGAGGCGGTCGGTGAAGCCCATCTCGATGTCGACCGCGAGGGCGATGCCGCCGCTGTTGCCGGCCAGCATCAGCGACTGCATCATCGCCCCGGCCAGCATGAACTGGAGGAAGCTCTGGACCGGCGGGAAGCCCGGCAGTTCGACCGCGCCCCCGGCGCCGCCGGTCTGGATCGCCAGCAGCAGGGTGGGGAAGACGATGATCGGCGCGATCAACTGCGGGCGGCGGAAGGTCTGGCGGATCGAGCGCATGCCCAGCGCCTTGACGACCCGCGCGTTCGTCGCCAGCGAGCTCAAGCCTCGACCGCCTCCTCGGCGGCGGCGTCCCCCTCGTTCTCCTTCTCGAGGTGGTAGCCGGTCTTGGCGACGAAGACGTCGTCCAGGGTCGGCCGCACCAGCTCCAGCGACTCGACCGCGATGCCGCCGTCGTCGAGCGCGCGGACGACCCGCGGGATGTCGGCGGCGCCGTTCTCGACCTCGACCAGGACGGTGCGGCCGTCCTTCGGCGGCAGCAGCTTGCCGATCCCGGCGCAGACCTCCTCCGCCCGCGCCACCGAGCCGTCGGCGAGCTGCAGCTGGATGTGGGGGTTGCCGATCTCGGCCTTGAGCGACTCCGGCGTCCCTTCGGCGACGATCCTGCCGCTGTCGATGATGCCGACGTTGTCGGCGAGCTGGTCGGCCTCCTCGAGGTACTGGGTGGTGAGGAAGACGGTGGTTCCCTCGCCGTTCAGCGTCCGCACCTCCTCCCAGATCGTTTTGCGGCTGACCGGGTCCAGGCCGGTGGTCGGCTCGTCGAGGAAGAGCACGCGCGGTTCGTGGACGAGGGCGGCGGCAAGGTCGAGGCGGCGCTGCATGCCGCCCGAGTAGGTGCCGACGCGGCGGTCGGCGGCGGCGACGAGGTCGACCCGCTCCAGCAGGTCGTCGGCGCGGCGCTTGCCCTCGGCGGTCGGGATCCCCTGCAGCGTCGCCTGCAGGCGGATCAGCTCGCGGCCGGTCATCAGCGGGTCGAGCGCCGCTTCCTGTAGGGCGACGCCGATCGTCGAGCGCACCGCGCGCGCTTCCGCGACCACGTCGTGACCGGCGACGCTGGCGCCGCCACCGGTCGGCAACAGCAGCGTCGTCAGCATCCGCACCGTGGTCGTCTTGCCGGCTCCGTTGGGGCCGAGGAAGCCGTAGATCTCGCCCTCCTCGACGGCGATATCGATCCCCTGCACGGCGAGCACGTCGTCGAAGGCGCGCTCCAGCCCCGCGACGACGATCGCCGGCATGGCTAGGCCTCGGTCGTCTCTGCCTGCCGCGCCAGCGGTGGCAGCGACTCGACCCAGCGGCGACCGTTGGCCCGCTCCAGGGCCTCGGCCGCGTCCAGCAGCAGCTCGTCATGGCCCCAGGCGGCCTGCAACTGCAGGGCGATCGGGAGGCCCTCGGAGAGGCCGACGGGGACGCTGAGGGCCGGGATCCCGGTCAGGTTGGCGAGGCCGGCCCCGCGCACGTTGGCGGCGTCGGCGGTGAGCGTGCCGGACGGCAGCTCGACCAGCGGTGCCTCCAGCGGCGGCGCCACCGCCGGCACGGTCGGCCAGGCGATCACGTCGATGTCCGCGAAGGCGGTGACGAGGCGGTGGCGCATCAGCGTGCGCAGGCGCTGCGCCTTCACGCTCGCTGCCGCCGGCAGCAGCATCCGGTACTTGACCAGGCCGCGGGCGATCGGGCTCAGCTCGGGGTCGATGTCGTTGAGGACGGCGGGGCTCAGCCCCGCCAAGCCCTCCGTGTTGGCGATCAGCACCGTCGCCAGCGCCGCCGGCTCGATGTCGGCCAGCTCGATCTCTCGCACCTCGCCGCCGGTCTCGTCCCGCAGCGCCTCGACCGCCTCCGCGCAGGCCTCGCGCACGGCGGGGGCGACGTCCTCGGAGACGTTGTCGCGGACGACGCCGATCCGCAGCCCCCGCGCTGCGTCGGCTGCCAGTTCCTCGCCGAACAGGGCCCCGCCGAGCAGGCGGCAGTCGGCGGCGTCGGCGCAGAGCGGCCCGGAGACGATCGTGGTCGAGACGTCCGCCATGTGGTGCCCCTCCATCGCCGCGCGGCCGAAGGTCGGCTTGAGGCCGGTGAGGCCGCAGTAGGCGGCCGGGAAGCGGACCGAGCCGATCCCGTCGGCGCCGACCGCGCCGGCGACGAGGCGGGCGGCCACCGCGGCCGCCGGGCCGCTGGAGGAGCCGCCGGGGCAGCGCTCGGTCCGCCAGGGGTTGTGGGCGGGCCCGTAGACCGAGAGGTTGCCGGTGCTGCTGGCGCCGAGCTCGTGCATGTTGGCGACGCCGACGATCGTCGCGCCGGCATCGCGCAGGGCCCGGTAGGGCCCGGACTCGCCGGGGGCGGTCGCGGCGAACATCTGCGCGGCGCCGAAGCGCTGCGCCCGCCAGGGCAGCGGCCACTCGTCCTTGATCACGACCGGCACGCCGTACAACGGCCCCCGCGGGGCCTCGGCGAGCATCTGCCGCGAGCGCTCCGGGAAGGTCTCGACGACGGCGTTGAGCGCCGGGTCGCGCTGCGCGATCCGCTCCAGCGACTCCTCCAGCAGCGCCGCCGGGTCGACGTCGCCGGCCGCGATCGCGGCGACCTGGCCGCAGAGCGTCAGGTCGAGGGCGCTCACGATGCCGGCGGCCGGGAGAGATCGGGCGCGCGCTCGGGCGTGATCGCGTCGGTGTCGAGGTCGAAGAGTTCGAGGATCGACGGCCAGAAGAGCGCGTGGGCGGCCCCGATCACCGCCAGCTCGACCTCGTCGGCCTCGATCCCGAGCGAGGCGAGACCGGCGGGAATGAAGTCGTCTGCGCGGTTGGGGGCCTCCATCTGGCGCTGGCAACCCTACAGCGCCCACCGACCCGCCCCTCGCGAGTCCGGGCTGGCCGGGATCGTGCAAGCACGGCCGCGCAGGCGCATTCCTCCGCTCCGAAGGGCAGAATCCTGGCGCAACCGGGGCCTTCGCCCAGTGTTTGCGTGAGTTCAATGCCGATTACCGAGACCACAAGCCGCCGCCGCCCCTGGGCACTGCTTGCCGCTGCCGCCTGCCTGCTGGCGGCGTTGGTCGCGGCGGTCGGGCCGGGGGAGGCCGACTCGGCGCCGTTGCGCGTCGTCGTGCTCGGCCAGACCGCCGAAACCCCGCCCGCGTCCTGCCCGGGGAAAATCGTCAACAACGTCGAGATCACGCCCTGCCGGGTCGAGGGCCACGTGACCGGCTACCAGGCGATCGCGGGCGGCGTGCCCCGGCCCTACGAGGCGCCGTTCGAGGGCAAGATCGTCGCCTGGTCGATCACCCTGGCCAAGCCCTCGACCCAGGAAACGCCGACGACCTCCAACGAGGTCGGCTTCTTCGACGAATTCCTCGGCCGACCCTCGCAGGCCCGGATCGGCGTCCTGCGGCCGGTCGAAGACTCGAAACCGCCGAAATACACGCTCGTGCGCCAGAGCCCCCTGCAGGTGCTGAACCCCTACTTCGGCACCACTCCGATCTTCGTCCTCGATCACCCCCTGACCGTCCTCCAGGGCCAGGTCGTGGCGCTGACCATCCCCACCTGGGCGCCGATGTTCGCCTTCAACGTCGATGCCGACAACACCTGGCGCGGCAGTCGCCTGCCGGAACACTGCGCCTCCAAGGAAGACATCCAGGGCGGCCACCCCCAGCAGGGCGTCGGCAAGACCAAGACCTACGGCTGTTACTACTCCAACGCGCGGCTGCTCTACACCGCGACGCTGGTCAAGAAGCCGTAAGGGCCTCAGCTGGAGAGGTTCTCGGCGGGCTTGGGGATGCCCTTCGAGCGCACGAGCCCGACCGCGGCCCGCGTCAGCAGGCGGGTAACGGTCCCCGGCGACCGCTCGATCTTCCCCCGGAAGCGGGGGTTGAACTCGGCGGCCGAGACCTGGACGACGCGGATGCGCTCCGCCTCGAGGTCTTTTTCGAGCCGGCTCTTCTCGCTGGGCGGGGGCGCCCCTTCTTCCGCCGCTTTCCTCGCCTTGATCGCGTCGGAGAGGATGCTCTCGACGCCGCCGACGATGCCCCCGTGGACCTGGTTACGGTGCTCGAACCCGACCGACAGCACGCCTCCGGCCTGGATCCCGATCCAGACGTCGGGGAGGTGGGTCGCTTCGAGGCAGCTGCTCTCGGTTTCCTCCCAGATCGCGATTCGCTTGGCGAGGGTGCTGCCGTCCAGCTCGTCGGGCACGCAGGCCGCACCGACGTTGCCCGCCTCGAAGTGGCGGATGCTTTCCCACCACCGTCGCTCGAACCCGCGCCAGATCTTCTTGCGGTTCGCCTCGGTCGTATAGCGGCCCGACGGGGCGTCGCTATGGGGGTCGAAACGCGCACTCAGGTCGACGAACCAGTGCTCGAGCTGCTCCGGGACGACCAGGGTGGTGCGCTCCTTCGCCCCCTCGAGGTTGAGGGTGTTGGCGCGGCGCCGCAGGCCGGCCGCGTACTGCTGGACCCTGACGTCGTGGTGGTGCAGCGCCGTTCCCCAGCGCTCGAAGTACTGCGGCTGGACGAAGGCCGGGGGCAGGCCGTTGCGGCAGACGAGCAGCCAGCCGTGCTCGGTGTCGAGGCCGACGGTCTCGAGCACCCAGTCCAGCGCCGACTCGAACATGTGACTGCTGGAGAGCATGTCGAAGCCGAGCGGCGGCTTCACCTTCGCCGGATTGCGCTTCGCCCGTATTTCTTCAGCCGATTCCCGCTCGTCCTTGTGCACCCGCTCGGCCCGGATCGCCGCTCGCGCGATCAGGCCACCGGCCTCGGGCAGCCAGAAGTCGCGCTGCTGTTTCTCCCGCAGCCGCTCTGCCCGCGGGTCCTGATCGAGGAAGTGGGTCATGCTGGCCACCGAGAGCATCGTTATGCCCTCCTCCGGGCTGGCGTCGAGGATGTTCGTCGGTCGCACGATCGGGTCCTCGCCGCCGCTGACGAACAGCATCCGGGTGCCGTACTCGGAGAGGCGCTCTTTGTAGGAGCCCCGGTCCTCCTGCAGGAAGACCTGGTCGAAGATGCGCTGGAAGTAGCCGTACCGGCGCAGCGGCATCCCGGCGACTTTGCTGACCGGCGCGTTCTTCTCTGTTTCGTCGGTGGCGTCCAGCTTTTCGTCGTCGGCGAGCCGGCCTTGGAGCATCGAGTTGCCGAGCTCGGGCCGCAGCGCGTGCAGCACCGACTGCCACTCCTCCGGGTGGGCGAACGCGGTCGGCGAGAGCGAGCTGATCGCGCCCCCCGAGCAGATCGTCGTGCAGCTGGAGACCGCCTGTGGCCAGGCGAAGAACACCGACTGGGCCAGGAACCCACCGAGGCTGTAACCGACGACATGGGTGTGGAGGGGCCCCTGCCCGGTGCCCTCCTCCCTCATCAGGGCGTGTCGCAGGAGGTCGACGCTCTGGTCGATCTGCCATTTTGTGGCCGGCTCGCCGATCCGGGGAAAGGCGGGCTTGGCGGCGGCCGACGCCGACTGACCACACGCCTTTTCGGTTTTCGCGAGACGCCTGCCGCTGGCGGTGCGAAGGACGTCCGACTCGAGCAGGATCTCCGCCTTGGCGCTGCTTGGCTTGGGCAGGTCGCCACCCACCATCCAGCTCTTGGCGTCGGAGTCGGTGACGATCCCGAGCAGCCATCGCATCCCCACCATGTAGCGAAGGAACTGCCGGAACAGCTCACCGGCGTCGGTCAGGTACCGCGAGAGCGGAGTCTCGGAGAACGGGCCGTGGTAGGAGAAGTGCATGAGGTGCCCGGGGAAGGGCATGATCACGCAGGCGGCGCCGTCCCCGTCGGGGACCGAGCGCAGTATCCAGTCGGCCAGGCGGTAGTAGAACCGCAGCGAGTCCGCCTCGTTCAGCCCGTTGTGGAGGACGAACATCCTCGTGATGCGCTTGGCGCCGGGGCGTCGCAGCACCCGCAGGGTGTGCATGTTCGGCCGCGCCAGGCTCTTGCCGTACTCGGCCTTGCGGTTGATGCCGTAGATCGGCGCCGAGGGGAAGGGGACGATGCACTCGTGTAGTTCGGTCCATCGGTCGCTGCCCGTCGCGTCGTCTTCGCGCGAGTGCACGGGGAATTCGCGGCTGTAGTGACGCGAGGGGCCAGCCTCCGGCGTCCACAGGTCGAGGCCGGCGCCCCAATCGTCGGATTGGAGCTGCAGTGCGTAGTCACGCTCCTCGGGACGGATCAGAGCGACCCGCTCGAGATTCTCGTGTGGCTCCACCAGCCTCCCTACTAGGCTCTCCCGAAAGCCTGTGAATAGTTAAAGGAATCCTTATCAAAAAGGCAGGCCCCGGTGCAGTCCACCTCGGGGACGGTCCTCTGGTCGTCGTGGCGGCGCGGAGGTCTCTACAGCGCGCTCTGACGCAGCCCGCAGTACGGGCAGTCACTGACGTCGAGGCCGAGTAGCTGGTCGCAGCGGCGGCAGGCGCGCAGGTTCGCCGGCGTCCGTGGCAGCGCCGAGGCGGAGGGCGCCAGCGGCAGGACCGCCGCCACTGGCTCCATCTCCTCGCCGGTCTCGCGATCGACGTAGACCTGGCCGGGCTCGGCCGGGGCAATCGCCTCGCGGCCGGAGGCCGGTGCCCGCATTCGGTAGAGCTGGCGCTCGTTCATCGCCGGGAAGACTAATAGCTTGGGCGGCAGCGATGCGCGTCCTCGTCTTCCACGGCTACATGTTGCGCGGTACCGGCAGCAACATCTACAACGTCAACCTGGCGCGGGCGCTGGCCGGGCTCGGCCACGAGGTCCATCTCCTCTGCCAGGACCGCGAGGTCCGGATCGAGGGCGTCCAGATCCACAACCCCGACATCCACGGACTGCTGCCGGTCTACGTCAAAGACCCCTACGACGGCTTCGAGGTCAAGGCCTTCCCGGAGCTGACCGAGGCCGAGCTCGAGCGCTACATAGAGGCCAACGTCAGCGCCGTCCGCGGGGTGGCGGAGGCGGTCGGCGGGGTCGACGCCGCCCTCGCCAACCACCTCGTCATGGGCCCGGCGGTCCTCGCCCGTGCGGGGATCGGCCCCTTCGCCGCCAAGGTCCACGGCTCGGCGCTCGAGTACACGGTCAAGCCGCACCCCCGCTTCCTGCCCTACGCGGAGGAGGGGATGAAGGCGGCGTCCGGCGTCCTCGTCGGTTCCGGCCACACCGCCGAGTCGCTTTGGGCGGCGCTGCCGGACGTCCCGGGGCTGCGCGAGAAGACCAGGCTCGGCCCTCCGGGCGTCGACCTCGCCGAGTTCCGGCCCGGCCGCGATCGCGAGTCCCTGGTTGCCTTCGTCGGCAAGCTGATCGTCTCCAAGGGGGTGGATCTGCTGATCGCCGCCTGGCCGCTCGTCCGGGCGGCGCATCCCGAGGCGAAGCTGCAGATCGCGGGATACGGCGAGTACGAGGGCGGGCTGCGGCGCTTGCTGGCGGCGCTTGAGCGAGGCGATCTCGACCAGGCGCGGGAGATCGCCCGCCTCGGCTGGGCCCTGGAGGGCGGGGAGGAGAAGCCGCTGCCGGTCCTCTCGGCGTTCCTCGCCCAGCCGCCCGAGGGCTACCTGGAGGCGGCGCGCGGCAGCGCCGGCTCGGTCGAGTTCATCGGCCGCCTCGAGCACGACGAGGTGGCGGCGCTGCTGGCCCGGGCCGAGGCGATGGTGATGCCGAGCACCTTCCCGGAGGCCTTCGGCATGGTTGCCGTCGAGGCCGCCGCCTGCGGAGCGCTGCCGGTCTCGGCCGGGCACTCGGGGATGTTGGAGGTCTCCCGGCAGCTGGCCGCTTCGCTGCCTGGCGAGGTCGGGCGCCTGACCTCGTTTGCGGTCGAGCCGGGTGCCGTCGAGGCGATAGCCGCGCGGCTCGACGGCTGGTTGGCGCTGCCGCAGGCGGAGCGGCAGCAGGCACGCCGCGCCCTGGTCGAGACGGTCCAGCGGCTGTGGAGCTGGGAGGGAGTCGCCCGTGGAGTCCTCGCCGCTTCGAGGGCCGAGCTGGAGGGCCTGCCCCGCCCGGCCTAGCTAGTGGTGCGACCGGCAACCACTAGTGCCAAGCGTCACCTGAGGCCGGAAAACCTCCCGCCGCCGCTTCAATAGAATGCCCGCCGCCTCATGTACGGCCGCCTCCCGATAGTGAAGATGCTCGCCGCCACGGTCGCGGGCACCGCCCTCATCTCCGCCGTGATGGTCCCGATCAACTGGGACGGCCAGCAGGCGTCCACGGCGGCGCCGAAGATCGACGATCTGCTCAACGTGATGATCGTCCTCTCGTCCTTCGTCTTCTCACTGGTCATGGTGATGCTCTTCTACGCGCTGTGGAAATTCAAAGCCAAGCCGGGCGACGAGTCCGACGGCGAGCCGATCCACGGCAACACGCGGCTGGAGGTCGCCTGGACGCTGATCCCGACGATCATCGTCCTCTTCGCCGGCGGCTACAGCTGGAAGGTGCTCGACGACATCGAAGAGCCGACGAAGAACCCGCTGACGGTCTCGGTCTTCTCCCAGCAGTACGCCTGGAGCTTCGCCTACCCGGGCAAGGACTACGCCTGGAGCGAGGGCGAGCTGCACGTGCCCGTCGACCGCCAGGTCCATTTCAAGATGCACGCCCTCGACGTGATCCACTCCTTCTGGGTCCCCGAGTGGCGGATCAAGAAAGACAACGTGCCCGGGATCACGACGACGGCGATCGTCACCCCGGACAAGATCGGCACCTACCAGCTCGTCTGCACCGAGCTCTGCGGTTTCGGCCACTCCTCGATGCGGGCGAAAGTCGTGGTCGAGTCCCCCGCGGACTTCCGCCGCTGGGTCGCCGGCCTGGAACAGCCGGTGCCGAAGCCGCTGCTGGAAGTGGTCGAAGAGACCGAGGGCGACCCCACCCCCGTCGGTGCGGGCGGGGCATAATGGAGGAGAACTGATGGCGGCTGCGATCAAGCGACCGGGATGGATTCGAGGCGCGCTTGGCGCCCTTACGGCTGGGGCATTCGGCTTCGGCCTGGTCATCGCCCTGCGCGCGATCTCGGACCTGCCGCTCTACCAGACCGAGCAGACCGGCTACCCGCACGTGATCGTGCCGCTGGTCCTCGCTCCGCTCGGTTTCCTCGCCGGCTTCGGCTGCTTCGACTACTGGCTGCGCTGGGCCGCCGGCCTGCCGACGATCCCCGACGACCACTCCCAGCACGGGGCGACGAGCTGGAGGGACTACTTCCGCTTCAACACCGATCACAAGGTGATCGGCATCCAGTACATCGTCACCACCTTCTTCTTCTTCTTCGTGGGCGGCCTGATGGCGATGCTGATCCGGGCGGAGCTGGCCCAGCCGGGCACCCAGATCGTCGACGCCGCCACCTACAACAGCCTCTTCTCCACCCACGCGGTGCTGATGATCTTCGTCTTCGTGATCCCGGTCTTCGCCGGCATCGCCAACTACGTGCTGCCGCTGATGATCGGCGCTCCGGACATGGCCTTCCCGCGCCTCAACGCGCTCAGCTTCTGGATGCTGCCGCTCGCCGGGCTGCTCTTCATCGGCAGCTTCCTGGCGCCGGGCGGCGCCTTCGACGCCGGCTGGACCGGCTACGCGCCGCTCTCCACCGGGGCGCCGTTGGGGCAGTCGTTCTTCAACCTCGGCGTCCAGTTCGCGGGCGCCTCCTCGATCGCGACCGCGCTCAACTTCCTGGTCACGATCATCACCATGCGTGCGCCCGGGATGACCTTCTGGCGCATGCCGCTGCTGGTCTGGGCCAACCTCTCGACCTCGCTCCTGGTCGTCGCCGCGACGCCGTTCATCGCCGGGGTCCAGTTCATGGTCCTCTTCGACCGCGTCCTGCACACGAACTTCTTCCAGTTCGCCGCCGGCGGCGACGTCATCAGCTACCAGCACATCTTCTGGTTTTACTCGCACCCAGCCGTCTACATCATGATGTTGCCCGGGTTCGGGATCATCAGCGAGGTCATCTCGACCCACGCCCGCAAGCCGATCTTCGGCTACCGGTTGATGGCCCTGGCGCTGATCGGGATCGTCGTGCTCAGCTACTCGGTCTGGGCCCACCACATGTTCGTCGCCGGCATGTTCAGCTGGCTGCGGGTGCCGATGATGATCACCACGCTGCTGATCGCGGTCCCGACCGGGATCAAGATCTTCTCCTGGCTGGGCACCCTCTACTTCGGCAAGATCCACACCTATTCCACGGCGATGCTGTTTGCGCTCGCCTTCATCGTCACCTTCACGATCGGCGGCATCAGCGGCGTCATGCTGGGCATGGTGCCGATCGACATCCACGTCTCCGACACCTACTTCATCGTCGCCCACATCCACTTCGTCCTCTTCGGCGGCTCGGTCTTCACGATCTTCGCCGGGATCTACCACTGGTTCCCGAAGATGACCGGGCGCATGTACGACGAGAAGCTCGGCCGGGTCCACTTCTGGGGCACGCTCCTCGGCACCTGGGGAACCTTCGTCCCGATGCACTGGGTGGGCATGGACGGGATGCCGCGCCGCGTGGCCGACTACGCGACCCAGTTCGGCGAGTGGAACCTGCTGATCAGCTGCTTCGCCTTCATCCTCGGCGCTGTCCAGCTCGTCTTCCTCTACAACATGGTCGTCAGCTGGCGCTTCGGCCCGCGCGCCGAGGCCAACCCGTGGCGGGCCAACTCGATCGAGTGGCAGGTCTCCTCGCCGCCGCCGATCTTCAACTTCCCGGAGATCCCCCGCGTGGTCGGCGGTCCCTACGAGTTCGGCGTCCCCGGCGCCAAACACGCGATCATGCCCGGCGAAGGGGCCGAGGTACCGGCGAAAGAGCCGAGCGTGGTGGGCACCTCGTGAGCGCGGCCGCCGAGGGCCGGCCGCTGCTGGTCTTCCTCAACGAGGTTGCCGGCGGCCGCAAGCTGCTGCAGGCGGTGCGCGAGCGCCAGGAGGGCGTCTCCGGCGTCGTCGTCGCGGCCCCCCAGAACGAACCCGCGGTCGGGCAGCTGGTCGGACCCGGTGAGCTGCGCGAGGCCGCACGGGCCCGGGTCGAGGTGACGATGGCGGTGCTGGCCGAGTTCGGCATCGATTCCGTCGGCGAGGTGATGGACCCCGATCCCGCCCTCGCCCTCGACGATGCCGTTCGCGCCCACGAGCCGGGCGAGGTGCTCCTGTCCTGCCTCTACGACACCCGCTTCGGCTTCACCCGCAAAGACCTGGTCGAGTGGGCGAAGGCGCGGGTCGAACCCGAGACGAAGCTGACCCACGTGCCGGTGCGGATCGAAGACGACGCGATCCGCTGGGACGTGATCCACACCCTCGTCGTCGCGACGCAGACCGTGGCCGCCCCGGACCTCGTCGCCCGGCTGAAGGAGCGCGCCGCCGACAGCCCACACCGCTACACGATCATCTGCCCACGGGCCGACGACGTCAGCGAGGGGACGATCGTCCGCGACCTCGCTTCGACCCTGGCTGAGCTCTACAGGGCCGAGGTCGACGCCACCGGCCAGCCGATGAGCCCGGACCCCCTGCAGGCGGTCCGCAACGCGATCGAGCACTACCGGATCGACGAGGTGTTGGTCTCGACCTTCGCCGGCGAAGACTCGCGCTGGCTCGAGGACGACCTGATCGGACGGGTGCGCGAGGCCGCCAACAAGCAGGTCGAGCACGTCGAGGTGGGCCGGCCGGCCGCAGCGGTCGCCGCCGCCGTGGCCGAAGAGGGAGGGGCTTAGTCCGATGGAGAGCGCGACCGTTGCCCTCGGGCACGCCGAAGAGCACGACCATCACGGCCCTCCGGAGGCCAACGAGAGCTCGCGGATCGACCGGCAGACGCTCGGGATCCTGCTCTTCATCGTCTCCGAGGTCATGCTGTTCGGGGCCTTCTTCGCCTCCTACTTCTTCCTCCGCGTCGTCGTCTCCCCGGAGAGCTGGCCGCCGCATCCCTACGAGCTTCCGGTCGCGGTCGCGGGCATCAACACCGCGATCCTCGTCTCCTCCAGCTTCACGATCCACTACGCGCTGGAGTCGATCCGCCGCGGCAACCACGCTGGCCTCAAAATCGGCCTGGTCCTGACCTGGCTACTGGGCGCGACCTTCCTCTTCATCCAGGTCAACGAGTACGTCCACATCGGTTTCAGCGCCCGCGACCTCGGCTTCGGCTCGATCTTCTACAGCCTCACCGGCCTGCACGGCGCCCACGTCTTCGTCGGCCTGATGCTGCTCAGCTTCGCGACGATCCGCGCCTTCCGCGGCCATTTCGGCCCGGAGGCGAAGGACCATCTCGGTGTCGAGGTGCCGGGCATTTACTGGCATTTCGTCGACATCATGTGGATCATCGTTTATGTAACGGTTTACATCCTTTAGCCGGGCCGCTGCAAACCGGCGCCTGGCGGTGTCCTCGGTCGCTCAGATCGGGTCACGCACTAGAAGTGCGCTCCCCTCACTTCGCTCCCTGCGTCCTAGCCAGGCTTGGTTTTCGCGGCCTCTCCGATACGTCGCATTCCGAGGGAGAATGAGTTGAGATGAAGATCTCGGAGGGGGCGGTGTTCAGGTGGGTCGTGATCGTGGGGGTCGCGGCGGCTTCGATCATCGGGTTGACGCTGTTGACGCGGCCGTTGGTGGGGGCGGTTTGGGGGTTGGTGCTGGTCTGTGCGGCGGCTTGGCATGGGTATCGCTGGATTGTGCGCAAGCGGCGTGAGTTATGAGGCGAAGTCTTTGCGTTTCGCAGACAACACGTAGCGCCGCATCTCCTAGGCTGTCAATATGGAGGCCGTGAGAGACAAGTGGACCGACGAGCGGCTCGACGACCTGAACCACCGGGTCGACGACGGTTTTCGGCGAGCCGACGAGCGGCTAGCTCGGATCGATGCTCGGTTCGATTCCCTGCAGAGCGAGATGCGCCAGGGGTTCTCGGCGATGCACCGCACGATGCTGCAGGGGTTCTTCGCCTTGACCACGGTGATGGTCACGGGCTTTGCTGCCATCGTCACCCAGCTCTGAGCCGACGCGGCCTGACGGTCTCGAGCAGGGCCAGCGTCAGGGCGATCGGGACGGTGGCGGGGAGTTGGTCGACGGCGAAGAAGAGCAGGTCGAAGCCGAGGCAGAGGATGGCGGCGAGGGCGGCTCCGGTCAGCTGCAGGCGGCGGTCCGCGGCCAGCAGGGCGCCGAGGACGGCGGCGATGAAGATGTCGCCGAAGCCCATGACGGCGGAGCCGAAGGCGACGAACTGAAGCTGGGGCAGGCCGCCGGGCGAGGCGGCGTTGAGCGTCGCGTTGGGGCCCTGCAGCAGGTCCGTGCCGATCAGCCAGGCGTCGATCGCCGCCATCGCGTAGATCCCCAGCTTCAGCCAGCGGCCGGGCACGACGCAGGCGAGCAGCCAGCCGAGGCTGACGCAGGCCAGGGCGGAGAGGGCCAGGGCCGCCGCCTCGCCGCTGAGCGAGCCGCGGGCCGCCCAGGCGATCGCGAAGAGGGGAATGGCGAGGAGGGCCAGCGGCGGCCGCCCGCCGCGCAGGACCGCCGCCAGCGCCAGCGCCGCCAGGGGCGGGACGGCGACGAGGGCCAGGTAGGTGAGGAAATCGGCGAAGGCGGAATCGAGGGCGATGGCCGCGACCACGACGACTACCGACAGCGGCAGCACCAGCGCCCAGGAGCGATTGCGCAGGCCCGAGAGCAGTGGGGCGGAGGCGGGGCGGGGCGCCGCCACCAGGGCCGCCTGCACGAGGCTGAGGACCGCGATCGAGAGCGCGAAGGGGAGCACCTAGCGGGTGGCGCCGGCCGCCGTCGAGGCGGTGCTGCCACCGGGCTCGGCAACGGCGGGGGCTGAGCGCCGCCGTGGTTCCAGCCGTCCCGCCGCCGCGACCGTCCACAGCATCGCCAGCCAGTTCAGGGTGGCAACGGCCACGTGGACCCAGACGACCTCGCTGGGCAGCTCCAGCGCCCACTGCACGCCGCCTATGGCTCCCTGCAGCGCTAGGAGTCCCAGCACCACGGTTAGCGGCTTGACCGCCCTCCTGTCGCCTCCGGGCCGGCGCAGGAGGAACCAGACGGCGATCGCGGCGACGCCGTAGACGGCGGCGATCGCGGCGTGGCGCTGGACCACCCATTCCAGCGTTTCGCCGCCCTGGAAGTCGAAGCGGTGGACGAGTTCGTCTTCGTGGGCGCCGGCGTGGGGGCCGGAGGCGGTGGCGATCGTCCCGGCCAGGATCGTCAGTTGCCCGAGCGGGACCAGCGCCCGTACCGACCAGACGCCGAGGCGGTCGCGCGAGCGCCGTCTCTCCCACGGCTCGTAGCGCGCGCACCAGGCGAGGGCGAAGGCCGCGTCCAGCAGCATCATCGAGAGGATGAAATGGGACATCACCAGGCCGGGGGCGAGGTGGTACTTGACCACCAGGGCGCCGAGGACCGCCTGGCCGACCACGCCCAGGGGCAGCAGGGCGCCGAACAGCGCCAGGTGCCAGCGGTAGGGGACGCGGAAGAAGGCGAGGACGCTGGCGGCGATCACGGCGATCCCGACGAAGCCGGTGAGGAGGCGGTTGCCGTACTCGATCACCGCGTGGGATTCCAGGGGCGGGGTCGTGCCGCCGTAGCATTTGGGCCAGTCCGGGCAGCCGAGGCCGGAGCCGGTCAGCCGCACGGCGGCACCGGTGAGGACGATCAGCGCCAGGGCGGCGAGGGCGACGGCGCTGACCTGCGCGTAGCGCTGCGGGGAGATCTCGAGGCGGTCTCTGAGGCGTTGCCGCATCGTCAGGATGATCGCAGCGGCCGCCGGCCGCCCGGCTCGACTAGCCCTTGGACGAGCCGGAGGCTTTGCCGCCGGAGGTGCTTTCGAACAGGTACTGGACCAGGTCTTCGAGTTCTTTCGGCGTCAGCGTCTGCGCGTAGGTCGCCGGCATCACGTTGGACGGGAACCCCTTGGCGATGACTTTGTTGGGATCGGCGATGTCCTCGTGGATCTCCTCCATGCCCTGCCCGGGTAGGACTTCGTCGAGGTTGGGGCCGACCGTGCCACCCGCTTTCGCGACCGCCAGGGTGTGGCAACCGCCGCAGCCTTTGCTGGCGAAGACCTGGGCGCCGGGGCCGCCGGGGACTTTGGGCGGCGCTGCGCCGGGGACACCGGCGTACATGCCGACGTAGGCGGCGACGTCGACCAAATCCTGTCCCTCGACGATGTTGGGCGGCATCGAGACGGCCGAGTTGCCGTTGACCGGCCGGGGCGACTCGACCTGGGCGGAGACGATTCCCTCGACCGTGGCGTCGGTCTCCCCGATTTCCCGCGCCGAGGCGAAGGCGTCGTCGAGGTCGGGGCCGGTCTGCGCCGTCGTGCCGGCCTGGGCGAGGGTGTGGCAGGTGCCGCACTTCTGCACGAAGAGGACGCGACCGCGCTCGACGTCGGCGCTCGTCGTCCCGCACCCGGACGCGGCCAGGACCAGGCCCGCGAGCAAGGCGAGGACGAGCAGCGGGCGGATGAGTTTCGAGGTGCGAGGCATACGGCTGGAGGCGGGCCGGAGTCTATATGCCGAGGCCCCGCGAAAGCGTGCTGTCGCGCCTCGCCGTTGGGGTAAGCTTGCGGCGATTCGCACTATCTCCGGAGGCTGGTGAGAGGAGGCCGCAGATGCAGGTGAAGGATGGGATGTCGGAGGTGTCGGTGACGGTCGGCCCCTCGCACACCCTGCGCGAGGCGGCCACGAAGATGGTCGAGAAGGAGACCGGGGCAGCCCTGGTCAGCGACGCCGAGTCGCCGACGCCCGGGATCGTCACCGAGCGCGACCTGCTCGTCTCCGTCGGCGCCGGTGAGGACCCCGACGTCGAGCTGGTCGGCGACCACATGAGCGAGGGGGTGATCGCAGCGGCTCCGGACTGGAGCCTCGAGCGCGCCGCGGCCGAGATGTCGCGCCGCGGAGTCCGCCACCTGGTCGTCTTCGAGGGGCCGGATGCCGTCGGCGTCCTCTCGATGCGGGACATCGTGCGGGTCTGGACCTCAGCGGGTGCGACCTCTGGCATGACGCCCGGTTGAGGCGGAGTGCTCGAGGCCGGTTGCTTCGCCGCCGGCCGGCGTTAGGGGCCGGGTGGGGCTGAGATCGTTTCTACGGGGAGCGCTGCCCCCCGGACCTTCTGCCTGCGGGGGAGCTGGAAGTAGCTGCGGACGGCGCCGCGGACGAGGCTGCGGAGGGCGCCGAGGAGGAGGACCGCGCCGACGAGTGCGTAGACGTAGGCGGGGAAGATGAAGCCGGTGGCGAAGGTGCCGCAGACCAGGCCGACGACGCCGAGGGCGAAGAAGGCGGGCGCCCAGGAGGGCGGCGGCAGGTAAATCGTCTCGCCGGGCTCGTTGACCTGTCGGTGCGCGCTCACGGCTACTGGGCGATGTAGAGGAGGGCGGCGACGAAGCAGAGGGCGAAGACGGTCGCTGCGAGGCCGCCGGCTAGCAGGCCGGCGCTCATGTTCTTGCGGGCGGTTTCGCGGTCCACGGGGGGATTTCTATCAGGCGAGCTGACTGGAAGGTGGGGTGGAAGGGGAGCCCCAGGGGGCACTCCCCCGGAGGCCGTTGCGTAGCTGATCCGGTTCGGGGGCGCCGCTCGTAATTCTGGAGCCTCCGGGGGAGTGCCCCCTGGGGCTCCCGGCCGACGCTCAGCTTGATTCAGCAGCTTGAAAGCGATCCGCAGCTTCGGAAAGCTCCCATGTCTCAAAAGCCGATTCCGCGGCTCCGGAGGCTCAAAGCGGTTCCGCAGCTTGGGAAGCTTCCAAGCCCTGGAAGCTGACTGAGTGAGGCTTGGGGTCTCTGGCCGGCTCCGTGGCTGAACAGCTCCTTCAACCTTCGTCGGGGCAAGCGGCATGGATTCGCTTGGCCCTGTCGGTGCCCCCTCCCCAGAGGCTCACGAATTACGGCCTCGCAGCCGCGGAGCTCGACCCAGCTGCGCAACGGCCTCTGGGGAGGGGGTACCGACAGGGCCCCCGCCCCCAAGCCAGCTCGCTCAGACGTTGGCGTCGATCGCCATGGCGAGGAACAGCAACGCCAGATAGGCAAGCGAGAAGAGGTACGTGCGCAGTGCCCAGCGGCGGTCGGCGGTGCGCAGCAGCTTGGCGGCGAAGCCGATGAAGACAGCCCCGAGGGCCATCGAGGGGATGAGGTAGACGATTCCGAGGCCGCCGGCGCAGAAGGGGAGCTGGGTGACTGCGTAGAGGAGGACGGTGTAGAGGAGGATCTGGCGCCGGGTCTCGGCCTCGCCTCGGACCACGGGGAGCATCGGGACGCCGGCCTTGGCGTACTCGTCCTTCATCAGCAGCGAGAGCGCCCAGAAGTGGGGCGGGGTCCAGAAGAAGACGATCGCGAAGAGGTAGAAGGCCATGCCGCTGAGGCCGCCGGTGACGGCCGCCCAGGCCACCAGCGGCGGCACGGCGCCGGCGGCGCCGCCGATGACGATGTTCTGGGGCGTGGTGCGCTTGAGCCAGAGCGTGTAGACGAAGACGTAGCCGAACAGGCCCGAGAGCGAGAGCGCCGCCGCCAGCGGGTTGACGGTGAGCGCCAGCAGCGCGAAGGAGGCGCAGCCGAGCAGGGTGCCGAAGGCGATCGCGGCGCGGGCCGAGACCCTGCCAGAGGCGACTGGGCGGTCGGCGGTGCGGGCCATCGTGCGGTCGATGTCGCGGTCGACCGCGTGGTTGATCGCGCCGGCGCCGCCGGCCGAGAGGGCGCCGCCGAGGCAGGTGAGGAAGATCAGGCCCAGCGAGGGGTCGCCGGCGACGTACATGGTCGTCACCGTCGTGAACAGCAGCAGCGACTGCACCTTCGGCTTGGTCAGCGTCAGGTAGTCGCGGACCACCGTCATCGCGGCGGAGCGCGGGGCGGGCGTGGCTGCCGTCGAGGTGGGCGCGGTCTGCGCGCCGGCACCGGCTTGCATGCCGGTCAGGCTACCGGCTGGCGCTCGCGCGCCGGGGCCTCGGGGCGAGGGCCGGTGCGGTGGGCGATAGCGGCGCGGATGTCACGCATCGGCTGGGCGCTGCGGACGTCGGGGAGCACGTCGAAGTTGTGCGGGTCCGGCGGCGAGAGCGTGAACCACTCCAGCGACTCGCCGTGCCACGGGTCGTGCCCTGCCTCGGGGCCGTTGGCGCGGCTCACGATCGCGTTGACCAGCGTCATCACGATCCCGGCGGCGAGGACGAGGCTGCCGATCGAGGCGATCAGGTTGTAGGCGTCGACGCCGGTCCCGTCGAAGAACTTGTAGGCGTCGATCACCTGGCCCTCGAGGCCGCCGGCGAGGAAGAGCGGGACGAAGGCGAGGACGAGGCCGAGCGCCGTGGTCCAGAAGGAGAAGCGGGCGAGCGTCTCGCCCATCGTGCGGCCCGTCATCTTCGGGAACCAGTAGTAGAGGGCGGCGAAGCCGCCGAAGACGCCGCCTCCGACCAGCGCGAAGTGCGTGGCCGCGGTCGAGTCGGTGGTGTTCTTGAGCTGCCAGGCGGCGGCGACCATCGAGTGCGAGAGCTCCGCCGCGAGGCCGATCGAGATCGCCGAGAGCGCGCCGGCGGCAAACAGCAGCGGCGCCCGCATCCGCAGCGTCCCGCTGGCCATCGTCGCGATCAGGTTGAAGAAGACCAGGCCGAAGGGGACGACCAGCGCCAGCGACATCAGCATCGCGAAGTACATCCAGCCGGTCCCGATCGGCGCGGTCAGCATGTTCTGCATCCAGGCCAAGGTGCCGAACACGGCGATAGCGACCATCGACCCCATCGTCGCGGCGCGGTTGAGGACCGGCCGGCCGGAGAACGCGGCGACGATTTCGGCGATCGCGCCGAGGGCGAAGATCAGCACCAGCATGTAGGTGCCGGAGAAGAAGATCCAGCTCAGGTGCTGCCAGAGCAGCGGCGCCCCGCCGGCGCCGTCGGCGAAGAAGACGCCGTCGTAATTGCGGTCGATCATCAGCATCGTCAGCGCCGCGAGGAGGACCGGCCCGATCACCAGCATCAACCAGCTGCCGACGGTCGCGGCCCAGGCGAAGACCGGGACGCGGCGCCAGGCCATGCCCGGCGCCCGCAGGTTGCGCAGCGTCGCCAGTAGGTCGATCGCGATGAAGACGAAGCCGAGCGTGCAGAGGCCGGTCGCGGCGGCCCAGGCGTCGACGCCGTTGCTGGAGAGGAAGGCAACCTCGGTCAGCGGGGCGATCGGGTTGACGCCGGCCTCCGAGGGGGTGAAGAGGAAGCCGGCGTAGAGGACCGTGGCGCCGCCGACCCAGAGCGCCACGCCGATCTGACCGAGGCGCGGCAGGGCGGTGCGGCGGGCCCCGATCTGCAGCGGTGCCACGTAGTAGAAGAGGCCGAGGACGAGCGGGAGCGCGAAGAGGAAGACGGCCGTGGCGCCGTAGAGGGAGAGCATCCGGTTGAAGGCGACCGGCGAGAGGAAGGTGTTCTCGGGGATTGCCAGCTGCAGCCGCATCAGCAGCAGCTCGACCAGGGCGATGAAGAGGAAGCCGAGGGCGCCGCTGAGGAGGACGCGGCCGAGGTCCTTGTGGTCGGCGCTGGTGGCCAGCTCGATCCAGCGCGGGCGGGCCTTGGGGAAGCCGTCGACGACGATCTCGGGGCGGGGTCGCTCGCTCATGGCACCTTCCCGTCTGCGATCAGGCCGACGACGCGGTCCTGGGCGGTCTCGATGTCGGCCTTCTGCTGCTTGACGAAGTCTTCGTAGGCCTGCGGCGAGACGACCTCGACGGCGGTCCGCATCGCGGCGTAGGCCTGGCCCGAGAGGGTGGCCGACTGCCCCTCGTAGGTGCCTTCCTCGTCGGCGCGGAAGACGACCGTGTTGGTCTTGCCGGGGACGGCGTCACGCTTGCCGGAGAGGTCGGGGACGTCCCAGGTGTGGACGACGTCGGTGGAAAGCAGCTCCAGCTCGACCGCGGTGTCGACCGGGACGACCAGCTTGTAATAGGAGAAGGCGTCGTTGGGGTAGTCGTAGCGCCACAGCCACTGCTGGCCGGTCGCCCTGATCGTCAGCGGCTCGCTCTCGGCCGAGGCGAGGCCAGCCGGGCCCGAGGCGGGGGCCTCGCTCGCCTTCTCGGTGAAGACGATGCTGAGGACGAAGACCACGGCGGCGAAGGCGGTGAGCGCCCCCGCGACGCGGAACTGCGCCCGCCGGCCGCCCTCGAGTGGCCGTGGCTCGGCCCCGCGCTTGGCGCCAGACCTGCGCAGCGCGTAGACCAGCGCGACGTTGATCGCGACGACGATCATCGCCGCGGCGACGAAGCCGATCCAAAGCAGGGTGTCGATCTGGTCGGTGCCAGGGGAGTGCGGCGTCAAAGCGCGGCCATTCTAATCACGCGCTGCGGCGCACCGGTCCCTACCTATACTCGCCGGCCTCATGAGAAAGCGCTCCCGGCCATCTCCCGCGCTCCGACTGGCGGTGCGGGCCGGGGCGGCCACGGTCGTCGGCGCCGCCTTCGCCGTGCCGCTGTTGCGCCGGCGCCTGCGGGTTCCAGCTCCGGTGACGGTCGCCGCCTGCGCCGGCGGGCCGCTCGGGCTGGCCGTTCTCTACCCCCGCTCCAAGAAGCGCGACGTCGCCCTCTACGCGCTGCAGATGTGGGCCTTCATCATGGTCCACGAGATTCCCTACGACGATCCGGAGCGCCTCCGCAGTCGCCTCCGCAGCCGCTATCCGATCGTTGCCGACCGCGCCCTCGGCGCCGGCAAGCTGCCGAACACCCGCCTTCAGCGCCGCCTCGCACAGCTGCCGCGAGTCGGCGCCGTCAACCGCTTTCTCACCTGGACCCACTGGATCTGGTTCTTCGAGCCCTACCTGGCGCTGGCCTTGGTCCTGGCCCGCGACAACGAGCGCTTCCCGCGTGCCGCCCGCCAGATGGCGGCCGTCTTCGACCTCGGCTGCGCCGTCTACTTCGCGGTGCCGACGGCGCCGCCCTGGTGGTCTTCGCAGGAGGGCGTGACCGACGAAAAGGTGCGGCGGATCATGGTCGAGGTCGGCGAAGACACCTGGGGCACGGCTTGGCCGAAGATGTACGACGCGCTCGGCGGCAATCCCTGGGCGGCGATGCCCTCGCTGCATTTCGCCACCTCGCTCACCGCTGCCCTCTCGCTGGCGGAAGCCGGCAAGCTCGAGGGGGCGATCGGCTGGGGCTACGCCGGCACGCTCGGCTTCGCCCTCGTCTACCTCGGCGAGCATTACGTCACCGATCTGATCGCCGGCGCCGCGCTGGTGGCGCTGGTCAGGCGGGGCGAGCCGCTCGCCGAGCCGCTCGTGCACGGCGTCAATCGCACCCTGCGCCGCTTGGAGCGCCTGGCGAACGGGTAGCGTCCAGAGAGTGTCTGGCGAGGACTCGGCGAACGGCAGTTCGACCGTCGAAATGCCGCTCTTCACCACGCGGCGCCTGGTGCAGACGATCGTGGTCGTCCTGCTGGTACTCGGCTGCGTCTACTTCCTCTTTCCGAAGCTTGCAGGCCTCGGCGGGGCGCTGGACCGGCTCGACGAGGCGGAGCCGATCTGGATCGTGGTGGCGATCGGCTTCAACGTCCTTGCCTTCGGCACCTACATCGCGCTCTTCAAGGCTGTGGTCGGCGGCGACGCGTTGCGCCTGCGCTGGGTCGAGACCTACGAGATCAACATGGCGGGCCTCGCCGCGACGAGGCTCTTCTCTGCCGGCGGCGCCGGTGGCATCGCCCTCACCTACTGGGCGCTGCGCAAGGCGGGGATGGGGCGCCGCGACGTCGGCAGGCGGGTGGTCGCCTTCCTCGTCCTCAGCTACGCCTTCTACCCGCTGGCGCTGATCGTCTTCGGGATTCTGCTGCGGACGGGGGTGTTGAACGGCGAGGACTCGGTCGAGCTGACGATCGTCCCCGCGGCCGTGGCCGGATTGCTGATCCTGGTCGGCGTCCTCATCGCCCTGATCCCGTCCGACCTCGAACGCCGGCTCGCTCCCTACGCGCAGCACCACGAGCGCGCCAGGGCGTTCCTCAAGACCGCCGCCAAAGTGCCGGCGACGGTGGGCGAGGGGTTTCGCTTCGTCCTCGGCCTCTTCACCCACCCCTCGCGTGGCGGCCTCGCCGTGCTCGGCGCTGGCGGCTACTGGGCGGCGAGCATCGGCGTGCTCTGGGCCTCGTTCCACGCCTTTGGCGTCCACGTGCCGCTGGCGGTCGTGGTCCAAGGCTTCTTCCTCGGCATGGTCGCCAACCTCTTCCCGCTGGCGCCGGCCGGAGTCGGTGCGGTCGACGCCGGCATGATCGGCGCCTTCGTCCTCTTCGGGATCCCGGAGAACACCGTCTTCCCAGCCGTGCTCGTCTTCCGTCTGGTCGCCTTCTGGATGCCGATCCCATTCGGCGTCGTCGCCTTCTTCCAGCTTCGCAAAACGGTCCACCGCTGGGAAACCGAGGGCCTGCCGGTGCAACGGGGCGGCAGCGCCGAATCGGACCTCGAGCCGCCAACCGGCGAGCTTGCAGGCAGCGCGGGGGAGGGTTACTATAAAAAGTAAAGTAATAGACTCCAGGCGGCGAGAAATGGCTGATTCGAAGAAGATCGAGAACGTAATCATCATCGGTGGCGGGCCCGCCGGCTACACGGCGGCGCTCTACACGGCGCGGGCCAATCTCGAGCCGCTCGTGTTCGAGGGGTTCCAGTGGGGCGGGCAGCTGCAGAACACGACCGACGTCGAGAACTACCCGGGCTACCCCGAGGGGATCATGGGACCGGAGATGATGAGCCAGTTCCGCGCCCAGGCCGAGCGCTTCGGGACCCGCTTCGTCACCGACGACGTCGACCGGGTCGAGCTCTCCGACGGCGGCGTGCAGAAGGTCTTCCTCGGCGACGAGGAGCATCGCGCCAAGACCCTGATCTTGGCGATGGGAGCGGAGCCGAAACGGCTCGGCGTCCCCGGCGAGATGGAGCTCGGCGGCCGCGGCGTCTCCACCTGCGGCGTCTGCGACGGCGCCTTCTTCAAAGGCCAGAAGGTGATCGTCGTCGGCGGCGGCGACTCGGCGATGGAGGACGCGATCTTCATCTCCAAGTACGCCAGCGACCTGACGATCGTCAACCGCCGCGGCGAGTTCCGCGCCTCGAAGATCATGTTCGACCGCGCCCGCGAGCAGGAGAACATCAGCCTCAAGACGCCTTTCGTGCCGGAGGAGTTCGTCGCCGGAGAGGACGGCAAGCTGGACAGGGTCCGCCTCCGCAACGCCGAGACCGGCGAGGAGGAGGAGGTCGAGACCGACGGCGCCTTCGTCGCGATCGGCCATGTCCCCAAATCCGAGATCGTCACCGGCCAGGTCGAGACCGACGAGGACGGGTACATCGTCACCGAGCCCGGCTCGACCCGGACCAACCTCGCCGGAGTCCTGGCGGTCGGCGACGTCGTCGACCACACCTACCGCCAGGCGGTCACCGCCGCCGGCACCGGCTGCATGGGCGCCCTCGACGCCGAGCGCTACCTGCGCGACAGCCCGCCCCCGGTCGAGGCACACTGGATGCCCGGCGGCGAGCCGGTCGAGATCGCGCCCTAGCACCGGCGCGGCTAGGGTGCGGCGATGGGCGAGCGCGCCAGCAGCCTCTTTCCCTTCGGCATCGCCGTCGTGCTGCCGCCGGCCGGCCTGCTGATCGGCCTGCTCAACATCCAGCAGGGGGAGCGCGACCAGGGGATGCGGCTGATCGCCGTCTCCGTCCTTGCCGCCATCGTCTGGGCTCTACTCTTCGTCGTCTGATGGCCGAATGCAGTCACCTCGACTCGGTTGAGGTCCTCGATCTCCCGGACGAGGTCGCGGGCTGCAAGGAGTGCCTGGCGGAGGGGACGGGCTGGGTGCACCTGCGGATGTGCCAGACCTGTGGGCACATCGGCTGCTGCGACAACTCGCCGGGCAAACACGCCACCGCGCACTACCGGGAGACCGGGCACCCGATCGTCCGCTCGGCCGAGCCGGGCGAGGACTGGAGCTGGTGCTACGCGGACGAGCTGATGATGCGGCTGCAGAGCTAGTCAGGGGTGACGATCGCGAAGCCGGGGTCGGGCTCGTCGAGCAGGCCCAGTAGCTCGCCGAGCTTCGCCCCGTCCCCCTCGATACGCAAGCGCCCGCTCTGCGCCAGCTCGGCCAGGTCGGCGGTTTTGCCGAGCATTTCGTTCAGCGCCTGGCGTTCGATGACCAAGGTCGCGTCGGCCGCGGGGTCGTGGCGGTCGGCGCGGTGGTTGAGGACGCCGTTCTCGAGTTCGAGCAGATGCTGCTCGTCGGGGTCGGTGACTTGCCAGTTGATCGTCAGGCGCACGTCCCAGGCGCGCGGCCCGTCGAGTCGGATCGCCATCGCGGCGAGGATCTGTTCGACCGAGAGCTGGGCCAGCACGTCCGCGGGCGCGGGATCGGTCGGGGTGCCTGAGGTTTCCTCACGCAGCTCCTTGGCGCCCATCAGGAAGAAGTTGCGCCAGGTCGCGTTCTCGGCGCCGTAGCCAAGCTGCTCCAGCGCGTCGGCCTGCAGCTCCCTCGCCTCCAAGTTCTCGGGCTCGGCGAAGACGACGTGGTTGACGACCTCGGCGACCCAGCGGTAGTCGCCGGCCTCGAACGACTCGCGGGCCTGCCCCAACACCGCCTCGGCGCCGCCCATGAACTCGACGTAGCGACGCGCCGACTCGACCGGGGTGTGCTCCCAGAGGTGGGCCGGGTTGCCGTCGAACCAGCCCATGTAGAGCTGGTAGACGGCCTTGACGTTGTGGCTGACCGAGCCGTAGTAGCCGCGGCAGTGCCACTCCGCCGCCAGGCTCGGCGGCAGCTCGATCGTCTCGGCGATCTCGCGCCCGGTCAGGCCTTTGTTGAGGAGGCGCAGGGTCTGGTCGTGCAGGTAGGCGTAGAGGTCGCGCTGCTTCTTCAGGTAGTCGACGATCCGCTCCGTGCCCCAGCGCGGCCAGTGGTGGCCGGCGAACAGCACGTCGGAGTCCGCCCCGAAGAGCTCGATCGACTCGTCCAGGTAGTGGGCCCAGATGCGCGGGTCGCGGACCAGCGCCCCACGCAGGGTGAGCGTGTTGTGCATCGTGTGGGTCGCGTTCTCGGCGATGCAGAGGACGCGATGGTCTGGGAAATGGAAGTTCATCTCGGCGGGGGCCTCGGTGCCAGGGGTGAGCTGGAAGACCATGCGCACGCCGTCGACGGTCTCTTCCTGGCCGGTCTCGGTGACGTCGAGGTTGGGCGGCAGCAGCGTCACCGTGCCGAGCGAGGTCGTCTGCCCGAGGCCGGCGCCGACCTGACCATCGGGGCCGCGCTCCAGCATGGCGCCGTACATGTAGGCGGCCCGCCGGCCCATCGCCGTGCCGGCGAAGACGTTCTCGCTGACCGCGTGGTGGAGGAAGCCGGCCGGGGCGAGGACCGGCACGCCCCGCGCCGCCACCTCCTCGGCGGAGATCACGCCTTTGACGCCGCCGAAGTGGTCGATGTGGCTGTGGGTGTAGATCACGCCCGTGACCGGGCGCTCGCCGCGGTGCTCGCGGTAGAGCGCCAGCGCCGCGGCGGCGGTCTCGGCCGAGATCAGCGGGTCGATCACGAGGATCCCCTCGGTTCCCTCGATCACGTGCATGTTCGAGAGGTCGAAGCCGCGCAGTTGGTAGAAGCCGGGCGCCAGCTCGAACAGGCCGGCGAGGCGGTTCAGCTTGCTCTGTCGCCACAGGCTGGGGTTGACCGTGTCGGGCGCCTCGCCCTCGATGAAGTCGTAGGACTCGAGGTCCCAGGCGAGGCCCCGCTCGCCCGCGATCGTCGCCGGCTCGAACGGCGCGACCAGGCCGCGCTTCGCCTCGGCGAAGTCCTCCACGTCGGCGAGCGGGAGCGAGGCAGCGGCGGCGCGATTGCGCCGAGCGGTCTGCGGCGAGGCCGGTTTGCGGCTGTTGCTCATGGCGACACAGCCCCAGTCGCCGCGGCTCGTAGCTGCGGCGCCGCCAGGTAGGCCGCGCCCCGCTCGGACTCGAGGGCGGCGAGGACCGCGACCGCGTGCCGGGGGCCGATCAGCTCGGTGATCTCGATCGGCCCGCGCGGCCAGTTGAAGCCCAGCCGCATCGCCGTGTCCATGTCCGCGGGGGAGGCGACGTCCTCTTCCAGGGCAAAGGCGGCCTCGTTGGCGATCTGGGCAAAGAGGCGGGGGAGGATTTCGTTCGCCGCGGGGTCGATCTGCGCCAGCTGCTCGGGATCGAGCGTGGGGGTATCGATGCCGAGCTCGGGGTCGGGCTCGCGCTCGACGCCCTCGTCGTAGGCGTAATAGCCCTGGCCGCTCTTGCGGCCGAGCCTGCCTTCCTCAACCAGCCGTTCCTGGATCGGGCTCGGCCGCCAGCGCTCCGGCTCGCCGCCCTGGGCGAAGAAGGAGCGGGCGATGGTGAGGTTGACGTCGAGGCCGATCAGGTCGAGCAGTTCGAACGGGCCCATGCGAAAGCCGCCGCCGAGGCGGACGACGCGGTCGATCGTGGCGGCGTCGGCGACGCCGTCGCCGAGCATCCGCAGCGACTCCAGCGAGAACGGTCGGGCGAGGCGGTTGGCGACGAAGCCGGGGCTGTCCTTGGCCCGGATCGGCTTGCGGCCCATCCCTTCGGCGACCTCCGTCGCCGCTGCCAGCGCCTGCTCGGAGGAGTGTTCGGTCGCCACCACCTCGACCAGCTTCATCAGCGCCGGCGGGTTGAAGAAGTGCATCCCGACCAGCCGCTCCGGGCCCGGTACGCCGACGGCGATCTCGGCTACCCGCAGCGAGGAGGTGTTGGAGGCGAGGACGACCTCCGGGCCGCAGGCTGCCGCGGCTTCGGCGAACAGGCCGCGCTTCAGCTCCAGGTGCTCGGGCACGGCCTCGATCAGCAGCTCGCAGCCCGCCAGCTCGCCGATCGCGGTCGCGGCCTGGACCCGGTTTGCCGCCGCCTCCCCTTCGGCGTCGCTCCAGCGGCCGCGGTCGACGCCCTTGGAGAGGTCGAAGCCGATCTGTTCGGCGCCCCTTGTGACGGCGTCGGGATAGGCGTCGTAGAGCTGCGTCTCGTAGCCTCCCAGGGCCGCGACCTGGGCGATGCCCCTGCCCATGGTGCCGGCGCCGAGGACGCCGACCCGGGCGACGGTCATCGGCCCTTGAAGTCGGGCTCGCGCTTCTCGAGGAAGGCCTGCATCCCCTCGACCCGGTCCTCGGTTGCCATCGCCTGCTCGAACAACGCCCGCTCCCGCTCGAGGCCGGCCGAGAGCGGCGTCTCCTCCGCGGCCAGCACCGCCTGTTTCGCGAGCCGGGTCGCGATCGGTGCCCGCGCCGCGACCGTGCGCGCCAGCTCGATCGCCTCGGTCAGCCAGAGGCCCTTGCCGACGACCAGGTTGACCAGGCCCCACCGGTGCGCGGTGACGGCGTCGAAGAGGCGGCCGGTGAGGACGTACTCCATCGCCCGCTGCTTGCCGATCGCCCGCGTCAGCCGCTGACTGCCGCCGCCGCCGGGGATGATCCCCAGCGTCACCTCGGGCTGGCCGAAGCGGGCCTTCTCGTCGGCGACGATCATGTCGCAGGCCAGGGCGAGCTCGCAGCCGCCGCCGAGCGCGAAGCCGGAGACGGCGGCGATCGTCGGCGTCGCGGCCGCCGCCAGCCCCGTCCAGAACGCCATCCCCGCCGGGTCGGGCGCGGCGTCGAGCGGGCGCTCGGCCATCGCCCGGATGTCGGCGCCGGCGGCGAAGACCTGGTCCGAGCCGGCGATGACGACGCAGCGGACCTCCGGGTCGGCGTCGAGCAGCTCGAGCTCGGCGCTGAGCTGCTGGCGCATCTCGGCCGAGAGGGCGTTGCGCGCCTCGGGGCGGTTCAGCCGCAGCAGGCCGACGTGGAACTCGTCGACCGAGGTCTCGACCAGGTCGGGCAAGCTCAGCTCTCCTCGAACGGCAGCATCGCGTTGATCCCCGTCGCGGCCCGGCCGATGATCAGTTTCTGGATCTGCGAGGTGCCCTCGTAGAGGGTGGTGACGCGGGCGTCGCGCAGGTAGCGCTCGACCGGGTAGTCGTCGACGTAGCCGGCGCCGCCGTGGACCTGGATCGCCAGGTTCGCGCATTCGACCGCCGACTCGGTCGCGTAGAGCTTGGCAACCGAGGTCTCCATCGTGTTCGGCTTTCCTTCGTCCTTGAGCGCGCCAGCGCGGTAGACCAGCATCCGGCTGGCGTCGCGCTTGAGGATCATGTCGGCGATCATCTCCTGGACCAGCTGGAAGCGGGCCAGCGGCACGCCGAACTGCTTGCGCTCCTTGGCGTAGGCAACCGAGGCGTCGACGCAGCCTTCGCAGATGCCGACGCAGCCGGCGGCGACGCTGTAGCGGCCGTTGTCGAGGGCGCTCATCGCGACCTTGAAGCCGTCGCCGACCTCGCCCAGCATCGCGTCCTCGCCGACCTCGACCGAGTCGAGCGAGATCTCGCCGGTGTCGGAGGAGCGGAGGCCGAGCTTGCCGTGGATCTCCTGGGTGGTGAAGCCCTCGCTGTCGGTCGGGACCAGGAAGCAGGCGAGGCCCCGGTGCTTCTTCTCGGGGTCGGTCTGGGCGAAGATCAGCGCCACCTCGGAGAAGTTGGCGAGCGAGATCCACATCTTCTGGCCGCTGATCGACCAGCCGGAGTCGGTCTTGGTGGCGCGGGTGCGCAGGTTGGCGGCGTCGGAGCCGGTGTCCGGCTCGGTCAGGCCGAAGCAGCCGAGCGCCTCGCCCGAGCAGAGCCGTGGCAGCCACCGCTGCTTCTGCTCCTCCGTGCCCCAGCGCTCGATCGAGCCGGCAACCAGCGAGGTCTGCACGGAGACGACGGTGCGGGCGGAGGAGTCGCCGCGCCCGACCTGCTCGACGATCAGGCCGTAGCCGATGTAGTCGAGGCCGCGACCGCCGTACTGCTCGGCAACCGGGGCGCCGAGGTAGCCGACCTCGCCGAGCTTGCTCGCCAGCTCGCGGTCGAAGCGGGCGGCCCGGTCGTTCTCCTTGACCCGCGGGACGATCTCCTTGTCGGCGAATTCGCGCGCCGTTTCGGAGATCAGTCGCTGCTCGTCGCTCAGTTGGAAGTCCATCTCACCTCTGTTCTCTCGTGGTCATCGAAGTTCTCGCAGCTCGCGGCCGAGCGTCTCGGCGAAGGCCTGCTGGGCCTCGCGGGTGCGGGGGCCAGGGGGGTCGGGCAGTGCGGTCCCGTCGATCGCGGCGACGGCCTGGACCTCGCGCGTGGTCGAGGCGAGGAAGGCCTCGCTGGCGCCGCGCAGGTCGTCGAGATGCCAGGTGCCCTCGGCGACGTTCAGCGCCTTGACCAGGCGATCGCGGGTGATCGACTCCAGCACCCCGTCGCTGAGGGCGGGCGTGCGCAGCTCGCCCTCGGGCGAGACCCAGAAGACGGCGGAGGTCGGTGGCTCCAGCACCTTGCCCTCGGGCGTGACGAGGACGGCCTCGTCGGCGCCGCGGCCTTTGGCGAGGCGGGTCGCCTCCATGTTGGCCGCGTAGGAGAGCGACTTGACCCCGTTGAGGATGACCGTCGGGGAGTAGGTGACGGCGGCGAGTCGCAGCGTCTCGCCGTGTGCGGGAATCGGCTCGGTGGCGGCGATACGGCGGCCGCCGCGGGTGACGATCAGCCGCAGCTGCCCGTCGACGCTCCCGGCCTCGGCCAGCAGCGCCTCGATCTCCCGCTCCAACGCCGGCCGGTCGAACTCGAGCTCGATCGCGGCGGTCGAACGGCCGAGCCGGTCGAGGTGGTCGCCCAGCGCGAACGGCTTCCCCTCGTAGAGCCGGATCACCTCGAAGGCGCCGTCGCCGCGGTAGAGCCCGTCGTCCTTCAACGGCACCGTCGCAGCGGCCGTCGGCGTCACCTTCCCGTCGACGCTTGCCAGCTCTGTAAAGCCCTCGGTCACCGCGGGCGAGGCTACCTCAGACCGCTTCGAAGATCGTCGCCAGGCCCTGGCCGACGCCGACGCACATGGTCGCGATGCCGTACTTGCCGTTGCGGCGGCGGAGCTCGCGGACGAGGGTGCCGGTGAGGCGGGCGCCGGAGCAGCCGAGCGGGTGGCCGAGGGCGATGGCGCCGCCGTTGACGTTGAGGCGCTCCTCCTCGATGCCGAGCTCCCGGGCGCTGGCGAGCACCTGGGAGGCGAAGGCCTCGTTGATCTCGATCAGGTCGATCTCGCCGAGGCCGAGGCCGGCGTTGGCGAGGGCGCGGGGGACCGCCGCGACCGGGCCGATGCCCATCAAGGCGGGGTCGACGCCGGCGACGCCGCTGGCGACGACCCGCGCCAGCGGCTCGATGCCGAGCTCTTCGGCGCTCTGCTCGGAGCCGATCAGGAGGCAGGCGGCGCCGTCGTTGAGGGTCGAGGCGTTGCCGGCGGTGACGGTGCCCCCGTCGCGGAACACCGGCCGCAGCTTCGCCAGCTTCTCCGGCGCGGCGTCGGGGCGTGGGCCCTCGTCGGCCTCGACGAGAACGGACTCGCGCCCCCGCGGCGCCTCGATCGGGACGATCTCCTCCGCCAGCTTGCCCGCCTCGGCGGCGGCGACGGCGCGCTGGTGGCTGCGCAGGGCGAAGGCGTCCTGGTCCTCGCGGCTGATCCCGAAGCGTTCGGCGACGTTCTCCCCGGTCTCGCCCATCGACTCGGTCGAGACGCCGAGCTCGGCCATGCGGGGGTTGACCATGCGCCACCCGAGGGTGGTGTCGTGCATCGTCCGCGGACCGCGGGGGAGGCTGTGCTCGGGCTTCTCGACGACCCAGGGCGCCCGGCTCATCGACTCGACCCCGCCGGCCAGGTAGAGGCCGCCCTCGCCAAGCTTGACCGCGCGGGCGGCGGCGTTCACCGCCTCCAGCCCGGAGGCGCAGAGCCGGTTGACGGTGGCGCCGGGGACGCTGTGCGGCAGCCCGGCCAGCAGCGCCGCCATCCGCGCCACGTCGCGGTTGTCCTCGCCGGACTGGTTGGCGGCGCCGAAGTAGACGTCGACGATCCGGTCGGGGTCGAGGCCGCTGCGCGCGACCACGGCGGCGATCGTGTGCGCGGCCAGGTCGTCGGGGCGGACGCCGGAGAGGGCGCCGCGGTAGGCCCCCATCGGGGTGCGGATCGCCTCCAGTACGTAGGCCTCGGGCATCGGGGGAACCGTATCCTGGTGCGATGTGGTTCATCCTCGGGACCCTGGCGATGCTCGCGTTCATGATCGGCGTGCTCGTGCTCGTCGGCCGTTTCTACCCCGGCAGCAACGCCGACCTCATCGACTGGAAGCCGACCCGTTCGCCCGAGGTCGAGGCGCAGAACGAGATCGACGACATCCGCCAGATGATGGAGGCCCAGAACGAGCTGCGCCGCCGCCGCGGCGCCCCCGAGATGACCGAGGACGAGCTGCAGGAAAAGGTCGCCGAAGACGAGCGCCTGCGGCTGCGCTGGCACAGCCCGTTCGACGGGGGCTAGGGCCGGTTGGCGCGGGCGCTGATCGTCGGCTGCGGCTGCCGCGGGCGGATGCTGGGGGAGGCGCTGCTGGGGGAGGGCTGGGCAGTGCGGGGAACGAGCCGGCGGCCGGAGGGGCTGGAGGCGATCGCGGCGGCCGGGATCGAACCGGCGCTGGCCGACCCCGATCGACCCGGCACGCTGCTGGAGCTGGTCGACGACGTCGCCGTCCTCGTCCACCTGCTCGGCTCCGCGACCGGCGAGCCGGAGGAGGTGATCGCGGTCCACGGCCCCCGCCTGGCACGCCTGCTCGAACACCTGGTCGAAACGCCGGTACGGGGGTTCGCCTACGAGGCCGTGGGGCGGGTCGACGCGCGGGTGCTGGAGGACGGCGCCGGGCTGGTGCGGGAGGCGCGGGGCACCTGGCGCATACCGGTCGCGATCCTCGCCGACGACCCCTCGGCGGCGGTGGCGGCGCCCGCCTGGGAAGAGTGGCTCGACTCCGCTTTGCAGGCGGTTTCGAACCTGCTCGCGCCGGCCCGCGAGCCTAAAGAGCTAAAGTCCGATGGGAATTAAGGAATATGACGGCGAAGAGGTGAGAGGAGCGGTTCGATGGCTTTGCAGCTCGGTGACGTAGCACCAGATTTCGAGGCCGACACGACCGAGGGCCGGATCAGGTTCCACGACTGGATCGGCGATTCGTGGGCGGTCCTGTTCTCGCACCCGAAGGACTTCACCCCGGTCTGCACGACCGAGCTCGGCTACATGGCCAGCATCGAGCCTGAGTTCGCCAAGCGCGGCGTCAAGATCATCGGCCTCTCGGTCGACCCGCTCGACAAACACGAGGAGTGGGTGGACGACATCGAGGCGACCCAGGGCGCGAGGCCCGATTACCCGATCATCAGCGACGCCGACTTCGAGGTCGCGAAGGCCTACGGGATGCTGGCGGCCGACGTCTCCGGCGACCCCGGAGACCGCACGCCGGCCGACAACCAGACCGTGCGCAACGTCTTCGTCATCGGCCCCGACAAGAAGGTCAAACTCATCCTCGTCTACCCGATGACGACCGGGCGCAACTTCGACGAGGTCCTGCGCGTGATCGACTCGCTGCAGCTCACCGCCAAGCACAAAGTCGCGACCCCGGCGCAGTGGCAGCAGGGCGACGACGTGATCATCGCCGGCTCGGTCTCCAACGACCAGGCGAAGGAGATCTACCCCGACGGCTGGGAGGAGCCTCGCCCATACATCCGCATCGTCCCCCAGCCGTCTGAGACGTCATAGCCGGCGCCTGGCGGCGTCCTCGGTCGCTCGCGTGCGGAGCACGCCACGCTTCCTGCGTCCTTGCCAGGCTTGGCTACGCCGCCTCAGACCCGATCTAGTAAGTCGCCGAGGATTCGCGCCGTGGCTCCCCAAATCATGTGGCCTTCTACCTCGTAGGTGGGGGTGTGGATGGGGACGCCGCGGCGGACCAGGCGGCGCATCTCGTAGCCCTCGTGCAGCAGGTCGAGGGAGAAGGTGAGGATGGTCTCCACCTCGGCGGGGTTCGGTTGCAGCGAGAGCTCCCGCGGGTGGGGGATGCGCCCGACGAAGGGGTGGACGAGGTAGGAGGTGACGAAGGTCTTGGTGGGCGGCAGGCCCTCGCCCAGCTCCACCGCCGCCGGATCGAGCCCGATCTCCTCCTCGGCCTCGCGTAGCGCCGTGGCTCGCAGGTCGGCGTCGGCCTCGTCACGGCGCCCGCCGGGGAAGGAGATCTCACCGGCGTGCCGCCGCAGGTCGGCGCGGCGCTCGGTGAAGACGAGCCCGGGCTCCTCCGGCCAGCCGTAGAGCGGCAGCAGCACCGCCGCGTCGACCGGCCCGTCGATCAAACGATGACCTGGACCGTGCCGCCGTCGACCGACCAGGCGGCGCCGGCGACGTAGGAGGCGCGCTCGGAGCAGAGAAAGGCGATCGCGCTGGCGATCTCCGCCGGCTCGGCGAGGCGGCCGATCGGGCGCTTGGAGCCGGCCTCGGCCAGCGCTTCCTCGCGGCTCGAGGCACCGGACATCCCCTGCGACTGGTCGAGCAACCCGCCCGGCTCCATCCACATCTCCGATTCGACCGGGCCGGGGCAGATCGCGTTGACGAGGACGCCGGTCTTCGCGTAGCGGTCGGCGAAGACGCGCGAGAGCGACAGCTCCGCCGCCTTCGCCACCGAGTACTCCGGCATCGCCGCCGAGGGCCGCTTGCCGGCGGTCGAGCAGACGTTGACGATGCGGCCCCAGCCCCGCTCGGCCATCGCCGGGGCGGCGGCCCGCATCGCCCGCAGCGGCGCCATCACGTTGAGCTCGTACTGGGCCCGCCAGTCCGCGTCGGGGACCTCGTCGAGGTCGCGCCAGTTGGCGGAGCCGGCGTTGTTGACGAGGACGTCGAGGCTGCCGAAGCGCTCCTCCGCCGTGGCCAGCATCCGCTCGCCGGCGTCGTCGGCGGTGACGTCGAGTGCGAGTGGCGCCGCCCGGCCGCCCGCCCCGGCCCCGGCCGCCTCCGTTTCCGCGACCGCCGCGGCCAGCCGCCCCTCCTCGCGCGCGACCAGCAGGACGCTGGCGCCCTCGGCGCAGAGCTGGCGCGCCGTCTCACGGCCGATGCCGCGGCTGGCGCCGGTGACGACGCAAGCGCGTCCCGCCAGGCCGAGGTCCATCCCGGCCTAGGCCTTGCCGCGGCCCTCGAACAGGGCCGGATCGTCGACGTCGGCGAAGCGGGCCATCGCGTAGGCGAGGTCGGAGGCGCGGTTGACGAAGTGGATCACGGTCTCGCCGCCGAGCTCGCCGGCTTCGTTCAGCGCCGAGATCCGGCGCTCGGCACGGCGGATCACCGTGCGGGCGACGTCGAGCTGGGCCGAGAGCGCGTTGCCGCCGGGGATGACGAACTTCGGCGGCAGCTCCACCGCGGCCATGTAGCGGTCGATCAGGCCCTCCAGCTCGGCCACCATCGCCTCGGTGACGCGGCTGATGCCGTCTTCCAGGCGCTCGCCCGCCGCCGGCGCCGTCGCCAGTTCCGCCCCGGCGACGAAGAGGTCGTCCTGGAGGCGGAGGATGTCGGCGGCCAGCTCGGCCTCGTCGCTGCCGCAGAGGGCGCGGGCGACGCCGAGCTGAGAGCAGGCCTCGTCGAGGGCGCCGTAGGCCTCGGTGCGGCCGTGGTGCTTGGCGACGCGGCCGCCGTACCAGAGCGAGGTGGTCCCGTCGTCGCCCTTCTTCGTGTAGATCTTGACCACGGTGAGCTCATCCTACGTGGGCGCGGCCCCTGCAAACCGGCGCATCTCGCGGTCCTCGGTCGCTCGGATCGGGTCACGCACTAGAAGTGCGCTCCCCTCACCTCGCTCCCTGCGTCCCACGACCTGCTTGGTTTTCGGGGCCGTTCGTACTTCGGTGGCTAGCGCACCGGGTTGAAGGCGAAGCCGGTCATCACCTTGGGGAAGAAGTAGGTCGACTTCGGCGGCATGTTCTCCTCGGTCGCGGCCACGGCGCGGACCTGGTCGACCGGGACCGGGCGCTGGATGAAGGCGACGTCGTGGTTGCCGGCGTCGACCATGGCGAGGGCGTCGGCGACGCTCTTGGCGTACTCGAGGCCGTGCCGCTCGTCGATGTCGTGGTCGCTCATCCCCACCAGTCCCTTCAGCACCAGCGTCTCCAGGATCGCCGAGTCGAGCCGGCGGTAGGCCTCGGGCTTGCCGGCGAGCCGGCGGTCGAGCTCGTCCACGTCCTTCAGCCGCAGCCGGTAGGCCTGTTCGTGAAAGGAGTCGTAGAGGCCGAAGACGCCGACGCCCTCCTCTCCGTCCGGGTCGATCGCCGCGGCGTCGATCTCGCTGACCTCGAACAGCTCGCGCAGGCCGCTGCCGAGGCGGCGCTGGCGCTCGGGGTCGGCGCCGAGGCCGGAGAGCAGGCGGTGGGTGGGGAAGACCGTGAGGCCGGGGTCGTCGAGCCCGGTCAGCGCCATCAGCGTGTAGTTGTGCGGGCCCTCGCCGCCGACCTCGTCGCGGAAGGCGCGCGCGGTCTCGTAGCGATGGTGGCCGTCGGCGATCAGCAGTTCGGCGCCGGCGAGGCGCTCGGAGACGGCGGCGTGCACCGCGGGATCGGTCACTTGCCAGACCCGGTTGACGGTGCCGCTCTCGTCGGTCGCTTCGCCCCAGGGCTCGGGCGAGAGCGCCGGCTCGACCAGCGGCCAGGCGTCCTCGGTGCTGAGCGAGAAGATCGGCGAGAGGTTGTAGCCGCTGGCACGGGTCAGCAGCAGCCGGTCCTCGAGCGGGCCGGGGTGGGTGCGCTCGTGCGGGCGGACGCCTTCGTCGTAGTCGACGACGCGCACGGCGGCGAGGATGCCGTGGCGGCTGTGGCGGGAGCCGTCCGGCGCGGTGTAGTCCTGCGTCAGCGCCCAGATCGAGGGCCCCTCGTCCTGGACAAGCGCCCCGTCGGAGCGCCAGGCCTCGATCGTCCGTGCCGCCCCCTCGTAGGGGTCGCCGTCGGGGTCGCTCGCCGGGTCGGCGGGGTCGAACGGCTTCGGCAGGTCGATCGCGACCGCGTTGTGGGGCGAGCGCTCCAGCAGCCGCGCCCGGCCGGCAGCGTCGATCACGTCGTAGGGCGGTGCGGCGACCGCGTCGAGCGAGCCGACTTCGTCGAGGTCGTAGTGCAGGGCCCTGAACGGGCGGACGTCGGCCATCGCCGCGAAAGCTAACGGTTCGGCTGGCGCGACGGTCTCGGCTCTAAACTGAGCCGGTCGGGGCGTGGCGCAGCCTGGTAGCGCGCCGCCTTTGGGTGGCGGAGGTCCCCGGTTCGAATCCGGGCGCCCCGATGATCTTCAGGGCGATTTTGCGCTGCCGTACTGCTTCTTGGCCCGCTTTTCGCACCGCGCGCGCTTGTGTTTCGACTCGAGCTTCCGGCACTGCTTGAGCGTGCTGGACAGCATCGCGCGCCGGAGCAGTTCCGATTTGGCTTCCTCTTCCTGACGCGCCTTCACCGCCGCCGCCACCGCGGCCTCCTCCTCCTGCCGCCTCTTTGCCGCTGCCACCGCGGCCGCTTCCTCGTCGTGGCGCCTCTTTGCCGCCGCCGCTGCCGCGGCTTCGTCCTCGTGCTGCCTGGCTTCGATTTCCGCCGCGGTGATGGCCTTGACCTGGAGCGGCGCGCTGGTGTTGATCGTGAAGCCCAGTTCCACTCCGGTCGTGGCAGGGGGATTGGCCCCCCTTTTGCCCATCGGGATCGCCAGGCGTTTTTCGCCAAGCATGTTTTCGTACTCGCTGGGGGTCTGCACCGCGCCCGACCTGGTGAGGGTCGCCGTGAAGGACGTGGCCTCTTTGTTGATCGGACCGACGGGAGAAAGGAAGGGACCGGTCGCTTCCACCAGTTCGCCACCGCATTTGAAGTTCATGTAGACGCCGCCGTCCGGGTTGAGAAGCATCCCGACTTCGTGTTTTGCCTGGCTGATGAAGACGAGGTCGGCTTCGATCGCCTCGGCGATGATTTCTTCCGCATTGGCGCCTTCGGATTGGCACGGGGTGCCGTCTTCGTCGCCGTTCTGCGCCTCGCAGCCCGTGAAGACGTAGTCCGAGAGGGTCGAGCGCGGTCCGACGATCGCCCCCTCACCTTCGGAGTCGGAGCAATGAACTTCCGTATTGAAGCCAGTCAGCGCGGCGGTCACGGGCCCGCCGTCGGCCGTGAAGGCGATGGGAAAAGGCGTTCCCGGGGCGACGAATTCGAGCACCGGCGAGGCCGCCCTCGCGTGCGCCGGCATGACCGTGAGCGCCATAGCCGCGATCAACACCGCAGCCGAAGCGCACATTCCCCAGAACTGCCCGCCTCGCAAACGTCGTGACTCCACGTTTCCCTCCCTCGCCTGGCCAACCGCTTTCCAGCGCAAAATCGTAGCGGCATCCGCTGAGGGCCGGGAATTGCGAACTGGGCCATTTGCATCTGGACGTTTGTCTGGTGGGATGGAGGGGGATCCTGTCGATAGGGGGGCGAGATGATGAACGAAGGCGACCACATCGAGCACCGGGTCGAGCGCGCGGTGTTCGAAACCGACCGGCAGCTGGTCGTCGGCGACGTGACGCTGCCGCCCGAGGGCTACCAGAGCCGTTTCTCGGACGTGCTCAACCGGCGCGACGCCGATTTCCTGCCGCTGACGAATGTGGAAATCACCTCGTTGGTCGACGGCAAGGTCAGCGAGCGCTTGTTCGTTGTCCTCTCCAAAGCCCAGATCCGGATCGCCTACCCGTTTCTGAGCTAGGCCTCTCGGCGGTGCGGCCGCTCAGTCGGCGGCCCGCTGCATCCGTCCCCGGCTCGCATAAGAACCGAGGTCGAAGAGGAAGGCGAGGACGACGATGAACCACTCGAAGCCGGCAACTCGGTCGGAGCTGCTCCACATCACGGCGTAGGCGAGCGTCGTCCAGGGCAGCAGGAAGAAGCCGAGCAGCGGCACGAACCAGCTGTCGAAGGCGCGGCTGAGCAGGTCGCTGAACAGCCAGAGGAAGAACAGCGCCAGGCGCGGCGAGATCAGAGCGAAGAGGACGACGAAGCAGCCGATGGGAAACCGTACCCGCTGCAAGAGTTGGTTGCGGCCACGCCCAAGGCCGGCTGGACAGCCTGCGTAACTTAGATGGAGGAGGTAACGCCGATGAACCGACTTGGAAGGTTGATGACGATGCTGAATCCAGAGAAGACGCGGATGGTCGCGCCGGAGGAGGCGCTGCCGGGGCGCAGCGAGCCGGCCTTCGAGGTGCCTTACACCCACGCGGTGCTCGGCACGCCGTTGAAGCCGCCGTTTCCGGCGGGCACCGAGGTCGCCTACTTCGCGCTCGGCTGCTTCTGGGGCGCGGAGAGGCTGTTCTGGAGCCTGGACGGCGTCTACACGACGGCGGTCGGCTACCAGAACGGGACCACGCCGAACCCGACCTACGAGGAGGTCTGCTCCGGGCGGACCGGCCACGCCGAGGCGGTGCTGGTTGCCTTCGACCCGGAGAAGGTCTCCTACGCCGACCTGCTCAAGGTCTTCTTCGAGGAGCACGACCCGACCCAGGGGATGCGCCAGGGCAACGACGTCGGCACCCAGTACCGGTCGGGCATCTACTTCACCAACGATGCTCAGAAGGCGATGGCGGAGATGGCGCGGGACGCCTACGACGCCGACCTGCGCGCCGCGGGCAAGGAGCCGATCACGACCGAGGTCGAGCCCGCCGGGCCTTTCTACTACGCCGAGGAGCACCACCAGCAGTACCTGCACAAGGTGCCGAACGGCTACTGCGGCCTGGCCGGCACCGGCGTCTCCTGTCGCATTCCCGCGCCCGCGTCCTGAGCGCGGCGGTGCGCCGCGGGCGCGGCGAATAGCATCACGCGCCCGTGGCACCCTCCTTCGGCTCCTACATAGCCGGCTGCTTCGCGCTGATCGGCATCGTGGCGGCGCTCGGCCTCGGCGGCTACTGGCTGCGGCGCTGGATCGTGCCCGAATTCTCGGGCGCGCTGGCCCGGCTTGCAGAGGCCACGATCGCCACCGCGCTGCTGGTCGTCTCGCTGCAGGTGCTCGGCTCGCTCAGCCTTCTCTACTTCGGCTGGATCGTCCTCTTCTGCATCGCCGTCGGCCTCGGGGCGGCGGCGCTGGGACGGGCCAAGGCGCCGCGCGAGGGCCGCGAGGTGCAGGCGCCGCGGGTGGAGACGATCGCGCTGCTGATCGCGGTCGGCGTCGCCTCCTTCACCGTCGCCGAGTGGACCTTCCCGGCGCAGTCGAGCCTCGACTTCGGCATGTTCGGCGGCGACACCACCTGGTACCACATGCCGTTCTCGGCGGCGATCGCGCAGGAGCACTCGACGATTCACCTGCACTTCACCGACCCGTTGCGGCTGGCCGCCTGGTTCTACCCGCAGAGCAACGAACTGATCAACGGCGCCGCCATCGTGCTCTTCAAGAGCGACTGGCTGGCGCCGCTGCTGAATCTGATCTGGTTGCCGATCGCGCTGCTCGCGGCCTGGTGCGTCGGCCGGCCCTACAAGGTGGGACCGGCGACGCTGGTGGCCGCGGCGATCGTCCTCGACTCGGGGGTGATGATCGAAACGCAGCCGGGCGAGGGCCGCAACGACATCATCGGGCTCGCCTTCCTGCTCGCCTTCGTCGCCTTCCTGATCAACGGCCACCAGCGGCGGGCGCCGGCCAGCGGCGCCGTCCACGACGCTCCCGAGCGCGACGCGCCGCTGCTCGACAAGGGCCCCCTGATCATGGCCGGGATCGCCGCCGGCCTCGCCGCCTCGGTCAAGTTCACCTTCCTCGTCCCCGTGGTCGCGATAACGCTCGGGGTCGTCCTCTTCAGCGGCAGGGGCCGGCGCTGGACCACGGCCTGGGTGATGGCGGTGCCGATGCTGGTCGTGGGCAGCTACTGGTACCTGCGGGCGGCGATCAAGACCGGCGGCAACCCGATCCCGATCACCAAGTTCGGGCCGCTGAACCTGCCGACGCCGGACCAGATGCCGCTCGACCCGCGGCCCCGCTTCGCCGTCGCCCACTACCTGACCGAACCGACGATCTATCGCCGCTGGTTCTTCCCCGAGCTCGACAACGCGCTGGGGCCGCTCTGGCCGCTGATCCTGATCGTCGCCGTCTCCGCCGCCGTCTACATCGCCTGGCGCTCGCGCAACAAGATCCTGCGCGTGATCGCCGTCGCCGCCCTGGCGACCGCTGCCGTCTATCTCTTCACGCCGTTGACCGCGGCCGGGCAGGAGGGCGCCCCGACCGGCTTCTTCACCAACGTCCGCTACCTGGCGCCGGGCCTGGTACTGGCGATGGTGCTGCTGCCGATCGCGCGACCGCTGCGCGCGCCCGACGGGCGCGCGTGGAAGACGCTGCTCTTCCTCACCGCGGTCTACGCGATCACGGTGCTGACGACGCCGCGCTGGTTCACCACCTACATCTTCGGGACGATCTTCCTCACCCTGGTGCTGGTCTGGGCGCCGGCGGCGCTGGGCCTCGGACGCGTCCGGGGCCAGGTCAGCCGTGCGGCGATCGCCGTCTCGGCCGCGGCCCTGGTGCTGCTGGCCGTGGTCCTGGGGCGGGCGCAGCAGGTCCAGTACGCCGAGCAGCACTACGCCAACCCGCTCCCGTTCCTCGGCGAAGGGGGGCCGCGCAAGGCCTACGACTTCGCCCGCAAGCAGGAGGACAAGCGGATCGGGATCATCGGCTCCAGCGAGATCATCTTCGGCCAGTACGGCTTCTACGGCGCCGACCTCTCCAACCGCGTCCAGTACATCGGCCAGAAGGGGCCGAACGGCGCCAACCGGCTGCCGACCAGCTGCCGTCAGTTCCGCCGCCTCGTCAACGAGGGCGACTACGACTACCTGATCATGAGCCAGTTCACGCAGGACTCCCGCGAGGCCGAATACTGGTATCCGATCTACGCCTGGTCCAAATCCGACCCGGCGCTGAAGCTGATCGTCGAAGAGCCGGAGATCTTCCCCCAGCCCGACTACGTCTTCAAGGTCAACGGGAAGATGGACCCCGCCGGCTGCGCCGACCTCGGCGGGTAGGGGTAGCCGCGCCGTGCGCGGCTACGGCATTTTCTTCCAGCCGAAGCTGCCGCTGTCCAGCCCGAGGGCGTCGACGGTCGCGGCGAGGTGCTCGAAATGCATCTGGTAGTCCGCGTACGAGCGGAGCACCCGCTCTCGTCTGATGAACTCCTGCAGCGCCTGCCAGAGGTTGAGGGCGCTGGTCCCCAGGAAGCTCACCGCGATCTC
>DASTNW010000035.1:0-26419 GCA_035762685.1 Solirubrobacterales bacterium | reverse complement strand
CCTCGGCGACCTTCTCGTGGGCGAAGATCGCCGACTCGAACTCGGCGGACGAGAGCCGGTGGCCGGAGACCTTGACGACGTCGTCGATGCGGCCGATCACCCAGAAGTACCCGTCGGAGTCGCGCCGGGCGGCGTCGCCGGCGAGGTAGCGCTCGCGGCCGAAGCGCGAGAAGTAGGTCTCGACGAAGCGCTCGTCCTCCTTGTAGAGGCCGCGCAGCATCGAGGGCCAGGGCCGCTCCAGCACCAGCAGGCCCTGCCCTTCGGCGACGGGCTGGCCCTCGCGCTCGTCGACGACCTCGGCCACGACCCCGGGGAACGGCTTCGTCGCCGAGCCTGGCTTGGTCGCGACGGTCCCCGGCAGCGGCGTGATCATGATCGCGCCGGTCTCGGTCTGCCACCAGGTGTCGACGATCGGGCAGCGTTCGCCGCCGATCACCTTGTGGTACCAGAGCCAGGCCTTGGGGTTGATCGGCTCGCCGACCGAGCCCAGCAGCCGCAGCGAGGAGAGGTCGAACCGAGCCGGAATCTCCGCGCCCCATTTGATGAAGGTGCGGATCGCCGTCGGCGCCGCGTAGAGGATCGTCGCCCGGTAGCGCTCGACCAGCTCCCACCAGATGCCCTGGTGCGGGTGGTCCGGCGCCCCCTCCCACATCACGCTGGTGGTGCCGTTGGAGAGCGGCCCGTAGACGATGTAGGAGTGGCCCGTGACCCAGCCGACGTCGGCGGCGCACCAGTAGACGTCCTCCTCCGGCCTCAGGTCGAAGACGTAGCGATGGGTGGTGGTGACGCCGGTCAGGTAGCCGCCGGTGGTGTGCAGGATGCCCTTCGGCTTCGCCGTCGAGCCCGAGGTGTAGAGGATGAAGAGCGGGTGCTCGGCCTCCATCGGCTCGGCCGGGCACTCCGGCGCGGCGGCGGCCATGACCTCGTCGTAGAAGACGTCGCGGCCCGCGCGCATCGGGCACTCGATGCCGGTGTGGCGGACGACGACGATCGTCTGCAGCGAGCCGAGGTCGTCCATCTGCTCGTCCACCGCGGGCTTGATCGGCGCCGTCGCGCCCTTGCGACGGGCGCCGTCGACGGTGATCAGCGCCCTCGCCTCCGAGAACTCCATCCGCTCCCGCACCGACTCCGCCGAGAAGCCGCCGAAGACGACGTTGTGGGGGGCGCCGATGCGGGCGCAGGCGAGCATCGCCACGACCACCTCGGGAATCATCGGCAGGTAGATCCCGACCACGTCCCCCTTCTCGACGCCGAGGTCCTTCAGCGCGTTGGCGAAGCGCTGTACGTCCCGGTGCAGCTCGGCGTAGGTGATGTCGCGCTCCTCGCCCTCCTCGCCGCGCCAGTGGAAGGCGACGCGCTCCCCGTTGCCCGCCTCGACGTGACGGTCGAGGCACTGCGCAGAGGCGTTAAGCCGCCCGTCCTCGAACCACTTGTAGAAGGGGGGATTGGAGTCGTTCAGGCCCTGACTCGGCGGCGTCTCCCAATCGAGCAGCTCGGTCGCCTGCCGCAGCCACCACCCCTCCGGGTCCGCCGCCGCTTCCTCGTAGATCCCGGGATCGCTCCACAGCGCCCGCTCCCGAAACTCCGCCCGCGGCTCGAACTTCTCCACCGCGAGCAGCCCCTCCAACTCCCGCTCAAGATCCATGGCCCCAAACCTACCCGACGGATCGATGGGCCTGAAAGTCGACTATTTGGCGACTTTAAGGCCCATCGGCCTCAGTACCCGGAGGGGTGGCGGGCGATAAAGCCTTCGGGAGAGTCGACCCAGGGGTCGTGCCAGCGCGGGCCGGGGCCGCCGACCGTGTCGAAGGCGATGCCGGCGATCACCATCCAGGCGTGGCTGGCGTTGGCGTAGACGGTGATCCATTTGCCGGGGCCGGGTTCGCCCCAGGTCTCGAGGCCGGTCGAGTCGAGCGGGCTTTCGAGGAAGCCGCCACCGTGCAGGGCGAAGCTGACCGCGCCCGAGCAGTCATAGCCGGACGATTCGAAGGAGCCGTGGCCGCCGCCCCAGATGTAGGGGGTGGTGGCGATCGAGTTGGCGGCCGAGATCGCGTCCCTGACCGCCTGCGGCGCCGAGGCCGGGGCGCTGGCTTCGCTTTCGCTGATCACGTGGGCGGACTGCCCGGGGGTCAGGGGCGCCGGCACCTGGCCGGTCGTCGCTTCGCCGCCTTCGGAGGCGATCTGGTTGGAGATCGAGGCGAGGTTGCTGCTCAGCGCTTCGGCGCGGCTTTCCAGCGCGTCCATCGCTTCGCGGCGTTCGGCCTGGGCCGCCTTCAGCTCGGCGAAGCGGGACTCGGCCTCGGCTCGCGCGGTGGCGACTTCGCGCTCGGCGGCGGCGATTTCGTCGCGGGCGCCCTTGACCTCTGCGCGAGTCTCGGCCAGCTTGACGACCGCGTCGGTGACTTCGTCGCGCAGCGTTTTGACCCGGTCGACGACCGAGTCGTCGTAGCTCTGGATCCGGTTCAGGTATTCGGTCTGCGCCTCCATCTCCGACCAGCTCTCCGAGTCGAGGATCGCGTTGACCAGGTCGGGGGAGCCCGCTTCGTAGATCGCCACCAGCCGCTCGCGCAACACGCCGAGGGCGCGGCCGAGCTGCTCGCGGACCTGTTCGAGGTGCTCTTTTTCCGCCTCCAGGGCCGCGGTCGCCCGCTCCAGCTCCGCCTGCTTCTGCGCCAGTTCGGCCTCGACCGCCGCCTGCTTCTGGCGCAGGGCCGAGACTTCGCCGATCATCGAGTCGATCGCGGCGTTCTGCTCGGCGATCGTTTCCGCCAGCGAGGCCTGGTCTTCCTGGACCGAGTCGAGCTTGCCCTGGGTCGCCTCCAGTTTTTCCTGCGGGGTCACCGCTGGCGCGCTCGCGACGGAGACCGCAAAGGCGCAGAGCGCCGTCAGCAGCAGCGCCGCGAACAGCAGCGCGCGGCGCCTGGACGCGCCCGGATGGGTATCGAGGATGAAGGCCCGCATCGAGATCCGCGCCGCCCCAGAGGGGTCCGGCAACGGGTGGCGCAGGCTAGCGAAGCGACCTTAAGACTGTGAAGGGTTGCTAATAACCTGCAACTTCCCGTGCAAATCGGGCACTTCTAGAGGACTCGGGGCCCTCGGCACGACCGCCGACGGGCCGAAATCCCACGCTGGTCGTGGGATTTCGGCCCGTCGGCGGTGTGTCAGGCGAGGAGCTTGGTTTTGGCCTGGTTGAACTCCTCGGGGGTGAGGGCGCCTTTTTCCTTCAGCTCGTTGAGTTTGTGGAGTTCGTCGGCGGGGGTCGTGTGGGCCTGTTCGCGGACGTAACTGTCGAAATGCTGTTTCGCCTCGGCCTGGGCTTTGATCGTGCGGTCGCGCATGCCGGCGCCGCGGGCGATCAGGTAGATCAGGGCCGTGAGGAAGGGGATGAAGACGAGGAACAGGACCCAGGCGGCCTTCGCCCATCCCGATAGCTCGTGGTCGCGGAAGAGGTCGGAGAGGATCGTGATCAGGATCCAGATCCAGATCACGAAGAAGAAGACCTCCAGGGCGATCAGGAGGAGTTCTCCAAAGCTGATGTCGGCGAGGGGCAAGGACAAGGCGCTTCCTTTCGTCAATGGACGGCTGTGCGACGTTTCATCGGTCGCGAGATCATCCTAAGCGCTGGCTGTAGAGCGCGATGGCAACCGAGGTCGCGAGGTTGAGGCTGGAGACGCCCTCGCGCATCGGAATCGCGATGCGGGCGTCGGCTCGCCGCAGCAGCTCGGCGCTGATTCCGTGGCGCTCGGTGCCGAAGGCGAGCACGGCGCGCGGGGGCACCCGGCCGGGGCGGAGCTCCTCCCCCTCGGGGTCGACCGCGAGCAGCGGCCGCTCGCTCGCGGGCAGCGTCTCGACCGCGGCGACCGGCAGGGCGAAGTGCAGACCGGCGGCGCCCCGTACCGCGTCCGGGAACCAGGGGTCGTTTTCGCCGGTGGTGAGGACAGCCGCCGCACCCGCCGCCGCGGCGACCCGCACGCAGGCGCCGATGTTGCCCATGTTCTTCGGCTGCTCGAGCAGGACCACCGGCGCCGGCCGCGGATCGGCGAGCACGGCGGCGAGGTCGAGTGGCGGCCGGCGGGCTATCGCCGCCACGCCGGTGCGGGGCACCAACGGGGTCAGATCGGCCAGCGTCTCGGCGTCGATGCGCTCGACCCGTCCCGCCAGCCCACCGGCGAGATCGGGCGCCAGCTCCTGGGCCAACTGCTCCAGCCGCTCGGGGTCGACGGCCACCGCCTCGACCAGATCGGCGTCGAAGCGCAGCGCGTGCTTGAGGGCGTGGAAGCCCTCGACGACGGTCAGCTCGGGGTCGCGCCGCGCTTTGCGGAAGCGGACCGTGCGATCGTGGTTGCCCATCGCCGCATCATGACTGGGAGGGGCCTACGCCCGCGGCGATTGCACCAGCTGGTCGCGGCCCGCCGCCTTGGCCCGGTAGAGGGCGCTGTCGGCCCGATCGACCAGGTCCTCGGCACTCTCGACCAAGTCCCAGCAGGCGAGGCCGGCCGAACAGGTCTGCCCCGCCGGCGTCGCCGCCCGCAGGCGCTCGACTATCTCGATCGCCTGCTCGGCCCCGGTGTCGGGAAGGACGACGAGGAACTCCTCGCCGCCGAAGCGCACGATCGTGTCCTCGGCGCGCAGCTCCGAGTCCCAGGCCATTGCGCAGCGCCGCAGCATCTCGTCGCCGGCGAGATGGCCGTGCGTGTCGTTGTAGGCCTTGAAATGGTCGAGGTCGACGATCGCCAGGCAGAGATGCGACTCGGCCCGCCGCGCCCGCGCCATCTCCCGCGGCAGCTGTTCGTCGAGGGTGCGGCGGTTCGGCAGCCCGGTGAGGGCGTCGCTGCGGGCCAGCGCCTCCACCTCCACCAGCAGGTGCTCGCGTTCTGACTCGACCCGCTTCAGCTCGGTGACGTCGGTGGCGCGTCCGTAGAGCAGTTGCTCGTCGGGGGCGAGGATCGAGCTCCAACGCAACCAGCGCCAGCTCCCGTCCTTGGCCCGGTAGCGGTTCTCGAAGCCGACAGTCTCGACACCGTCGAAGAGGCTCGCGGCCTCGGCTTCGGTGCGCTCGCGATCATCGGGATGGACGAGGTCGATGAAGGGGATCTCCCGCATCTCCTCCTCGCTGTAGCCGAGGCGCTGCCAGGACGCGTTGACCTCGACGAAGTAGCCGTCGAGGTTGGAGGTGCAGAGCATGTCGTGCGAGAGGTCGAAGAAGCGCCGAGCGCGCTTGTCCGCCCTGGCGCGACGGGCGACGATGGCGCTGGTCAGCGTCATCACGACCACGAGCGAGACGGCGGTGAAGACCCAGCGGGTCAACGGCGAGTAGCCGGCGGTGTTCTCGACCGTGGCCAGGGTCGCGGCGTAGACGACGAGAATCCAGGAGACGTGGGCCATGGCCATGCGGCGCGGGAAGAAGTAGGCGGCGACCAGGGTGATCCAGACGTAGATCGAGCCGTACTGGCCGGCGGCGACGCCGCTCTCGTAGGTGAGCAGGCCGGACATGGCGGCGGCGGCGACCAGCCCTGCGTGGGTGACGGCGATCGGGACGCGGCGGGCGAAGGACCAGAAGAGCAGGCCGGCGAGCGCCATCGCCGCGGCGATCCCGACCAGCGCCGCCGTGTCGCCGCCGCTCGGATGCGGCAGGGAGAGCGAGATGGCAACCAGCCCGGCGCCGGCCAGAAGCAGGGCTCCAGTAGCGCGCGCCTCCGACCGACCGGGGGCCTGAAGCTCCTCCGTCTTTTTAAGTACCCCAGGCATGTGCCACTAATCGGCAGAGCCTCACGGACCTTTAGGAAACGTGGATATTTCTACTAATCGACGACTTCGAACTGGCTCATCAGGCCGTGGTCCTCGTGGTCGAACATGTGGCAGTGGATCACGAACTTGCCGGGATGGTCGGCGAAGTGCCCGGCAACGAGGACCCGTTCCCCCGGGAGCACGAAGAAGGTGTCCTTGAGGCAGTCTTCCCAGGGCGGCGGCGGCCTGCCGTCGCGGCTGAGCAGGTACCAGTCGTTGTGGTGGATGTGCATCACGTGGGCTACCCGCGTCCTGTTGAAGAACTCCCAGACCTCGGTCGTGCCCAGCACCGGAAAGGCGTCGGCGCGGGCCGGGTTGAAGGTGCGCCCGTTGATCGTCCACCTGGTCTCGAAGAGGCCGCCGACCGCGATCTCCCAGGTCTGGTCGGGCTCACGGCCGCGCCGCTTCTTCGCCTGCTCGGCCCACTGGGGCAACGGCCGCAGCCGGCGCGGGACGCGGGTGCGGTCGGGAACGCGCCCGCGGGCGACGCGGAACTGCATCAGGGCGCCGGCGTAGGTGCGTGAGCCATCGGGCGTGCGGCCGCCGTGCGGGCCGCTGCGCAGCTCGACCGCCTCGCCCCTGGCAGCGGCGAAATCGACGATCACCTCGGCCCGCTCCGCCGGCCCGAGCAGGATTTTCTGGCGCCGCACCGGCCTCGGCATCAAGCCGCTGTCGCTGCCGATCTGCACCATCGGCGCGCCGTTGGAGAGCTGCAGGTCGTAGGAGCGGAACTGGGAGACGTTGAGGACTCGCAACCGGTAGCGGCAGGCATCGACCTCGTGGTGGGGCATGAAGACGCCGTTGACGAGGATGGCCTGCCCGGCGATGCCGTCGGCCGGCGGCTGCAGGCCGCCCTGGAAGGGGTCGGTCAACTGGTTGCGGCGGTCGAAGCTGCGGTCGGCGATCATCAGCGGGACGTCGCGCTCGCCGCGCGGCAACGGCAGCGAGTCCTCGAAGTCGTCGTCGACGATCCACATCCCGGCCAAACCGCGCCAGCTGTGCGGGGCGGTGCGGTCGAGTCGGTGGTCGTGGTACCACTGGAAGGCCGCTCGTTCCGGCCTGCCGTCCTCGCGCAGGTCGTAGACGTAGGTCTTGCGGCCGCCGGGCGGGATCAGCAGGTCGTTGCCGGACTCCTGCGCCGAGAGCCCGAGCGGGATGCGGCAGAAGTTGGAGATCGGCTGGCGCTTGGTCAGGCCGCCGGGCTGACCGTCGTAGCGGCTGGCGTTGTGGCCGCCGTGCAGGTGGACCGAGAGCTCGCCGACCTTGGCGGGCAGTTCGTGGGCGAAGGTGACCTTCGTCCGCCTGCCGGCGCGGCGGCGCACGGTCGGCCCCGGGAAGCTGTCGCCGTAGGTCCAGAGCCGCGTCTTGGCGCCGGGCAGGATCTGCGCCTCCGCCTCGCGAATGGGGATGTGGATGTGGTCGTCGCCGAGCTCACGGGGGATCGGCAGCGGCGCCTGGAAGGGCACGGCCGCCAGCGCCTCCGGCGTTTCCGCGCCGAAGGGCAGCAGCCCGCCAGCGCTGCCGCCCAGCGGCAGCAGGTGCGCGAGCGCGCCGCCGCCGAGGGCGCCGAGGAAAGCTCGGCGCCCCAGGCGTGGCGTGGATGTGGAGTCCCCAGACGTGTCGCTAACTGCCGAGGGGCGCCGGTACCGGGGCCGATGCAGGCAAGACCGTGGCCTGGCCCTGCATCCAGGGGTGGACGGCGCAGAGGAAGTAAATCGTCGGCGTGGTTGCCGGGTCGGCGGTCACCTGCTGGGTGATCGACGTCCCCTTTTTCGATTCGCCGGTGAACCAGGAATCGCCCTTCTTCGCGTTATCGCCGAGCGTGCTCCAACCCTCCGGTCCCGCTTTGACCGGGTTGACGGTGATCCTTTCGGTTTTCGGGTTGAACCCGTGCCATTTGGCGATCGACATGCAGATGTGTTTTGGCGTGAAGCAGCTTTTACGCGCGCCTGGCGTTTTCGGCAGCGAGCCTTTGGTGACGAGCGAGAACGTGTGCGGCCCGACTTTGTGGGGGTCGGTTTCGTTGAGCACGGTCAGCTCATCGCCCTGATGCACCGAGGTCGGTGCCACGAACTTCAGCGCGCCTTTGACTTCTTTGATGTAGATCGTCTCGGTCGTGCCGGTGGGCGCAACGTCTGCGCCGGCCAGCCCGGGGCCAAATGCGGCAAGGACGAGTGCTGCGGTTGCCGCAACCGCGACGAGATGCTTTCTCAAGAGAATCCTTTCTGCGCACCGGATGAGGGCCCGGCTGCACGAACTTTGTGAAGGATTTTGCAATGTAGCCTCTGGAGGAGAAAATGACCAGCTTCCTTCACACCTGCTACCGGATCGGCGAGATCGAGCGCTCGGTCGCCTTCTACGCGAAGCTCGGCTTCGCGGAGGTGCGGCGGATGCCGATCGGCGAGGAGGCGATCAACGTCTTCATGGCGCTGCCGGGCGAAGACCCGGTCCTGGAGCTCACCTACAACCACGGCATCGAGTCCTACGACCACGGCAGCGGCTACAACCACATCGCCCTGCTCGTCGACGACCTCGACGGCACCCTCGAGCGCCTCGCCGGCGAAGGGGTCGAGCCGGAAAAGCCGCCCTACCGCCCCGGTGGCCGCACCGAGGGCCACCGCATCTGCTTCGTCCGCGACCCGGACGGCTACCGCATCGAGCTGATCGGCGAGTAGACGCCCCGAGGCGGGCTAGCCCGGGCTGATACCGCCGCCGACAGACGGCGGCGGGCCGCTCGGAGTGGGAGCGGGTGCGGGGGCCGGAGACGGGGCGTCTTCGGGTTCGGAGGCCGGTTCGTCGCCGCCCTTGGGTTCGCCCTCGTCTTTCTTGCCCTCGGATTCGTCTTCGCTTTCGAAGCTTTCTTCTTCGTAGTAGCCGTCTTCGTAGGAGGACGAGGAGGTGTGTTCGCTGTCGAGGCCGGAGAGCTCAGGCAAGCCTTCCGGGACTTCGAATTCCTCGCATTCGCCTTCGTGCGCGCCTTCCATGTAGGAACTCCAGATCGGTCCGGCGGTCGGACCGCCGTAGCCGGTGTATTCGCGCGACTGCGGGTGGCCGACCCAGACCGCGGTCGAGAACAGCGGCGTGTACCCGACGAACCAGGCGTCGGACTCTTCCTCTGAGGTGCCGGTCTTGCCGGCCGCGGTGCACCCGATCGAGGTATAGCCGGCGCCGGTGCCGGAGGTGATCACGCCCTCCAGGATCCGCGTCACTTCGTAGGCCTCGCCGGGCGTCAGCACCCTTTCGCCTCCGTCGGTGTCGGATTCGTCGACCTTGCCGTTGGGGAATTCCACCTTGCTGATCGCGGTCGGGTCGTGGTGGATACCGCCGCTGGCGAGGGTGGCGTAGGCGCTCGCCATTTCCAGCGGGGTGACACCGACCGCGAGACCGCCGATCCCCTCTGCCGGGACCGATTCGAGCGGCGCGGTGATTCCCATGTCTTCCGCCGTCTCGGTCACGTTCTCGGGGCCGACGTCGAGGTCGAGCTGCGCGTAGACGACGTTGACGGAGTGCCAGGTGGCGCTCGTCAGGTCCATCGTGCCGCCGCCCTCGCCCTCGGCGTTGTTGACGGTCCAGGTGCCGCCCCCCGGCAGGTCGAGGGTCTTCGGCGAGCTCCCGTCGTAATAGGTCGAGTCGGGGTCGATCCCCTGCTTGATCGCCGTCGTCAGGACGAAGGTCTTGAACGAGGAGCCGGGCTGGCGGTGCGCCTGCCAGGCGTAGTTGAACTGGGATTCCGAGGCGTAGCCTTCGGTCGAGGCGAGGGCGAGGATCTCGCCGGTCGCCGGGTCGACCGAGGCGAGGCCCGCGGCCGGCCCGCCTTCCGGGTAGCAGACGCCGCACGATTCGACCGCTTCTTCGGCCTTCGCCTGCAGGTCGGGGTCGATCGTCGTATAGGCCTTGAGGCCGCCGTTGCGGACCGTGTTGATCCCGTAGCGGTCGATCAGCTGCTGCTGCACGAGGTCGAAGAGGAACGGGTCACGGATCGTCTGGTACTTGTCGCCGGGATCGAGCCCCAGGCCCTTGTCGATCGCCTCGCTGTATTCCTCGGTGGTGATGTAGCCCTGCTCCTCCATCACCCGCAGGACGTCGTTGCGGCGCTCCAGCGCCGCCGCCGGATCGAGGATCGGGTTGTATTCGGAGGGCGCCTGGGGCAGGCCGGCGATCAGCGCCGACTCCGTCAGGTTGAGGTCCTTGGCGGGCTTGCTGTAGTAGGTCTGCGCCGCCGCCTCGGCCCCGACCGCGGTCTGGCCTTCGACCGTTCCGTAGGGGGCGGTGTTCAGGTAGGAGGTGAGGATCCAGCGCTTGCTGTGCTCCTCCTCGAGTTCGAAAGCGAGCCGCGTTTCCCGCAGCTTTCGCTTGATCGTGTCCTCGGGGTTCTGGATGTAGAGGTTGCGGACCAGCTGCTGGGTGATCGTCGAGGCCCCCTGCACGATCGCCCCGGCCTGCAGGTCCTTCCAGGCGGCGCGGACGATGCCCTCGGGGTCGACCGCCCCGTGCTCGTAGAAGTTCTTGTCCTCGATCGCGATCGTCGCGTCCTGCAGCGACTTGGGCAGGGCCGCCGCCGGCACGGGCTGGCGGATGCTGTCGGAGCGGATGAACCCGATCAGGCTGCCGTCGGCGGCGTAGATCGCCGAGGAACGGCCCTTCTGCACCGGCTGCAGGCTCGAGAGCGGCGGGCCGGTGTTGTAGACGCTGAGCGCCCAGGAGGCGCCGATGCCGGCGCTCACGGCCACCAGAGCGCCGACGACGACGATCGGGATCGCGAACTTGTGCCAGCGGGAAGTTGGCGGCTTGCGCCGCCGCCTGCGGATACGGGTCGCCATCGGGCCAGCGATTGTAGAGAGGGCGGGGCTCCGGCCCGGGCGGCTGACATGACCGCAATCCGCCTTGCCGAGCGGATAGGCTCGCGCCAGTCACCAGTCCAGCTGGCTCTTAGGGAGAGGGAGGAGAGTTGTGAAACTCGTGATCGGCATTGTCCGTCCCGAGCAGGCGAACGAGGTTCTCGAGGCCCTTTACCGGGCCGAGGTGCGGGGGTTCTCGGTCAGCCGCGTGCAGGGACACGGCGGTGAGCTCGACCGAGTCGAGACCTACCGCGGCACCACCGTGAAGATGGGCCTCTCGGAGAAGGTCCGCTTCGAGGTGGCGGTCTCCGACTCGTTCGTCCAGACCACGGTCGAGGCGCTCTGCGAGGGCGCCCGCACCGGCGAGGTCGGCGACGGCAAGATCTTCGTGGTGCCGCTGGAGCAAGCGGTCCGCATCCGCACCGGCGAGCCCGACGAAGCCGCCGTGACCCCGGTGGCGAAATGATGTTCGCCGCGATCGACACGGGCGATACGGCCTGGATGCTCGCCGCGACGGCGCTCGTCCTGATGATGACGCCCGCGCTCGGGCTCTTCTATGCCGGTCTCGTCCGCTCCAAGAACACGCTCAACACCTTCATGATGTGCGTCGCCGCGATCGCGATCGCCGGCGTCACCTGGGCGCTGATCGGCTACTCGCTCGCCTTCGACGGCGAAGGTGCGCTGCTCGGCGGGCTCGGGCACTTCGCCCTCGACGGCGTCGGCTTCGAGCCACGGGGCGAAGGGACCATTCCCCACCTCCTCTTCATGGCCTTCCAGGGGACCTTCTGCATCATCACCGTGGCGCTGATCTCCGGCGCCGTGGTCGAGCGCATGCGCTTCGGCGCCTTCATGGTCTTCGCCGCGCTCTGGTCGGTGGTCGTCTACGCCGTGCTGGCGCACTGGGCCTTCGGCGGCGGCTGGCTGGCGGCGCAGGGCACGCTCGACTTCGCCGGCGGCGTCCCGGTCGAGATGGGCTCCGGCTTCTCGGCGCTCGCCGCTGCACTGGTGGTCGGCGCGCGCAAGGACTACGGGCGGCAGGCGCTGCTCCCCCACAACGCGGTCTACGTGCTGCTCGGCGCCGGCCTGCTCTGGTTCGGCTGGTTCGGCTTCAACGGCGGCAGCGGCCTCGGTGTCGGCGACGCCAGCGTCCTCGCCTTCGTCAACACGCTGCTGACGCCGGCCTGCGCGCTGATCACCTGGTTCGTCCTCGACCTGATTCGCGGCCGCAAGGTGACCGCGATCGGCGCCGCCACCGCGATCATCGTCGGCTGCGTGCTGATCACGCCCGCGGGCGGCTTCATCAGCCCGGGCTGGGCGATGGTCCTTGGCTTCCTCGGGGCCCTGCCCTGCTACGGGATGATCATGTGGAGGCCGCGCACCCGCGTCGACGAGACGCTCGACGTGCTCGCCGCCCATGGCCTCGCCGGCTTCACCGGCATCCTCTTCCTCGGCCTGGTGGCCCAGGTCGGCTGGAACGGCGTCGCCGACGGCCTCTTCTACGGCGACGCCGGGCAGTTCTGGTCACAGGCCCTGGCGGCGATCGTTACCCCCGCCTATGCCTTCGTCATGACCTTCGTTCTGCTGAAGCTGGTCGGCGCGGTGATGCCGCTGCGGGCGACGGAACACGACGAGGCGGTCGGCATGGACGTCGTCCAGCACGGCGAGGAGGCCTACGTCACCGGCGAGGGCGCGATCCTAGTCATGCCCGATGGCGACGACCGCCCGGTCGAAGTCCCGGTGGCCAATCCGGGGTGAGCCAAGCGGCCCGGCACCCGGCGTTCGTCCTTTCTTGGGCATATGCCCCATAAAGGACGAACGCCGTGAGTGAAGACGTCCGGAGCGAGCACATCCAGGTGCTGACGACGGCCGGCAGCGAGGCCGAGGCGCAGGGGATCGCGGCGGCACTGGTCGAGCGACGGCTGGCGGCCTGCGTGCAGGTCGTCGGCCCGATCGAGAGCACCTACCGCTGGCGGGGCGAGGTGGAGCGAGCGCGGGAGTGGCAGTGCCTGGCCAAGACCGAGGCCCGCTTCTACGACGAGGTCGAGGCGGCGATCCGCGACCTCCACTCCTACGAAGAGCCCGAGGTGATCGCCTTCCCGGTCAGCCACGGTAGCCGCGGCTACCTGGCCTGGGTCAGCGCGAACCTCAGCCGCTGACCCGCAACTCGGCGAGCCGTCGCTCGAGGTAGGCGCTCTCGACCTCGTTGCCGGGAACCCGCAGGGCACGGGCGTAGGCGTCCGCTGCCTCCTCGGTGCGCCCGAGGCGGCGCAGCAGCTCGCCGCGGGCCGAGTGGAAGGGGCGGTAGGAGTCCAGCCCGTCGATCGCGTCGACCAGCGCCAGGCCCTCCCCAGGCCCCTCGCTCATCGCCACCGCGGCCGCCCGGTTGAGCTCGACCACGGGGCCCGGCGCGACGCGTTCGAGCCATTCGTAGAGACGGACGATCCGGGCCCAATCCGTCTGCTCGGGCAACTCGGCGCGGGCATGGGTCGCCGCTATCCGGGCCTGGACGGTGTAGGGGCCGACCGGGCCCGCGGCAGCCGCCTGCTCGGACAGCTCCAGTCCCTCGGCGATCTCTTCGCGGTCCCAGAGGCGCCGGTCCTGCGCCTCCAACGGCACCGCGCCGCCGTCCTCGTCGACCCGGGCCCGGCGCCGCGCGTCGTTCAGCAGCATCAGCGCCAGCAGTCCCTTCGGCTCCGGCTCGGACGGCAGCAGACCGACCACCAGCCGACTGAGGCGGATCGCCTCGGTGCTCAACTCGACGCGGACCAAGCCGGGCGAGGCCGAACCGAGGTAGCCCTCGTTGAAGACCAGGTAGAGCGTCGCCAGCACACCGGAGAGCCGCTCTGGCATCTGCGCCGTGCCCGGCACCTCGTAGGGGATCCCGGCCTGCTGGATCTTTTTTTTGGCGCGGACCAGGCGCTGCGCCATCGTGCTCTCCGCGACCAGGAAGGCGCGGCCGATCTCGGCGGTCGTGAGGCCGCCGAGGGCACGCAGCGTCAGCGCCACCCGCGCCTCCTGGGCCAGCGCCGGGTGGCAGCAGGTGAAGATCAAACGCAGGCGGTCGTCCTCGATCTCTTCGGCCGCGACCCGGTCAGCCGGGGAGATCGCCGACGGCCGCAGCGCCTCCAGGCGCTCCAGCTGCGCCGTCTTCTCGCGCAGGTTGCGATCGCGGCGGAGCCGGTCGATCGCCCGGTTGCGGGCCACCTGGGTTATCCAGGCGCCCGGGTTGGATGGGACGCCGTCCCGCGGCCAGCGCTCGAGCGCCACGACGAAGGCCTCCTGGACCGCCTCTTCGGCGCGGTCGAAGTCGCCGAGCACCCGGATCAGCGACGCGACCGCGCGTCCCGACTCCTGCCGGAACGTGCGGTCGACGACGCTCTCCGGGGCCCTGGGCTCCACGCCGACCGCGTGTCCGGCTACTTCTTCTCCTGGGCGCGCCTGACCAGCTCCTCGCCGGAGATCTCCTCCTCCTCGGCGCTCTCCTCTACCAGCGGCCGCACCTCGATCGCCGCGCCCTGGAGCGGTGCCTTCCTCGCCCAGGCCAGGGCCTCGTCGAGGTTGGCGCACTCGACGATCCAGAAGCCCATCAGCTGCTCCTTGGTCTCCGCGAAGGGACCGTCGGTGACCGTCGGCTCCCCCTCGCCATCCGGGAAGTGGACCACGGTCGCGGTGGCGCGCTCGCGCAGGCCGTGCCCGTCGACCATCGCCCCGGCGTCTTTCAGTTCCTGGTTGTAGCGCCCCATCTCGTCGATGGTCGCCTGCATCTCCTGCGGCGAGACGTCCTCCCAGTTGGGCTCCTCGCCCTGCAACATGAAGATGTACTGCATGGCATTACCTCCTTGTCGGGGCGGCTCCGATGCCGCCTTTCACCCTAACGACGAACGGGAGGGGCCCAGATCGACACCCGCCCCGAAACTTTTTCGGGACCGGGCGCCGGCCCGCTATGCGCGCAGTTTGTAGCCGTCGCCGAAGAGGCGCAGGTTGACCGCGAAGAGCGCGGCGGTGGCCGCCGTCAACGCCAGCAGCGAGAGCGCGATGCTGACTTCGGAGAAGCCGACGAAGCCGTAGCGGACCAGGTTGATCATGTAGAAGATCGGGTTGAAGTGGGTCAGGGTCTGGAACGGCTCCGGCAGCAGGCTGGCCGAGTAGAAGACCCCGCCGAGGAAGATCAGCGGCTGCAGGACGAAGGTCTGGGCGAAGGCGACGTCGTCGAACTGCTCGGCGCGGACGCCGATCAGCACGCCCAGCTGCGAGAAGAAGAAGCCGACCAGGAACAGCGACGGGACGAGGACGAGGACGTGGTCGACGGGCAGGTCGACCAGGAACGAGGCAGCGACGAAGGTCAGCAGGGCGACGATCAGCCCACGCATGAAGCCGCCGAGCGAGAAGGCGAGCAGCAGCTCCAGCGGCGAGGCGGGCGAGGAGAGCTGGTCCTGGATCGCCCCCTGGAACTTCTGCTGCAGGATCGAGGAGGAGTTGTTGGTGAAGGCGTTGATCGACCAGGCCATCATGATCAGACCGGGGATGACGAAGACGACGTAGTCGATCCCGTGCAGTTCACCGACGCGGGAGCCGAGGGCGGCGCCGAAGACCGAGATGTAGAGGAAGGTTTCCAGCAGCGGCGCGCCCAGCGTCTGTTTCTTGATCTTCATGAAGCGGTTGACCTCGCGGCGCCAGAGCGTCGCGAAGCGGATCTGGGCAGTGCTCACGGCGCCACCTCGAGCTCGGCGTGCGAGCGCGAGAGCTCCTTGCGGCCGACCAGGGCCAGGTAGGCGTCCTCGAGGCTGGAGACGCCGAAGCGCGCGGCCACCTCGGCGCTGGTGCCGCCGGCGACGATCTGGCCCTGGGCGATGAAGGCAATCCTGTCGCAGAGCTGCTCGGCCTCCTCCAGGTAATGGGTGGTGAGCAGGATCGTCGTCCCCTCCTGGTTGATTTTCTGGACGTAGTGCCAGAGCTCGAGGCGCAGCTCGACGTCGACCCCGGCGGTCGGCTCGTCGAGGATCAGCAGGCGCGGCTTGTGCATCATTGCCCGGGCCAGGATCAGCCGCCGTTTCATCCCGCCCGAGAGAGTGCGGGTACGTTCGTCGCGCTTCTCGGTCAGCGAGAAGGTCTCCAGCAGCTCGTCGGTTCGCTCGCGGCGCTCGCGCTTGGGCATACCGAAGTAGCCGGCGTGGTAGTCGAGCGTCTCGGCCACGGTCAGGAACCAGTCGAGGTTCGGCTCCTGCGGCGCCAGCCCCACGGCCTGGCGCGCGTCGGCGTAGTCGTCGATCGCGTCGTTGCCGAAGACCTCGATCGTCCCCGCGGTCGGCTGGGCGAGGCCGGTGGTGCAGTGGATCAGCGTCGACTTGCCCGCCCCGTTGGGGCCGAGCAGGCCAAATAGCTCGCCCGGCTCGATGTCCACCGAGACACCCCGCAGAGCCTCCACCCCGGTCGGGTAGCGCTTGGCCAGGTCGACGATGTGTAGGGCCTTCGCGTCCATGAGCGCCCAAACCTAGTGGACCGCTTGGCTCGGCCTGCTGGCGTGCCCCGATATAAGTGGCGTGTGGCCGCGCCGCTCCTCGCCGTCGACACCCCCTCGATGCTGTTCCGCGCCTTCTACGCGCTGCCGGACTCGATCGTGGGGCCGGACGGCAAGCCGGTGAACGCGCTGCTGGGGACGGCGAACCTGGTCCTGAAAGAGGTCGAAATCCACCGGCCCCGCGCCGTCGTCCTCTGCTTCGGCCCGGACGCCGCCAGCTACCGCACGGAGCTCTACCCGGCCTACCACGCCGAGCGCGAAGCGGCGATGCCGGACGACCTGGCTCCCCAGTTCGCCGCCTGCCGGGACTTCTTCGAGGCCTTCGGCTGGACCGTGGCAACCAGCGACTCGCTCGAGGCCGACGACCTGCTCGGCACCTATGCCCGCCGCGAGTCCGAGGCCGGCGGCCACGCCCTGCTCTTGACCGGCGACCGCGACATGTACCAGTGCGCGGGCGACGGCGTCACGGTGCTCTACGTCCGCACCGGCGGCAAAGGCGCCGAAGCGGTGGGCCCGGACGAGGTGCGCGAGCGCTACGGCATCGGCCCCGAGCTGGTCCCCGACTTCATCGCCCTGCGCGGCGATCCCTCCGACGGCCTGCCCGGCGCCAAGGGGGTCGGGCCGAAAACGGCGGCGGAGCTGTTGCGCCGTCACGGCTCGCTGGAGGGAGTGCTCGAGAACGCGATCCGCGAGCAGCGCCCGAAACTCCGCGGCGCCCTGATCGAGGCCCGCGACGACCTGCTCGCCTTCAAGGACATCGCGACCCTGCGCGACGCCGGCGTCGAGCGGCCGGCGGACGCGCCGACCAACTGGGCCGGGGCCGCAACAGCAGCGCATGCCCACGGGATGAACCGGCTGGCCGAGCGGCTGCTGGGCCAGCTATCGGACTGACCCACTGCCGCCCTGGGACCAAGCTACACTTTGTGAAGTGACGGACACGCCCAAAGCCGCGATCACCCTGACCGAGAAGGCCGCCGCGAAGATCGGCGAGCTGCTCGGAGGCGAGGCCGATGCCGGCGGGCAGGCGTTGCGCGTCGCCGTCCGGGGCGGCGGTTGCTCCGGCTTTCAGTACGCGCTCGCCTTCGACCAGGCCAAGGAGGACGACAACGTCTTCGAGGTCGACGGGGTCGCCGTCGTCGTCGACAAGGTCAGCATGCAGTTCGTCTTCGGTTCCGAGGTCGACTACGTCGAAGGCCTGCAGGGCGCCGGCTTCCAGGTGAACAACCCGAACGTCGTCGCCGCCTGCGGTTGCGGTTCTTCCTTCCAGGTGAAAGAGGACGCAGCAGAGCAGGCCGCAGCGGTCTAACCCGACCGCGCTATTCGATCTGCAGGGGCGGGGACTGCGCCGGAGGCGCGGCCTCCGGGACCGATGCCGCGGCCGGCTGCTCGACGCCGAGCGCCTCGGCCAACTCGCCGGACTCGAACATCTCCTCGACGATGTCGGCGCCGCCGACCAGCTCGCCGTTGACGTAGAGCTGCGGGAAGGTCTGCCAGTCGGAGATCTCGGCGGTCACCTCGCGCAGGGGCTGCAGCGCCGGCAGCACGTCGATCGCGCCGTACTCGACGTCGAGCTGGTCGAGCACCTGGACGACCCGCATCGAGAAGCCGCAGCGCGGCATGTCCGGCGTGCCTTTCATGAAGAGCAGGACCGGGTTGGCACCGATCAGCTCCTCGACTTTGGACTTCAACTCTGGGTCGGCCATGGGGGGATTGTAGGGAGCGGCGGACGCGGACCGGTGGCGCTCACTCGGGGACGCTGGTCTTGACCGAGAGGGCGTGGATGGTGCCGTCGTCGAAGCGCTCCTTGACCGCGGCCTTGACGAGGCGGTGCTGGTCGATCCGCGAGAGGCCGTCGAACTGGGTCGCGCTGACGACCGCGCGCAGATGGTCCCCGGTGCCGGTTTCGTCGCTGACCTCGACTGCGGCCCCCGGCAGCGCCGTCACGATCATCGCCTTCAGCTCCACCAGGTCGGCCGGCACGGGGGCGCCGCCTCTCAGCCGGGCAGCTTCTCGCCGAGGGCCCCGAGCATCTCCTCGACCTTGACGAACTTGACGCGAGGACGGCCATGCGGCTCGCCGCGCCCGACCTCGGCCTGATCGATCGCCTGCCAGTCCTCGAAGCTGACGTAACGGGTGCCCCGCTCGGCCAGCAGCGCCTCGACGGCGGCCGGGTCAGGGTCCTCCGGCTCGAGCAGCGTCTGCGACTCGACGTCGGCGAGCAGGTGCCGGACCGTCTCCAGCGCGTCTTTCTTGTTGGTGCCGATCACGCCCGAAGGGCCGCGCTTGATCCAGCCGGCGGTGTAGTGGCCGACCTTGTGGCCAGCGTCGTGGGAGTCGAGCACACGCCCCCCCTCGTTGAGGATCAGGCCGCGCTTCTGGTCGAAGGGAACGCCCTCGATCGGGACGCCGGTGTAACCGACCGAGCGCAGCACCAGGCCGCACTCGAGCTCTTCGCGCTCGCCGGTGTCCCGGGCCCGCGGGGCGCCGCCCTCCTCGACCAGCTCGTTGCGGCCGACCACGATCGATTCGACCTTGCCGTCGCCCTTTATCTCGACCGGCGAAGCGAGGAAACGGAGGACGATCCGCTGGCGCTTGCCGTCGGGCTGGCGCTGGGAGAACTCGCGCAGCGTCTCGACGTTGACGCGGGTCGTCTTGTCGACCTCGTCGGACTCGAGGTGGGCGGCGCTGGCCGGGTCGAGCTCGACCTCGGCCGGGTCGACGACGACGTCGGCGTCCTCCATCTCCCCCAGCTCCCTGATCTCGGGATTGGTGAAGGCAGCCTGCACCGGTCCGCGACGGCCGAGGACGACGATCTCGCGAATGCCCTTCGCGTCGAGTTGCTCGATCGCGTGGTCGGCCGTATCGGTCTGACGCAGCTCGTGGTCGGTGAGGGCGAGCATCCGGGCGACGTCCATCGCCACGTTGCCGTTGCCGATCACCACCGCCCGCTCGCAGGAGAGGTCGAAGTCCTCGTCGGCGTAGTCGGGGTGGGCGTTGTACCAGCCGACGAAGGCGGTGGCCGCATGGCTGCCGGGCAGGCCCTCACCCGGGATGCCGAGCTGGCGGTCGGTCTCGCACCCGACCGTGAAGACGATCGCGTGGTAGAGCCGCTCGAGGTCCTCGACCTCGACGTCGTGGCCGACCTTGACGTTGCCGAAGAAGCGGAACCCGTCGCGGGCCGCGGTCTTCTCGTAGACGCGGATCACCGACTTGATCTTCGGATGGTCGGGGGCGACGCCCCCGCGGACGAGGCCGAAGGGGGTTGGGAGCCGGTCGAAGAGGTCGACCTGGGCGTGCGCATCGCCGTCTTTGAGGATGTGCTCCGCTGCGTAGAACCCAGACGGGCCGGCGCCGACGATGGCGACTCGAAGGGGATTCTCTGGGCTGCCGACCTTGCTCACGGAGGCGGGAAGAATAGGGAATGCGGAGCGTGGGCGGCAGCAGCGGCCTGCGCTCGCGTGCGTCGTTTGGCGCATGCGCGAGATGGCGAACGCGCAGAAAAGTGCGGATTAGGCATCAAAGCGAGGTGGATCGCTTTGTCTTGGGATTTTCCGCTGCATCTCTGTCGAGCGCATACCTAAAAACCGTTTTATTTAAGACCAACTAGTTATCATGATTTCAGTAGTAGTTGACCTTTCTTGTCTGTATCTGTATGGATACGTCGAGTTCTCGTTCGAGAATCGATATCCATAAGGGAGAGAGACATGAATCGAAATAGAAAGGCCAGACTCGTCGGCGTGATCGCAAGCGCGGTCGCGGCGATGGCGCTGGTTGCCCCGGCATCGCAGGCGGATACGCCGGCGCCCGGCTATGGGCAGTTTGCCGGTTGTCCTACCGCTGCCGAGTTCCCAGGAGTCGCCGTTTGCACTGCTGGCGTGATCAAAGGCGGCCACTTCCAGATGGGCAGCAAGGACGTGCCGATCGAAAAACCGATCAAAATGAGCGGTGGCCAGCTCGAAAACGGGTTCATCGTCGCCAACTCGAAAGGCGGTCTGGAAGCCGTCAAACAGAAAGTCCCGGGCGGCGTCATCGGTCTCACCGGTCTGACCTGGCTGCTGGAATTCCTCGGCAGCGAAGCGCTGACGCTCTACGCGGTCACCGAGCTCGTCGGACCGCCGCAGATCACGGGCACCGGGCTCAACCTGCCGCTCAGGGTGCATCTGATCAACTCAGTGCTAGGGAACAATTGCTACGTCGGCTCTGCGTCGACCCCGATCAAACTCACCTTGATCAATGGGACGACCAGCCCGCCGCCGCCGAACAAACCGATCACCGGGAAAAACCCGGAATTCGGGTTCGACGCTGCCACGGAAATCATTTCCATCAAAAACGGCGTCTTCGTCGACAACTCCTTCGCCGCACCAGGTGCGAGCGGATGTGTACTGACGCTGTTCGGCTTCATCCCGATCAGCATCAACGGCCTGGTCAACTCCCAGTCGGGGCTGCCTGCGCCCGCCGGAACCAACGAGACGACCCAGAATCTCGATCTCGAAATAGCACCGACGAAAAAAGTCTACCCCTGAGCTAGCGGCCCAAGGGCAGCAGGACACAGTCAGAGCGCGCGGCGGGCAACCGCCGCGCGCTTTGTCTTTTCAGGCGCCGGTCGGAGTCATCGCGACCGCGCTGGGCACACCGTCGAGCGCGTCGAGCGCCCTCCTGACCGACATCGCCAGGCAGGTGAAGATCGGCGTCTCCAACTGCGTGTACTCGCTCGACTCGGTTGGCCGCAGCTCGCTGACGAGGTCGAGGAACATCCCGGGGTCGTCCCCCTCGAAGCAGACGACGAACTCCTGGTCGTCGAGGCCGAACGAGTAGGTCGTGTTGATCGTTATCTCGGGGTAGCGGCGGCCGACCTCGATGTGGCTCTTCATGATCCGCCCCCGCTCCTCCTCCGGCAGCCCGTACCAGCGCCGCTGCTTGACCATCGGGTAGAGGAAGAGGTACTTGCGATCGGAGACGCAGATCTCGGTCCGTGCCTGCTCGGCCGAGTAGGGCGAGCGTTTGGTCATCGAGAGGAACGAGAAGGGCGTCTGCGCCCATTTGGCGAGCCCGCTCTGGCCGAGGACGACGTGGAAGGTGTGGATGTCGTCGAGGTTGGGGCTCTGGCTGAGCAGGACGAGGTCGACGTCGCCGCGCGTGCCTATGGTTGAGTAGGCGCGCAGCGAGCGGTCGACGCCGAAGTCCTCGCAGGCGGCGAGGAACTCCTGCTTGTCGGCGGCTCGGAGCTCGGCGTCGCGGCGGCGCCAGGCGGGATCGATCTTGAAGAAACTGAATTTGGCGAACGTGCGGTCGGCTACGGCCATATTGGGGGTGACGATAGCGCTCGTCGCGTTGGTGGCTGGGGCGGGAGCGGGGGGGTGGGTTTCGCTTAACTTTTTAGTGGGGCCGGGAGTGGCTGGCGCCACGATGCGCGGTGGCGAAAAAGTACAAGACGCTTCACCCACCCCCCCGCTCCCGCCCGAAACCGTCGCTGCGACTCCGAAAGTCACTCTCGTGTGGCTTCCGGACGGGGCCAGCGTTTCGCAGCTGGCGAAAGCTGGGCTTTCTCCTGGGTTGCTTTCCGCTGGGCTGGGATCGGTGCCGGCGGAGCAGACCTACTTGGACATTACGCAAGGGAATCGAGTCTTCGATTCGCTTTATGGCTCGAAGCTGCCGCGAGCACGGGTCGCGGTCAACCGACTCGTGAGGGACCGAGCTGTGCTGGAACGGGCCGCGTCGGCGCCAGCAGAGATCGAGCCGGGGCTACTGGCCGAGACGCTCGCCGCCGAAGACAAGGAACTCATGGTGGTGGACGCCACCGTGGGCGAGCTTCCCGGCTTGGTCGACGGGTTGAAGGGAGACGACCTGCTGATCGCGATCGAGAGGCCTCCGCCTGCCGAGGGCGGCGCGCTGGCGATCGGGGTCGCCGGCAAGGGGTTCGAGGGCAATCTGACTTCCGACAGCACTCGCTTGGCGGGGTATGTGCTGTCCACGGACCTGGCGCCGACGATCCTGGAGCGACTGGGGGTGGAGGTGCCGTCGGCGATGTCGGGACAGTCGGTTCGTTCCGAGGGCGCGGTGGACGCGACGGCGGTGGTCGACCTCGGGGACCGGATGGCGGTTATCTCGGAGCGGCGGGGGCCGGTGATCGGCCTCGGACTGCTGGCGTGGATGGTGGCTCTGGCGGCCGCGGCGGCGCTGGCGGGAAGGGCAGGTGCACGAGCCGGGGTGCGGGTGGTCGGGTTGGCCGTCGTATATCTCCCCTTGGTCCTGCTCGCGGCAGCGGCGGTCGAGCCGTCGGAGACGGTCGAAGCGCTGATGGTGACGCTCGGCGCCCCGTTGCTGGCGACGACGACGCTGGGCCTCATCCGCGGGTACCGGGCGCTCGCGGTCGCCTCTGCACTGACGGTCCTCGCCTATGCCGTCGACGTCATCGCCGGCTCGCCACTGACGACGCTCTCGTTGCTGGGGCCGAACCCGGGGCTGGGGGTGCGGTTCTTCGGGATCGGCAACGAGCTCGAGGCACTGCTGGCGGTGTTGGTCGTGGCCGGCACCGGGGCCGGCCTGGCGGGATTCACGCCACAGCTCGCGAGCCGCGACTCGGCCATCGCTTTTCTCACGATCGGCCTCGCCGCCGCGTTTGTCTTCGCCGCGGGGCGTTTCGGCGCCGACGTGGGCGCGGCGATCGTCTTTCCGCTCGGCGCCGGGGTCGCCGCCGCGGCAATCGGTTCGCGCGATCGGCGATCGGCCCTGCTCGTCGTGGCGCTCCCCGTCGCGGTCCTCGCGCTGCTGGCTCTCGCCGATCTCATCTCCGGGGCCAACGCGCACCTCACCCGCTCGGTGCTGGACGCGGGCGGTCTTGGCGACCTCGGCGACGTCGCTCAACGCCGCCTGCAGCTCTCCGCCGACAGCTTCTCCCGCCCGATCGTCGCCATCTTCCTGCCGCTGGTTGCCGGCCTCGCCGCGCTGGCCACCGCGCGCCGCGATCGCCTCCGCAGCTGGCTCGCCGGCCGTCCACCGGTGCGGGCCGGGCTGATCGGGGCCGGGGCCGCAACGCTCGCCGGCACCCTCGCCAACGACTCCGGTGCCCTCCTGCTCGAGATCGGCACCGCCTACCTGCTCGTCTTCGTCGGCTTTGCCTGGGCCGAAAACGGGGCGCGCCGGCAGGATTAGCCCGAACGATGATCTACCCTTAGTCGCCTGTGCGCATAGCTCTCGTCTCGCCATATTCCTGGTCCTACCAGGGGGGCGTGAACCGGCACGTGGAGGCGCTTGCCGAGGAGTTCCTCGGCCGCGGCCACGACGTTCGCGTGCTCGCTCCATTCGACCCGCCCGGCCGGGTCAGCCGAGCCCTGCACCGGGCCGCTGCCGAACCGCGCCAGCTGCCGGACTACGTGGTCCCGCTCGGCCGGACCGCGGGCTTCGGCGCCAACGGATCGATCTCCAACCTGGCCCCGTTCCCGGCCGGCGGCGTCCTCGCTCCGCGCCGTGAGGTGCGCCGGGGCGAGTTCGACGTGATCCACGTCCACGAGCCGCTGGTGCCGCTGGTCGGCTGGAACGCGACGCTCGGTGCGAAGGCCCCGGTGGTCGGGACCTTCCACGCGTACTCGACCAAGCCCGTCCCCAACTACATCGCCAACGCGGTCGGGGCCCGCCGCCTCCTGAACCGCCTCTCGGCCAGGATCGCCGTCTCCGAGGCGGCTGCCTGGACGGGCCGGCGCTGGTTCGGCGGCGACTACACGATCATTCCCAACGGGGTCGACGTCGACGCGGTGCCGAACGCGCCCTCCTCGCCGAACGGCGAGCTGCGGATCCTCTTCGTCGGCCGGCCGGAGGAGCGCAAGGGGCTGCCAATCCTGCTGACCGCCTTCGGAGCCCTGGTCGAGCACGTCCCCTGCCGCCTCACCGTGATCGGGGCAGAGCGCGAGGACGTGCTCCGCTACGTGGCCGACCCCGAACTGCTGCGGTCGATCGACCTTCACGGCCGGGTCTCGGGCGAGAACCTCTGGCGGGAGCTGCATGGTGCCGACGTGCTCTGCGCCCCGTCGCTCTCGGGGGAGAGCTTCGGCATGGTCCTGACCGAGGCCTTCGCCGCCGGCACTCCTGTGATCGCGTCCAACATCGCCGGTTACAGCGACGTGGTCAGCAACGGGACCGACGGACTCCTGGTCCCGCCCGGCGACCCCCAGCGCCTGGCCGAGGAGCTGCAGCGGGCCTATCACGAGCCCAAGCGTCTGCGGGCGATGGGCGAGGCAGCGCGCCGCAGCGCTCAGCGCTACGCCTGGCCGCGTGTCGCCGACCAGGTGACGGAGGTCTACGAGCGAGCGATCGCAGCGCCGAAGCCGGTCACGGCCGGCGAACGAGCCGCCCACTGGAGCGGGCTGCGGCCGGCCGACGGTGGCCCGCGGCTTCCCGCGCGCAAGCTTCCCTCGCTCGATCCAGCGCCCGCCCGGGCAAGCGGTCGCGGTCGCGCGGTCGCGCGGCGGCTCGGCCTCGCTGTCGCCGGGGCCCTCGGCATCGGCCTGACCGTGCTTGCCGCGCAGAAGATCGGCGTCGACAACGTGGTCGAGAGCATCGTCCGCTCGAACCTGACCTGGGTGCTCGTCGCCTGCGCCCTGATGGGCATCTCGCTCTTCTTCCGCGCCGCCTCCTGGTACTGGATCGCCCGCGCCGCCCTGCCCAACCGGCCGCTGCGCCGCCGCGACGTCACCTCGGCGACGATGATCGGCGTGCTGATGTCGGCGACCCTGCCGGCCCGCCTCGGCGAGCCGGCGCGCGCCCTGGCCCTGGCCCGCCGCACCGGCCGAATGCGGGAGACCTTCCCCGTCCTGCTGGGAACGCTGGTCTCGCAGACGATGCTCAACCTGGTGGCGCTGGCCCTGCTCGGCGCGATCATCGTCTCGACCACGCCGCTCTTCCACTCCGGCACCCAGAAGCTGTTCGTCTTCAGCCTCTTGCCGCTGCTGCTGCTGATCGTCGTCCTGGTGGCCCCGATGCTGATGCGACGCAACGGCAACGGACGGCTGGCGCGTCTCGGCGCCGCCCTGCACCGGGCGCTGATCCAGGTGCGCGCAGGCCTCTCCGTCTTCCGCGACCCGCGTCGCGGCACCGCGGCAGCAGCCGCCCAGCTCGGTGCCTGGGCGATCCAGCTCGCCGCCTGCTGGGCCCTGCTCTACGCACTGGGCCTCGACGACAAGGCCGGCATCGGCGCCGCTGCCGCCGTCCTCTTCGCCGTCAACGTCACCGCCGTCGTTCCCGCGACCCCCTCCAACATCGGCGTCTTCCAGCTGGCGGTGATCAGCGTCCTCCACACCGGCTTCGACATCGGCACCGCCGACGCCCTCGCCTACGGCGTCATCCTCCAGGCGGTCGAGATCGCCACCGCCGTCGCCCTCGGCCTCCCCGCCCTGGTCCGCGAGGGCCTCACCTGGAGCGACCTCCGCGTCCAGGCCCTCTCCACCGCCCCGGTCCGCCTCGAGCCGAAGCCCCGAGAGCGCACCGCCCCGCGCTGACCGAGCCACGCCCGCGCAGACCTGCGCCGGCCTTCGTTGCGACATCCAGCTAGACGCAGGACTTTTTGGGCTGAAGGTGGCTGGGTATTTCTCGCGGAACCGGGCCTACGTTCGAGTTTGTTGACCACAGTGTCTCCAGCGGAGTAGCCATCACCGGAAAGCCTGGGTTGCAACCGTCTGGGCAACCCAGGAGATTCGTTACTCAAGGAGAGAAGTATGCGAAAGGCAATCCTCTTAACGATGGCGGCCGCCATCGCCGCAATGTTCGCGATTCCCGGCTCGGCGTCGGCTTTGTGGACAAAAGATCACGCGACCAACGCGAGCAACCAGGAACTGGAAATTACAGGCACAGATATGTATTTCGAAACCAGCCTTGGAGGCGTCACATGTCTACAAACGATCTCCAAAATAGTTCTCGAAGGTAACTCTCCCTTTGGGAGAGTCAAATCGTTTGCGCCAGAGATCATCAATCCTCAGCTCACAACCGTCACAGATGTGTGCCAAGGCAGGGGCTCTATCGCCCAATGCGATGTGCACGAAGCGACCGCTGACAACCTGCCGTGGACGATCGAAACAGAAAGCAGCGCCACGGTGAGGATCGAAACCGGAACAATCACAAATACATTGACTGGGTTCTTCTGCCCGCACACACTGCAACTGACACCGGGATCGGCAACGATGACGGTGGCAGCGGGTGAAACGAACACAACCTCAACAGCGACCCTAAACCCGCTGAGCGGGTGGTTCAAAACGGACGGCAGCCTCGGCAGCGAAATCGCGACGAC
>DASTNW010000034.1:0-21929 GCA_035762685.1 Solirubrobacterales bacterium | reverse complement strand
GCCGCCAATGGGACCTACGTCGAAGGCACGATTCTCGATGCCGGCTGGCCATGCGGCGTTCTGCTCGTGGCCTGCGCGGCGTGGGTCGAGCCGGGCACCGCCGAGCCACTGCGATCCCGGGCGGTGCGGATCATCGCGATACCGGCCGCTGCGGCCCTGGTCGCGATCTGCATCCAGGCAGTCGAACGATTCGCCACGGCCCCAACCGCAGCGGCAATCATCTCCCTGCTCACCCTGATCGCGGTCGTCGTGCGGCTGGTCCTCTCGTTGCGCGAGAGTCAGGGGGAAGTCCGCACGAGGGCGCAAGAGTCGCGCACCGACGAGTTGACCGGGCTGCCCAACCGCAGGGCGTTGATGCTGGACCTGGAACGGGCGATCACCCAGCCGGCAACGGCCGGGTCCCTGCGGCTTCTCGCGCTGTTCGACCTTGACGGTTTCAAGCTCTACAACGACACCTTCGGCCACCCGGCAGGAGACGCCCTGCTGGAGCGACTCGGCGGGCGACTGGGGCGCTTCATGGCCTCGAAAGGCCGCGCCTACCGGCTGGGTGGCGATGAGTTCTGTCTTCTCGTCGAGTGCACGGCGGCGGAGGTCGACGCGATCGCCGCCGGCGCCGGCGCGGCGCTCTCCGAGCGCGGTGAGGGCTTCGCGATCGGGGCCTCGCAGGGCAACGTCCTGTTGCCGAGTGAGGCCGGCTCGGTCAAAGAGGCGATGCAGCTCGCCGACCGGCGGATGTATGCGAACAAGGTGAGCGAGCGGACCTCGGCCGGCTCGCAGTCGCGCGACGTGCTGCTGACGGCGCTGCGCGAGCGCCAACCGCAGCTGGCCGAGCGAGCCGTCGATGTCGCCGAGCTGGCGCTGGCGGTCGCCGAAGAGCTGGGAATGGAGGCCGAGCAGCGCGACGAGACCTACCGCGCCGCGCAGCTGCACGAGACGGGGAAGATGGCGATCCCCGACGCGATCCTGAGGAAGCCAGGCCCGCTCGAGGATTCCGAGTGGGAGTTCGTTCGCCAGCACACCCTGATCGGCGAGCGGATCATCGCCTCGGCGGCGGCGCTCGTGCCGGTCGCGCGCCTGGTTCGCTCCAGTGGCGAGCGCTGGGACGGCAGCGGCTACCCGGACTCTCTGCGTGGTGAGCAGATCCCACTCGGTTCCCGGGTGGTCGCCGTCTGCGAGGCCTACGCGGCGATGGTCTCAGAGCGCCCCTACAGCGTCGCGATGCGCCCCACGCGAGCCCTCGAAGAGCTGGAGCGCGGCGCGGGCACACAGTTTGATCCCGAAGTGGTCGCGGCCTTCGAGCGGGTCGCGGCGAACCGGGGCCTTCTCGCGAGCCTGAGCTAAGGCGATAGGCGCGGATATGCAGCGAGTCAGGCACTTCTTGCCAGAAGTGCCTGAAATCGTCGAGCGCGGTTCCAGAGCCCTCGGCGGGTGCCCTCCTTCGCGCCAAAGGTGCTCGTAGTTCAGATCAGAGGATGTTTCGCATCTCCTCGAACCGGCCGACAACCTCATCGAACGATGGGTACCCGCCATAGCAGAGGGTCCGACACTGCTCGTCGTAGTCGGCCACGATCTGGGCTCGAACCTCGGCGGCCGGGAAGACACCGGCGCTGCCGGCGAAGCTGAGGCCCGATGGGCGCTTGTACCCCCTTTTGAAGAACTTCAGGCTGACTCTCTCGTAGTCCTCCTTGATCGCCTGGTACTCCGGCGAGCGGAGCATCGCCTGGACCTCATCCTCCCCGACGAGCACATAGAGATCGATGTAGTGCCGGGCGTCGCGGCCGAGCGGCCTGCCCTCCGACGCGAGCCGCTCGACGAGGCTGTGTACCACGAATAGCTTCTCGACGAAGGTCCGTCGGAAATGCAAAACGGTCATCGAAAAGGGACTGAGATCCTCAGCGATCTCCCCCTGTCCGGAATCCCGCAGGAAGCGTCCCACCACCGAGCTGATCTCTCGCTTCTCGGTGGGAGAATTGCCGCCTCGTACACCAGGCTCCGTCATGATCGACGGCGCAATCCCGATGCGTGCGAAGCGTGGCACGAAGGCAAACCAATCGCTGCGCGCCCTGCCGGCCAGGCGCTCGCTCCGCCCGCCGTCAAGCTCCAGGCCGGGATGCGTGGCGATCGCCTCGGTCAGCGCCTCCAGCTCCGCGTCGACGCCTCTCCTGCTCAAGCGCGGCTCGAAGCGCTCGGGCACGAGCAGGAGATCGACGTCCTCGGACAGCCGCTCAATCAGCCCCCAGGCCTTTGAGAGACTCGTGCCCCCCTTGAAGATCACTTGGCCGGGCTGGTAACGCCCGGCGATGATTCGCAGGATCTCGGTGATGTAGTAGTCCTTCTCGACGAACGCCTCGTCCAGCGACCGCGCGGCAGCCGCCGCCGTCACGATGCTCGCGAATTCGTCGTGCTGGAAGAGCCTCATCGCGCCTGCCACGTCTTGGCGGCGGGTAGGTCTCGGAAGAGGCCGAAGTCGAACGTAGAGAGGGGGTTGAGACTGTCGCGCAGCCGCTTGAGCGTGCGCGGATTGGCCTCCAACTCCTCACCGAGGGCACCGAGCATGGCGCGGACGCGCGGCGGCTCGTCGAGGGCGGTCCGAGAGACTCGATCGAACGTATCCCCCCTCCCAAGGATGCGGAGAAGCCGTCTAATCGTCGTCGCGGGCCCGATATCGCTGAAGCGTCCCCGCGTACGCAGCATCTCGATCAGCGCCCCCTCCTCAGCACTGAGACGTGCCCGGCTTGCCGGGCGCCGCGTATGGACGATCGCATTGCTCAGCACACTCGGCGGGTTGGCTGCTGGGGTCGCGAGCTCCTGGCGTGCCGGATTCTGGGTGGTCAGCCCGAGCACGTTCGCGGCGCTCAGGCCGGCGGCGTGCAATGGCGCGCCGACCATGTGACTGGCTACTGCGGTCGCCGATGGGATGCTCGGTCCCACGACCGTCGGGCGCGAGCGGTAGTAGAGGCCGTGTCGCGCCCGCTCAACGACGCCCGCCTCAGCCAGCCGCGCCAGCGTGCGTGCGACCGTCCGCGGGGGAAGGTCGTTGAAGTCGGACACGCGCCAAAAACGCTCGCCCCCCCGTTCGATGCGACGGCGGATCCGAGCGGCAGCGCTGGGCGCCCCGGCGCGCTTCAGTGTTCCCGGGCCCTTCGGCATGGCGCCACTCTAGCACTTGGCTAGTTTTTCTGCTTAAAAATGAGACAAGCTAGTGCCCAACCAGTCTCCATGCCGATGCTGCTCAACGCCCTCACGCGCCCACTCCTGCCCAAGCAGGTCACGGTCGTGAAGGAAGGCGGTAAGCGCCTCGCTCCAGCGCCTCGCCGGGTAACTCTCGCGAACCGTGCCCAGCACCCGCTCGACCTCGATCACGCTGCGCTGGGCGACCTCCACCGGCTTGTGGCCCTCGACCCGCTCCAGCAAGTTCTCGGCGAGCCACTTGCGAATCGTCGGCTCGCTTACTTCCAGCCGCTCAGCCGCCTGGGCAGCCGACAGGCCGCCCGGCAAATCGAGCGCCTTCTGGACCCGTGCGCTCAGCGCCTCCACCCGCTCGAGCGCGCGCTCCAGCTCCGGCTTCGAGAGCGAGGCCGTACGCAGCTCGGAGATCGCGTCGGCAAGCTCTTCGGCCTCCAGCCGCGCAAGCGCCGCACGTCGTCGCAACTGCGTGGGAGCGGCACCGGAAGGCATGAATGCAGGCAACCAGTTCGTTTCGGAAAAAGCCACTTTTCCGAAACGAAATCACGAACCCGCTATGGGTCAGTGCGCGCACCTGAGAGCCTCTGCATTGCTGCTTTCGCGCGAGAGCAGTACGACGTTCTTGATCTCGTGAACGCGCAGTGCCTTGCTTTCGCTTCGCGCGAGGAGAGGCGCGACTATACGATGGTCGCTGTGAATCGGAGCCTTGTAAGCAAGCTGACGCTCAACGGCTTGATCTGGGGTCGGATGACGTTCGGCGTTGCGGCCTGGCTGGCGCCACGGTCCATCGGCAACGCGGTCGGTCTCGATATGAGCGGGAATCCACAGGCTGTCTACCTGACTCGAATCCTGGCCGTGCGTGATCTCGTTCTCGCCTGCGGTGCTCTTGGGACTGACGGAGTGGTTCAGCGCCAGTGGCTGCTCGCTGGTTTGGTGTGCGACAGCGCGGACACTCTCGCCGGAGTCGCCGCGGGTCGGGGCGGATACCTACCGAAGCGCACGAGCGTCTACTTGACCGGGTTTGCTCTCTCAGGTGTGGCTGCAGCTGTGGCGGTCATGGGAGAGCAATCGAGCGCAACTTCTGCGTAAACCCGATCCATTCCAAGCCGTATTCACGGCACTCCCGCTTCGCGCGAAGCGCGACAGCCGTGCTGTCTCGGCGAGAGGTTCGCGTCGAGGAGCAGCTTCACGCCGCCGGGCGCGCATCCGAGCCATTCCAGGCACTAATTCGCCATTAGTGCCTGGAGTAACGGCGATATGCGGGGATGGTTCCATTTGGTTTCAGCGGCCCGCGCCGAACCGGACCCGCCCATGTGCAGCGGATTCGCGAAAAAGCGGCTGATGGGATTCGAACCCACGACCTTCTGCATGGCAATTAGGCCGGCCACGAGAGTCGTGGACCACGAATATGCCTACTTGCAGGGCTTCGTAGTGGCCCAATCAGATGGCCGCGGCCCGCGATACGCGTGGATACGCATCTATATGCGGCGCTTCGGGCACTCATGCGCACGAGTGCCCGAAAATTCGAGGCGGCGGTTCGATTCTCTCGTGGCGCCGGCCACCACCATCCGCAGGATGGACATCCTTTTGCCGCTATGCCGCGTGCAGGACCAGGTTGCGGCTCGCCACGACCGTGCTGCCGAGCCTGGCGACCAGGCGGACCCGCAGCTTCCCCTTCAGCGCGAGGTCCGTCCTCCCGGCGCGCGAGAGGTTCAGCGTCACCAGCCGAGAGAGGCTCGTCGGGATCCCGAAGCGAGCGCTGCCGAGCCGGCCGCCGGTGCCCTTGGGCGGCAGCAGTTCAAGTTTCCCCTGGCAGCGCTGACCGGCGGCGCCACCGCTGCAACCGACCGCGATCGTTGCCTGCCTCTCCCCCTTGGCAGCCAGGCGCCTGCCAAGGCTGACCGAGAACGAGGGCGGTTTGAAGCGGCCGATCGTCCCCCCGGCTGCGAACCAGAGGGCGCCTTCGTGGCCTTCGGCGAGCGCCTCGATCGGGGCGCAGCTTCGGACGGCGCAGACAGGCGCACCGTAGGTGCGGCCCTTGGTGTCGATCGAGCCGATCCGACCACCCATGGCGAACCAGATGTCGTGGTGAGGGCCGTTCGAGACGATCGAGATGCCTCCCTGTATCGGGAGCTCGAAGCGCGTGTATTCGGGGTTCGAGGCCTTGGCTTCGAGCCTGCCGATATATGGGCCGTCGGACTGGCCGATCCAGAGCTTGCCGTCGGGACCGGCAACGATGTCGGAGTACTTCGCACCCTTGAAGACATTCGGCGCCGGGTACACGATCGTGCGCCCTGCCGGTGGTTTCCGGGCCAGTTGGGGCGACTCGGCGTCGACCAGCCAAAGAGCCTGGTCACTGCCGAGGGCGAGCGCTGAAGGCCGCCAGCCGGGCGGCAGCGTGTAGTCGGCTCCCGACGCCGTTGCCGGGGTGATTTTCGCGATTCGGCCGATACCTTCGAGCGTCGCCCAGACCTCGTCGCCGACCGTCACGATCCCGGTCGGCCGGCTGCCCGGGTACGGAAGCACGAGCTCGCCCGGATTCCCCTCGACCGGTGACGCGAAGAGGATCCGGTCGGCGACTGGCTCGGTGAACCACATGTTCCCATCGGGGCCGAGGGTGAGATCACCCACGCCGAGCACCGAACCGGATTCCGGCACCCTGCGTTCATCGAGTGCCCCACCCGCGACGATCCTGCCAATCACGTTGGCCGCGTCGGCGCCACGGTGGGAGCCCGCGAACCAGAGGTTGCCTTCAGGGCCGACCGCCAGGGCTTCGGCTTCGGTCCCTTGGGGCAGGTGGACCGTCCGGGCTGCGCCCTGGCCGGCGCTCGCAACGGCAGGCGAAAGGGCTGCGCAGAGCACAAGGATCGCGACTTTGAAACTTGCTCTCACGATTTGGGTGCCAACCTTCTAGCGCGGCCAGGGCGCTTGCCTATATCGGCGTGGCGATTCGTAGCTTCGCCCTGGCGCAAAAGCAAGGCGGAATCGGCCGAAATCGCCGCTAGTCCCCACACCCGCGTCATTTTGGGAACTAGTGCCCAAAACGGAGGTGATATGCGGGGATGGTTCCATTTGGTTTTGGCGACCCGCGCCGATCCCAACCCGCCCACATGCAGGGGCTTCGCGAAAAAGCGGCTGATGGGATTCGAACCCACGACCTTCTGCATGGCAAGCAGACGCTCTAGCCAGCTGAGCTACAGCCGCACAAGGGCGTGATTCTACCTGGGGGCGCGTAGTCCTGGGTCGCGCGCTAGCCTGATCGCTCAGCCATGCTCTTCCGCCAGATCATCCACGAGGATCTCGGTTGCGCCTCGTATCTGGTCGCGGATCGGGAAAGTGGGGTCGCGGTCGTCGTCGACCCGCAGTGGGACGTCGAGCCCTACCGGCGGCTGGCGCGGCTGCACGGGGTCCGGATCGGGCACGTGCTGGAGACCCACAACCACGCCGACCACGTCTCCGGCCACGGGCGGCTGGCGCGCAGCACCGGGGCCACGATCCACGTTCACGAGCTGGCCGGGGCCGAGTACGAGCACGAGCCGTTCGCCGACGGCTGGACGCTGGAGCTGGGCAACCTCACGGTGGAGGCGCTGCACACTCCCGGGCACCGGCCCGAGCACACCTGCTTCCTGCTGCGCGACGCCAGCCGCGGCGGCACCCCCTGGGCGGTCCTCACCGGCGACTCGCTGTTCATCGGCGACGTCGCCCGGCCCGACCTGGCGGTGGAGCCGCGCGAGGGCGCCGCCGACCTGTTCCGCTCCCTGCACGAGCGGTTGCTCTCGCTCGACGACGAGGTCGAGATCTGGCCGGGGCACCTGGGCGGCTCACTCTGCGGCGGCTCCGGGCTCGACCTCAAGAACTCCTCGACGATCGGCTTCGAGCGGCGCCACAATCGCGCCCTGGCGATCGCCGAGGAGGCCGAGTTCGTCGCGCAGGCGGTGGGCTCGCTGGGCGACAAACCGCCCAACGTGGAGCGCATCGTCTCCCTCAACCGCGGGCCGCTGGTCGACGACTTCGGCACGCCGGCGCCGCTGACCCCGCACCAGGTCGAGGAGGCCGTCGTCGCCGGCGCCGTGGTCATCGACGGGCGCACCAACGAGCAGTTCGACGAGGCCCACATCGCCGGCGCCCTCAGCACCTCCGCCTACGACACCGGGTTCGCGACCAAGGTCTCCCGCGTCGCACCGCCGGGAGCCGAGGTGATCGTCGTCGCCGCCTCCGACGGCGACGAGCGCCACGCGGCCGAGCTGCTGGCCGCCGTCGGCATGCCGGTCCGCGGCTTCCTCGAGGGCGGGATGACCGCCTGGCGCACGGAGGAGCGGCCGTTGAGCCGGATCGAGCTGATCGAGCCGGACGAGCTGGCGCGGCGGCTCGACGAGCCGGCGCCGCCACTGGTCCTCGACGTCCGCAACGCGGCCGAGTACGCCGGCGAGCACATCCCGGGCTCGCTCCACATCCCCTACGGGGAGCTGGCGGACCGGCTCGACGAGCTGCCGCGCGAGCGCCCGCTGGCGACGATCTGCCGCGGCGGCAAGCGCAGCGGGCTCGCCGCCTCGATCCTGCAGCGCGAAGGCTTCGCCGACGTCGTCCACGTCGGCCGGGGCGTCGGCGTCTGGCGCGACGGCGGCCACCCGGTGCAGAGCGGCGATCCCGCCGCCAGCCCTGCTTAGACTCATCGATATTGGGTAGGGGCCTTTTCGTCCTGTGCCTGGCATGCGCCAGGCCAACCGATGCAGAGGAGGCCCTCCCCCATGACCCGAAGCAAGCTCGCCCTCGTCGCCTCGCTGGCGCTGGCCACGATGCTGCTGGCGCCGAGTGCAGCGTCCGCCTGGGCGCCGGCCGGCTCGGCAACCGTCCATCCCGGCGTGCAGACCTACACCGCGGGCGGCCAGTGCACCTCGAACTTCGTCTTCCAGGACGGCGCCGGCGTCTACCTGGGGCAGGCCGCGCACTGCTCCGGCACCGGCGGCCAGACCGAAACCGACGGCTGCAGCAGCGGCTCGTTGCCGCTCGGGACCAAAGTCGAAGTCAAAGGCGCGAGCCAGCCGGGCACGATGGTCTACAACTCCTGGCTGGCGATGCAGGCCAGGGGCGAGACCGATCCCGATACCTGCGCCTACAACGACCTCGCCCTGGTCAGGCTGGACCCTGCCGACGTCGGCAGGGTCAACCCCTCGGTACCGGGCTTCGGCGGCCCAACGGGAGTCGGCAGTGTCGGCGGCCTCGGCTCGACCGTCTACTCATACGGCAACTCCTCGCTGCGCGGCGGCGTGACCAAACTGAGCCCGAAGCAGGGCCTCGTGATCCAGAACGAAGGCGGAGGCTGGAGCCACGTCGTCGCCACTCTGACGCCCGGGATCCCCGGCGACTCGGGCAGCGGCTTCCTCAACGGCTCCGGCGCGGCGATCGGCGTGCTCAGCACCCTGCAGCTGGCGCCGCTGCCCGCCACCAACGGCGTCGGCAACCTCGCCAATGAGCTCGCGTACATGCGCGTCAACAGCCCCTTCGCCGACGTGCAACTGGTGCGCGGCACCGAGCCGTTCAAAGCGGACCTGGTGGGAGCCGTCCTCGGCTCCTAGCCGACTCCGCCGACGAGCTAGGAACCCAGCTCGGCCAGGAGGCTGGGGAGATCGAGTGGACGCACGAACATCTCCACCTTCTGGCCGGGCTGCGGCTGCGGCCAGTCCTCCTGCGGCCGGTCCCAGTAGAGCTCGATCCCGTTGCCGTCCGGGTCGGCCAGGTAGAGCGCCTCGCTGACCCCGTGGTCGGAGGCGCCGCTGAGGGAGACGCCAGCCTCGGTCAGGCGCCGCAGCGCGTCGGCCAGGGAACGCCGGCTCGGGTAGCGGATCGCCACGTGGTAGAGCCCGGTGGTCCCCGCTGGCGGCGGCGAGCCGCCCTTCGACTCCCAGGAGTTGAGGCCGATGTGGTGGTGGTAGCCGCCGGCGGAGACGAAGGCGGCGTCCTCGCCGTAGCGCTGCATCAGCTCGAAGCCGAGCACGCCGCAGTAGAAATCGAGGGCCCGGTCGACGTCGGCGACCCTGAGATGGACATGGCCGATGTCGACGCCGGAGTCGATCGGATCGGGGGTGCGATCGGACACCGCCCGAGCTTACCCGCCGTCCAGTGCCGCGTTGACGAGGCGGTCGGCGTCGGCGTTGTCGCTGCGGCGCACGTGGCGGATCGACCAGCTCTCGAGCGGCCCCAGCGCCCGCTTTACCTCGGCGTGCAGCTCCTTCATCGTCGCGTCCTTGACCTTGTAGCGGCCTTCGACCTGACGCACGATCAGCTCCGAGTCGCCGATCAGCTCCAGCTCGGTCGCCCCGTGGGCGGCGGCCAGCTCGATCCCCAGCAGCAGCGCCCTGTACTCGGCGACGTTGTTGGTGGCACGGCCGATGCGCTCGCCGCGCTCCTCCACGACCTCGCCGTCGGCATCGCGCACGACGACGCCGATCGCCGCCGGTCCCGGGTTGCCGCGGGCGCCGCCGTCGACGTTGACCGTCAGTTTCGCCATTTCGCGTTCCACTGCCGGGCCGCCGCGTCGAGTTGGTCGATCTCGGTTCCCCTGGCCACCTCCGCGACCGGCTGCTCGCCCTCGCCGCCGGCGACCGTCCACTGGTACCAGGTGATGTCCCAGGCGACGGTGATCCGGGCTGCGTCGGCCCGCCCGGCAGCGGCGCCGATCGAGACCCGCGGCTCCCCCAGCGTGCGGGTCAGGCCGGCGACGGTGCGCGCCGCCTCGCTGGCGTTGAAACGGGCCAGCGCCAGCTCGAAGCTGCTCGCGCCGGCGGCGATCACGCCGGTTGGAGGTGGGACTTCAGCCGCATCACGGCCTTGGTGTGCAGCTGCGAGACCCGCGACTCGGTGACGCCGAGGACCTCCCCGATCTCGCGCAGGGTCAGGTTCTCGTAGTAGTAGAGGGCGACGACGAGCTGCTCGCGCTCGGGCAGCGAGCCGATCGCCTCGGTGAGGCGGTCCTTGACCTCGCTGCTGTCGAGCGCCTGCTGCGGGTCGGCGGCGCCCTCGTCGGCGATCGTGTCCAACAGCGAGACCTGGTCGCCGGAGGAATCGGAGACGGTCCAGAGCTCGTCCAGCGCGTAGACGGAGGAGTTGGCGATCTCCAGCAGCGAGGTCTGCAGTTCCTCCTCGGACATGTTCAGTTTCGCCGCCAGCTCGGCCTCGGTCGGGGCCCGCTGCAGCTCGTGCTCGAGCTTGGCCTGGGCGGCCTCGATCTCGCGGGCGCGCGAGCGCACCGAGCGCGGCACCCAGTCGAGCGAGCGCAGTTCGTCGATGATCGAGCCGCGGATGCGGGTCATCGCGAAGGTCTCGAACTTGATCCCCCGCTCGGGCTCGAAGCGCTCGATCGCCCCGATCAGGCCGACCAGGCCGTAGGAGATCAGATCGGCGTCTTCGACGTGCGAGGGCAGGCCGGCGCCGAGCCTGCCGGCGACGAACTTGACCATCGGCGAGTAGGCGACGACGAGGCGCTCGCGCGCGGTGGCGTCGCTCTCCTCCTTGTAGCGACGCCAAAGATCGCGTAGCTCGACCTCTTTTACGCCAGTTTCCATCCCTGACTCACGATTCTATGGTCGGTTGGCTGGAGGGCGTCATGCGCGGGGGTGGCTGGCGGCATAGGTGTCTCGCAGGCGAGCCGCGTCGACTCGGGTGTAGACCTGGGTGGTCGAGATCGACGCGTGGCCAAGCAACTCCTGGATGGTACGCAGATCGGCACCCCCCTCGAGCAAATGGGTCGCGAATGAATGACGAAGTGAATGGGGCGAGACGCCGGCGGCGAGCGCCGCTTCGCGCGTCCAGAGACCGAGGCGGCGGGTGATGTCGGAGTTGGAGAGGCGCCGGCCGCTCTTGGAGAGGAACAGCGCTCGCTCGCGCGGGTCGGTTGCCAGGGCGCGGCGGCCGCGTTCGCTGTAGCGCCGCAGCGCCCGCTGCGCTGGCTCGCCCACCGGCAGCAACCGTTCCTTGGAGCCCTTGCCGAGCACCCGTAGCTGCTCGGTCTCGAAGTCGAGCGCTCCCTCGTCGAGGTTGACGATCTCCTCGCAGCGCAGACCGCAGGAGTAGGCGAGCTCGAGCATCGCCCGGTCGCGCAGCTCCAGCGGCGTGTGGGCGGGGATCCGCTCCAGCAGCGCCCGCACCTGCTCGGTGCTCAGCACCTGCGGCAGCTTCTCGGCGCGCTTCGGGCTGGAGACCAGCTCCGCCGGGTTCTGGCCGGCGCGCTCGGTGCGGACCAGGAAGCCGTAGAGCCCGCGAATGGCCGCCAGCTTGCGCGCCACCGTCGCCGGCGCCGCCCCGGCCGACGAGAGCCCCGCCGCGTAGCGCCGCACGTCCCGATGCCGGACGTCGCCCGGCCCAAGCCCCTGCGGCTCGACCCACTCGACGAACCCCGCGAGATCGACCGCATACGCCCGCCGCGTGCGCTCAGCCGCACTGCGAGCACGCAAGTCCCGGTCGTACTCCGCTAGAGCATTCGTCCAGTCCACGAAACTGAATTCGCCCTATCCCGGATTCGTCCTGCGAAGGGCCCCCGAGATGGGCCGGTCCTCGCCCCGCTCAGCCGATGTAAATCGGCGTCCCTACTTCAACCCGGTCGTAGAGTTCTTCGACATCGGGGATCGCCATCCGCACGCAGCCGTGGGAGGCGGCGGTGCCCAGGGAATAGGTCTCTTCGGTGCCGTGGATGCCGGCCCCTTCGAAGATCCCCATCCAGCGGGCCTTGATCGGGTTGGAAGGTCCGGGCGGGATGTCCTGGCCGGCGAGACTGCCGGCCCAGGACGATTCCGGCACATGCCAGGTCGGGTTTTCTTCCTTTTCCTGGATCGCGTACAGGCCTTCCGGGGTTTCGAGGCCTTCCTGGCCGACGGCGACGGTGTAGGTCTTCGCCAGCTTCAGGTCTTCCCAGAGGCGCAGGGTGTAGGTGGCACGGTCGAGCGTCAGGTAGGACGGGTACTCGGCGGCGACCTCGCTCTTCGTCACCTCCGGCTTGATGGCGTGGACCTGGGCGACGATCGTGCGCGGCGCATTCGCGTTCAGCACCGCGGCGTTGAGGTCTTCGGTGAGCAGGTTGTCGCGCAGCTTGCGGCCGTTCTCACCGGCGACCACTTCGAGCGAGTCGCCGGTCGGTTCGACGTCGGCGTTCTGCGGTTCGCGGTCGACGTCCTCGGCGACGCGGCGGACGAACCTGTTGACCGCCGCTTCCGAATAGGCCACCTGCGGGGTGATGCTCTCGCTCACCTCACCCCCGGTTACGTAGCGAACCAGGCGCCCCGGGAGACCGCCGTCCTGGCTTTCGGCGACGGCCTCCGCGACCGCGTCGTCGATGTCGGCGTGGACCTTCAGCCTGGCGCCGGGGAGTCGCCAGGTCTCGCCGTCGAAGCTGACTCGGAGCGAGTGGCGCAGCGGCGCCAGCAGGCGCCTGCGCACGAGGTTCGCCGCCTCCTCTTCGTCGAGGCCGCCGACGTCGACGCCGGCGACGCGGACCCCCTCGGCGATCTTGTCCTTCTGCGAGCTGTCGTAGGCGTAGGCGCCGGCCGCGCCGAGCATCACCAAGGCGACGCCGACGATCACTGCTATCTGCGTCTTGCGGCCCAACTCGTCTCCTCTACCGACCTCGACTCGAACTGCCCAGGGTTGCGAAAAGTTTAGGCATACGGATCATTCGGCCCTGACGGCTCTCTTCCCTGCAATTTCGCATCTGCATCGGTCCTATCGGCAGCCCGGGCGGATATCTTTCGTCGGTGCGCACGAAGGACGAGGTCCGCAAAGAGGTCTGGAAGGCGATGGAACGCGAGGGCGTCGCCCGCTTCCCCGGGGCCGAGGGGCGGATCCCGAACTTCGCCGGCGCCAAGCTGGCGGCCGAGAAGCTCGCCGGGCACCGGGCCTGGCGCCGCGCCCGCACGATCAAGGCCAACCCCGACTCGCCGCAGACGCACGCGCGGCGGATCGCCCTGGAGGAGGGCAGGACAGTGATCATGGCGGTGCCGCGGCTGCGCGACCCGCACCCCTTTCGCGTCCTCGACCCGAAAAAGCTCTCGAAGGCGGCGGTGAAAGAGGCGGCGACGATCAAGGGGGCGCTCAAACACGGCCGCGTCGTCTCGCTCGACGACCAGCCGGAGATCGACTTCGTCCTCTGCGGCTCGGTGGCGGTGAACCTGAGTGGGGCGCGGGTCGGCAAAGGCGGTGGCTACCACGACCTCGAGTACGGGATCCTCGCCGACGCCGGCAAGATCGACGACCACACCACGGTCGCCACCACCGTCCACCCGATCCAGATCCTGCGCCAGCACCTGATGACGACCGCCCACGACCTGCCGGTCGACCTGATCGCGACGCCGCGGGCGGTGATCGACGTCGAGCGCCAGTACGAGCGCCCGCGCGGCATCCTCTGGGACCACCTGCAGCCGCCGCAGATCCGCGAGATCCCGGTACTGGAACGCATGGGGTATGCCTGAGGCGACGCTCCGCGACCCGCGCATCGCCACCGGTTCGGACTACGGCAACCCGGAACCGGAGTGGCAGCGGGTCGAGTGGCGCCGGCACCTTCGCCGGATCGAGCTGCCCGGGGCCGACGTCAACTACGTCGAGCTCGGCGAGGGCGACCCGGTCCTCTTCGTTCACGGCATCTCCGGCTCCTGGCAGAACTGGCTGGAAAACCTGCCCCACTTCGCCCGCCACCACCGGGCGATAGCCCTCGACCTGCCCGGCTTCGGCGCCAGTCCGATGCCGAGCTGGAAGATCGACATGCCGGCCTACGGCCGCCTCGTCCACGACTTCTGCGAGAAGCTCGGGGTCGAGGGGGCGACGATCGTCGGCAACTCGATGGGCGGCCTCATCGCGGTCGAGGCGGCGACGGCGATGCCGGGCCGCTTCGAGAAGCTGGTGCTGGTCTCGGCGGCGGGCATCCTCAACACCTGGAACCCGGAGGAGCGCGCGGTGGCAACCGCCTGGGCCTGGAAGACCTTCGGCCCCCACTTCGGCGACCGCGGACGCTGGATCGTCACCCACCCGCGCGCCCGGCAGATCGTCTTCGGCCCCTTCGTCCGCTACCCGAACCGCCTCCGTGCCGACCTCCTGTTCGAGCAGATCAACAGCGGCCTGGAGCGAGCCGACGGCTTCGGAGACGCCCTGCACGCCGCGATCCAGCACGACGTCCGCGAGCGCCTGGGTGAGATCGAGGTACCGACGATGATCGTCTGGGGCCAGTCCGACCGGGTGGTCCCGATGGCGGCGGCGCTCAGCTACCACCGCCGGATCCCCCACTCGCGCCTGGAGATCTTCGAGAGGACTGGGCACGTCCCCCAGTTAGAGCGTCCGCTGCGGTTCAACGCCCTCCTGGACGAATTCCTGGGCTAGTGCGTGACCGCGCCCTTGGAGGCTGAGGAGACGGTGGCGGCGTACTTGGACATCACGCCGGAGCCGAAAGGCGAGTCGGGCGCCTTGTACTCCGCAACGCGCTGAGAGATCTCCTCATCGGAGAGATCGACATCGAGACGGCGGGCGTCGATGTCGACGGTGATCTGGTCGCCCTCTCGAATGGCCGCGATCGGGCCGCCCCTGACGGCCTCGGGGGCAACGTGGCCGATCATCAGGCCGCGGGTGGCGCCGGAGAAGCGGCCGTCGGTGACCATCGCCACGGTCTCGCCCAAGCCCTCGCCGACGATCGCCGCGGTCACCTGCAGCATCTCGCGCATCCCGGGACCGCCGACCGGGCCCTCGTTGCGGATCACGACGATGTCACCGGGATTGATCCGCTGGTCCTTGACGGCGCGGAAGCAGTCCTCTTCGGACTCGAAGACGCGGGCGGGGCCGGTCTGCTGGCGCCGCTCGGTCCCGGCCACCTTGACCACGGCGCCCTCCGGGGCGAGGTTGCCGCGCATGATCGCCAAGCCGCCTTCGGGCTTCAGCGGGTTCTCGACCGGGCGCACGACTTCCTGGCCCGGCGCCTCGCTGGCAGCGGCGGTCTCCTCCCCGATCGTCCTGCCGGTGACGGTGATCGCGTCGGTGTGCAGGATGCCCGCTTTGGCGAGGCGCTTGAGGATCAGCGGCACGCCACCGGCGGCGTAGAGGTCGGTGGCGACGAAACGGCCGCCGGGCTTGAGGTCCGCGAACAACGGCGTCCCCCGTGAGATCCGCTCGAAGTCGTCGATGTCGAGCTCGATCCCGAGCTCGTGGCCGAGGGCGATCAGGTGCAGGACGCCGTTGGTCGAGCCGCCGGAGGCGCAGACGCAGGCGATCGCGTTTTCGAGCGAGTCGCGGGTGATCACCTTGCTCGGGGTGATGTCGTCGGCGAGCACGCGCAGAACCAGCTCGCCGATCTTCTCGGCAACCGTCGCCTTGTCGTCGTCTTCGGCCGGGACCATCGCCGAGCCGCCGGGGCTGATCCCCAGCGCCTCGAAGGCGCAGGCCATCGTGTTGGCGGTGAACTGGCCGCCGCAGGCGCCGGCGCCGGGGCTGACGACCCCCTCCATCTCGTTCAGTTCCTCGTCCGTCATCTCGCCCGCGCTGTGGGCGCCGATCGCCTCGAAGATGTCGAGGATGGTGACGTCGCGGCCGTGCCAGTGGCCGGGGGCGATCGAGCCGCCGTAGAGCAGCACCGACGGAACGTCGAGCCGGGCCAGCGCCATCGCACAGCCGGGGATCGTCTTATCGCAGGCGCAGAGGGCGACGATCGCGTCGAACTGGTAGCCGCGGGCCATCAGCTCGATCGAGTCGGCGATCACCTCGCGGCTGACCAGCGATGCCTTCATCCCCTGGGTGCCCATCGTGACGCCGTCGGAGACGGCGACGGTGTTGAACTCCATCGGCGTGCCGCCGGCGGCGAGGACGCCCTCTTTGACGTGCTCGGCGAGCCCGCGCAGGTGGAAGTTGCAGGGCATCGCCTCGGTCCAGGTGTTGGCGATCCCGATCGTCGGCCGGCTCAGCGCCTCGTCGTCGAAGCCGATCCCCTTCATGTAGGCGCGCGCGTGAGCGCGATCAGGGCCGTCGAAGACGGTGGCGGAGCGCGGACGCGGTAGGGCGGTCTTGGCGCCATTGGAGCTCATGCGGGAAATCTACTGGGCAGGGACCGTCCCGAAGGTCGAGGACTTGACCACACTATGGGTGGGGTAAGTCCTCAACGAAGTCCGAAAACGTCGACGGGGCCCGGCCCTGAGCCGATTTCTCGCAGCCCCGAGCCGACGGCTCTCGAGGCCACCGTCCGCGCCTTGCGAGCTGCCTCCAGCGGCGTAGCGCCACGCGCCAGGTAGGCGGCAAGAGCCGAGGAGTGGGTGCAGCCGGAGCCGTGGGCGGCGCCGCCGGGATGCCGCTCGCCGGGGATCTCGACCACCTGCTCGCCGTCGAAGAAGAGATCGACCAGCTCCTCGCTGTGGCCGCCGGTGACGACGACCGCCTTCGGACCCAACTCCGCCTCCCGACCCAACTCCAAGACGCCGCGCGCCAGATCCTCCTGGCTCGCCCCCTCCCCCGCCCCGGTCAGCACCCGCGCCTCGGGAATGTTCGGGGTCACCACGGTGGCCATTGGCAGCAGCCTCACGATCAGCCTTTCCCTGGTGTCGTCGTCGAGGAGGACCGCCCCGCTCTCGGCAACCATCACCGGGTCCACGACTACGGGCGCCTCGTGGAAGGTCAACGCAAGCGCTGCGACCACCCCCTCGACCGTCTCCGGCGTTCCCAGCATGCCGATCTTGATCGCATCGATCCCGATGTCCGAGCCAACCGCGTAAATCTGATTGAGCACCATCTCCGAGGAAACCAGCTCAACCGCCTCGACCTCGACCGTGTTCTGCGCCGTGATCGCGGTGATCGCCGTCATCCCGTGCACACCGCAGGCTGCAAAGGCCTTCAAATCGGCCTGGATGCCGGCGCCTCCGCCAGAGTCCGAGCCGGCGATCGAGAGGACCGCTGGAATACGTCGAGAACTCACGCCGCCAGCCTAGATACCCGCGCCGGTCGACGCCGCGAGCAGGGTGCGTGAGTACACGCCCATCGGCGAGCAGGTGACGTAGCCGAGCGACTCGAGGCGAGCGAGGGCGGCGGCTGCGTCGGCGCCGGGGAGGTCGAGGGCGACCGCGACGCCGTCGCAGCCGTCCGCGCCAGCCTCGACGGCGGCCAGGACCGCCGCCAACGAGGAGTCCAGCGGCGGCCCGGTGCGGTCGACCGCCACCGCCCCCGGCCCGAGCATCGCGTCGAGGACGTCCTGGGCGTCGCGGACCACGCAGGCGCCGCCGGCAAGCAGGTTGTTGGGACCGGCCGAGGCGCGGGAGGTGACCGGGCCGGGAACGGCGCCGAGGTCGCGGCCGAGGTCCGCGGCCAGGTCGGCGGTGATCAGCGAGCCGGAGCGCGCCGCCGCCTCGACGACGACGGTCATCCCCGCCAGGGCGGCCATGATCCGGTTGCGGGCCGGGAAGGTCCAGCGCCAGGGAGCGGCGCCGGGTGGGAACTCCGAGACGACCAGGCCCTCTTCGGAGATCCGGCGCCAAAGCGAGCGATGCGCCGTCGGGTAGGCGGTGTCGGGGCCGCAGCCGAGGACGGCGATGGTGCGGCCGGCGTCGACGGCGCCGCGGTGGGCGCAAGCGTCGATCCCGAAGGCGAGGCCGCTGACCACGACCATCCCGGCGCTCGCCAGCTCCCGCCCCAGCTCGCGGGCAACCTCGCGGCCGTAGGAGGTGGCGCGGCGGGAGCCGACGACGGTCACGGCACCAAACGGCTCCAGCCCGTCGAGCAGGCCGCGGTCGCCGCGACAGATCAGCGCCCAGGGCGCGTCGGCGGCGTCGCGCAGCCCCGCCGGATAGAGATCGCCGTGCCGGCAGCAGGCCCAGCACCGGGCGGCCAGCAGCTCCTCTTCCAGGCCCCGCTCGGAGAGCGCGGCGATCCGCTCCAGCAACTGGCCCGCCACCTTCGGCGCCGCGGCCGCGAGCAGGTCCTCGTTGGAGAGCCGCAGCAGTTCGGGCGAGCGCGCGCCCGGCGAGCCGGTCGCGATCCGCTCGATGTAGGGGCCGAGCAGCGCCAGCAGCCAGGACCGGCGCAGGCACTCGGGGCAGGCCTGGGAGGACTCGCTAGCCACGATCCCGCCTCCGCAGCTGCAGCGCCTGGGCCATCTGCTCCCGCCCGATCGTCTCAGCGCCCTCGAGGTCGGCGATCGTCTGCGCCAGGCGCAGCGCCCGGTCGTGGGCGCGACCGCTGAGCCGCTGCCGCGCGTAGAGCTCGGCCAGCAACGCGGCCGCCTCGCTGCTGAGAACGCACTCCCGCGCCTCGCCAGGGGTCATCTCGGCGTTGCAGCGGCCAGGCCCCAGACGGCGCTGCTGGCGATCGCGGGCGGCGGCGACCCGCTCCCTGACGTCGGCCGAGGGCTCACCGGGGGCGCCGCCGATCTCGGCTGCGCTCGGCTGGCGTACGGCGGCGAGGATGTCGATGCGGTCGGCGAGCGCGCCGCTGAGCCGGCCCTGGTAGCGCTGCACCGCGAGCGGCGCGCAACTGCAGTCCGGATCGGCCTCGCCGCGACCGCAGGGGCAGGGGTTGGCGGCCGCGACCAGCATGAAGCGACAGGGCAGGACGCGCCGGCTCGAGGCACGGGCGATCGCCACGGTGCCGGCCTCCAACGGCGCCCGCAGCGCCTCGAGGGCATCGCGGCGGAACTCGCAGAGCTCGTCGAGGAAGAGGACGCCGCGGTGGGCGAGCGTCACCTCTCCCGGGCGCGGCGGACTGCCGCCGCCCACCAGGCCGGCCGGGCTGATCGTGTGGTGCGGTGCCCGGAACGGCCGCCCGCCCGGGAGCGATCCCCCGAGGCGACCGCAGGCGCTGGCTATGCGCGCGACCTCCAGCGCCTCGACCGGCGCCAGCGGCGGCAGGATCGAGGGCAGGCGGCTCGCGGCCAGCGACTTGCCGGCGCCGGGCGGCCCGATCATCAGCAGGCTGTGGCCGCCCGCCGCGGCTACCTCGAGTGCGTGACGCAGGTGCGGCTGCCCGCGCAGGTCGGCGAGGTCCGGCCCGTGCGCAGCACCGAGCTGCAGCGACAGCGCCGCGGGGCGCTGCGGCTCCCACTCGCCCGCGGCCAGCGCCGGCAGGCGACCGAGGCTGTCGAGGGGGACCACGTCGATCCCCTCCGCCAGGGCGGCCTCCGGGCCGTTCTCGGCCGGCACGACGATCGCCTCGGCGCCGCCCTCGCGCGCGGCCTCGGCGATCGCCAGCGCCCCGTTGACCGGCCGCGTCGAGCCGTCAAGCGCCAACTCGGCGGCCATCGCCACCCGCGACAGTGCCTCCCAGTGAAGCTGTCCGGAGGCGCTGAGCAGGGCCGAGGCGATCGCCAGGTCCATCCCGGGCCCCGCCTTGCGCAGGCTGGCCGGGGCGAGGTTGACGACGATCCGCTGCAACGGGAACTCGAAGCCGCAGTTGACCAGCGCCGCCCGCACCCGCTCCCGCGCCTCCCGTACCGCCGCGTCCGGGAGGCCGACGATCGCGAAACCGGGCAGCCCGCGATGGACGTCGACCTCGACCCGAACGGGTCGGGCGGAGATGCCGTCGAGGGTGAAGGTGCGGGCCGTGGCGAGCATGGGACAGCACGCTAGGAGGCCGCGGCGCACGTGTCACCGCGAGTTCGCGCCAATGCTGTGACTTCTCGCGCGCCATATGCGCGAGGCGGGCCTCTAGCGTGCCCGGCGATGACCATCGCCCGCCAGAGGACCGGCCAGATCGCGGAGGAACTGGTTGCCCGCCGACTCGCCGACGCCGGCTGGCGGGTGCTCGAGCGCAACGCCCGCAGCCGCCACGGCGAGCTCGACATCGTCGCCCTCGACGGCCGCGCCCTCGTCTTCGTCGAGGTCAAGGCCGGCCGGGCCGGAGCCGCCTTCGGTCCCGAGCGTCCCGTCCTCGCCGTCGACGCGCGCAAGCAGCGCCGCGTCCGCCGGCTAGCCACCGCCTGGATGGCCGCCCACCGCGACCTGCCGCCCTACACCAAGATCCGCTTCGACGCCGTCGGCGTCACCTTCGACCACGCCGGCCGCGTGCTCGACATCGAGCACATCCAAGGCGCTTTCTGAATCGGAAAGTGGCGCGCCTGACCAAGCAGGTCAAGGACGAGGGAGGGAGTGTGCTCTGCACATGACCGACCGAGGACGCCGAGATGCGCCGGTCAGCCGCGTCACAGGCTCAGCTGTGAATAAGCAACAGACTGAAAGGAGCGGCGGTGGAGGGGCGAGATGCCTATCTGCTCGATCGCCGCGCGGTGCTCCGGGGTCGAGTAGCCGACGTGCTCGTCGAAGCCCCAGCCCGGATGTTCGTCGGCCGCGCGGTGCATGTAGCGGTCGCGGGTGACCTTGGCGATCACCGAGGCGGCGGCGATCGCGGCGCTGGTGCCGTCGCCTTCCACGACCGCCCGGTGCGGGACCGCACAGCGGGGCAGCGGGAACCCGTCCGAGAGGCAGGTCGCCTCGGCCGGCGGCCGCAGCCGCTCCAGCGCAACCGAGAGGGCTTCGAGATTGGTCACGTGCAACCCGCGGCGGTCGATCCCGGCGGCGGAACGGACGACGACGCTGACCCGGGTCGCCGCCCGCAGCACGCTCGGGAACATCTCCAGCCGCTGCTCCACCTTCATCTGCTTGGAGTCGTGCAGGCCGGCGAGGGCGCGGCGGTCCGCGCGCGAGAGCTCCTCGTAGTCGATCAGGACGGCGGCGGCGACCAATGGCCCGGCCAGGCAGCCGCGACCGGCCTCGTCGGCGCCGGCGACGAAGCGACTCTGCAGGCCGCGGTCGAAGGCAAACAGGCGGCGGCTACGCGCCAGCCTGCGGCGGTGGGTGGCGGGCCTAGAAGATGCCGATGCGATCTGGTGGCCAGTAGGTGGCAAAGGCCTTGCCGATGATCCAGTCGCGGGGGACCGGGCCCCAGAAGCGGCTGTCGTCGCTTGCTCCACGGTTGTCGCCCATCATGAAGTAGTGGTCGGGTGGAATCTCGATCGTCCGCGGCATGTTGCAGGCGGGCGCGCTCCCGCAGGCCAGGATGTAAGGCTCGTCCGACTTCTCCTCGCCGTTGACGACCGGGTGGCCGTTGCGGACCGAAAGCGTGTCCCCCGGCCCGGCGACGATCCGCTTGATGAAGTTCTGGCTCGACTCGGCCTTGGTCGGTTTCGGGCAGGGTTCGCCGGAGCGCGGCTGGATGCCGCATTCAGTCCCGTTGTCGGCCCCCGCCGGCGGGTGGAAGACGATGATGTCGCCGATCGAGGGGTCGCTGAGGTGGTAGATGAAGCGGTTGACCAGCACCCGCTGGCCGACGTCGAGGGTGGGCTCCATCGATTCGGAGGGGATCTGGTAGGGCTTGATCAGCCAAGCCTGTATTGCCAGCGCCAGCCCCAAGGCCAGCGCGACGATGACGACCAACTCGACCAGCCCGCCGCCTTTGCCCTTCGGCTTCGGGACCAGGGGTTTCAGGCGTTGTCCTCGTCGGAGTCACCGGCATCGGCCGGTTTCTCGTCCTCGGCGTCCTCCGACGCTGCGCTGTCCTCGGTCTCCCCAGCCTCGGACGACTCCGCGTCCGTGTCTGCCTCGGTCTCCGCTGCCGCCTGCGGCTCCTCCGCGGACGCCTCGGCCTCCGGCGTGCCTGCCTCGGCCTCCGGCGCATCGGCCTCAACCTCCGCTTCCGGCGCGTCTGCCTGGGGCTCTGCCTCGGGCGCGTCCGCAGCGGCGCCCTCCGCCTCCGGCGGTGCCTCCACGGCCTCGGCCTCCGCCTGGGTCACGCCCTCGGCGTCAGTT